>CATJNB010000053.1 GCA_949741605.1 uncultured Eubacteriales bacterium | reverse complement strand
TGCCGAACCCGGAAAAGCCTTTTGGTTCCTGTTGCTTTTCGTCGCGATCCAACAAATCGAAGGCAACCTGATTTATCCGTATGTGGTAGGCAATTCCGTTGGGCTTCCCTCTATTTGGGTATTGGTTGCCGTGACTATCGGCGGTGCGGTCTGGGGCGTGTTTGGGATGCTTTTGTGTATCCCACTATCCTCCATGGCCTATACCCTGCTACGCAGTGACGTGAACCATCGCCTCACCCAAAAACATCTCTCCCTCCGTCGCCACGACCACTTAAATAGTGCATGAAAAACCCGGTATCGGACAACCGTATCGATACCGGATTTTCTCATTTTCTTTTTTTCAACCCCAGTACCATATCGGACGATATGTTGTAAAATTTGCACAGGGTGATGAGATGACGGATCGGCAGTTCGTTTGCTCCCCGTTCATAACGTGCGTACATGGTTTGGGATGTCCCTAATATTTCTGCAACTTCTTTTTGTGTAAGATCATGATCCTCCCGCAGTCCTCGCAAATAATGAACATAGTATTCCATCACGATACCCCTTTCTGAATTAGTCTATCCATAGGGTATCAAAGTACAAATCTTTACTATTGACTTTAATAAATATTTGTACTAAAATATCTTTTGGGGATGCACGGCATCACTGGTGCGTCAGTTGAAACGTGCCGAATGGGAAAGATAAGCATAAAAAAGGGAACGAACCAACTAGGTGATTCGTTCCCTTACTTATGTTTTAATTGGGATTACAGCTTAGAAATATCTCTTGAGCAGGCCCGCAAACCCTGCGCCATGTCTGGCTTCGTCTTTTGCCATCTCATGAACGGTGTCATGAATGGCATCGTAGTTGAGTTCTTTTGCACGTTTGGCAAGCTCTAATTTACCAGCGCAAGCACCAGCTTCGGCGTCAGCACGCATTTGCAGATTTTGTTTTGTACTCTTGGTAACAACTTCACCAAGCAGCTCAGCAAATTTAGCAGCATGTTCTGCTTCTTCGAGAGCGTATTTTTTGAACGCCTCTGCGATTTCTGGATAGCCTTCGCGGTCAGCCTGACGAGCCATAGCAATGTACATACCAACTTCACAGCACTCGCCGTTGAAGTTCGCAATCAGACCCTCATAAACATCCTTTTCAATGCTATCTTTGCTGCCAACACCGATTTCGTGTTCACAAGCAAAGCCGCCTTCTGCAGACTGCTCTTTAAATTTATCAGCGCCAGCATGGCAAACTGGACATTCTGCCGGAGCAGCAGCACCTTCAAAGATATAACCGCAAACTGTACATACAAACTTTTTCATTGGAAATTACCTCTCTTATTCTTTAAAAATTTATGGTAAACCGGCTGAGCCGGATTTACACGCGGAACATTTCCCATAAAACACAACTTTCTGATATTCCACCTCGACCTGATAGTTTTGCTCTATGACCTGGTTGCGCGCCGGATCGGCAACGTCTTCGTAAAGATCCAATACAGCGCCACATTCCTTACAGATAAAGTGGGAATGTGCAGAAAGGTTTCCATCCAGACGCTCTTGTCCATTGACGATAGCAGCACGACAAATCAGCCCCTCCTTTTTAAAGGCAGCGATGTTGCGATACACAGTACCAAGGCTTAAATCTGGATATTCGGGTTTCAGGGTTTGATAAACCCATTCTGCTGTAGGATGAGTGGTGGTATTACGAATGGTTTCAAGAATCGCTTGCCGTTTTTTACTAAAATTTTGTCTTTTTTTCTGAGATGCGGTAAGAGTGGTATTAGAAGTATCCAACGGACAAGCCCTCCTTTTTAAATTTAAGAATGATTCTTATTATTGTTTATTATAGCATGGCATCAACAATTTGTAAAGGGTTTTGCCGAAAAAAACATCGAAATCGGGCGCTGCCATTTATTTGCTGCCTAGGGGGATCAGTTGTCCTGTACGGTAGGCTGCCAGCAACCGCGACAAATTGTAGATTTTATCACTGAGATCATTTCCAATATCGGTATCCATGACCATAACCCGTTCGACCTGCGTTTCAAAGAAATCGGAATGGGACTCAATATCATGATTTTCCTCAATGGCCGCTTCCATGCTCCCAAACGGCTGGTGGGAAACAATCCGCATTCCATGGGAATTATAAATGAGGGTATATCCAGCAATCCCAGTGGTTTTCTGGTAGGCACGGCAGAAACCACCATCAATCACAATAAGACGCCCGTTCGCTTTGACCGGGTTCTCCCCCTTGCCGACTTTTACCGGCACATGGCCGTTAATGATGTGCGAAAAATCTGTGACCAAACCAAATTCCTGCAAAATTTTCTTGCAAATCTCCTCTTGGTTATAAAGGCTGTAATAAGGGTTTTTGGGTTCTGCATGGGTGTCTTTATCGGCAATAAACATCCGCTCAAAGGTGGTCATCTTATCCTTGCCGAACAGCGGCGATTTTTTCCCGCACCAGAGATAATACATATGGTCACAGGCATTTTGTTTTTCCTCCGGCTCAGAGCTGAAGTACGCCTGACGGGCAATTTTTTCCGAAGCATCCATCAAGGTTTTGCCAAATACCGTCATACCGTTTACCGTAATCGAAGTAAACGTCCCGTTTTCCTCCATCGGGATACACCCATGGAACAGGAGATTCTGATTGAAGCATTTGTAAAGATTGCCCACCGCATACAGGAATTCAACATGGCGGTGCAACTGCGCGCTTTGCCGGAATGCCTCAGAAAGACCGTCCATAATTTCCCGTTCTTCTTTGCTGAGTGCGTATGGGTCAGCTGGGTCGATGGTCGGGAAATATGCGGTCGTCAGCGGATGAACCTTGCCTTCAACGGTGACAGTCTTGTTTTCAAAATCAATCTGGTGCAGCAGCAAACGGGCATCCATTTGGTATTCGGGATGACGTTTAATCACCTGCCCCTCCAGCTTGAACATGATCACCGCAATCGCCTTATGAACAGCCTGTTGAGTTGTTTCACAGTCTGTATAGACGTCACGGGCAAACATCGTCAGTGGGCGCAGACTGATCCCGTAACCGCTCTCGAGCATATCCAAACAGCGATGATTGACACTGTTTTTCACAACGGTCGCCATGCATGCCTCGCTGCCCGCTGCAGCACCCATCCATAAAATATCATGGTTGCCCCACTGGATATCTACGGCATGATGCTCCATCAGCAGGTCCATAATGCTGTCCGGCCGGGGGCCACGGTCGAAAATATCGCCAACGATATGCAGACGGTCAACAGCCAGACGTTTAATGAGGACAGTCAGGGCAATGATGAACTCATCGGCATTTTGGATGCTGATAATGGTATCAATAATTTTGCTGTGGTACATTCGCTGGTTATCGTCGGCATGGGACTGGGTATGGATCAATTCATCCATGATGTAACGGAAATCCTCGGGCATAGCCTTGCGGACTTTTGAGCGGGTATATTTGGACGAAACCAGCTGGGCGATCTCGATCAGCTGCAAAAGGGTAGTGCGGTACCATTCATCGAGGTCAATAGGCTCCTGCTTGACCACTTTCAATTTCTGTTCTGGATAATAAATGAGCGTGCAAATTTCGGAACGCTGGTCTTCTGTGAGGAGACCACGGAAAACCAGATCCACCTTTTCGCGGATAACCCCCGAACAGTTATGGAGGATATGGGTAAATGCCTCATATTCCCCATGCAGGTCACTCATAAAATGTTCGGTGCCTTTGGGCAGGTTCAGGATGGCTTTGAGGTTGATGATCTCTGTGCATACATCCTGCACCGTCGGATATTGTTCCGCTAACAGTTTTAAATACCGTAATTCTTCCCGCGAAAACTCTTGTGTCATACTATCGTTTCCTCCTATCTTTTTTCGGGCAGCAATTCTTAATCTTTGATTTTACCATAATATAGTACAAACATCCATAAAAGCTCTATTTTGATTATAACATAATACACAGAAAAATGGTAGAGGGAAAGAAAATTTTGGTAAATCAAATTTAAAGCCTTCTGCTCTTTTTGTACGGATGGGAATGCTTGCAGGTTTTTGTGAAATGTATTATAATGGAAACGAATCAAAAAATGGAGGTAAACAAGCATGAGCAAACAAAATCCCATTGTCACAATGGAAACAAACGGCGGGGTCATCAAAGCCGAACTATATCCTGAAATCGCACCCAATACGGTCCATAATTTTATCTATCTGGTGAAAAAAGGGTTTTATGATGGTACCATCTTCCATCGTGTGATCCCCGGGTTTATGATCCAAGGGGGCGATCCGGAGGGCACTGGTATGGGCGGTCCTGGGTATGAGATCGCAGGGGAATTTTACATGAACGGTTTCCCCAATGATTTAGCCCACACCGAAGGGGTCCTCTCCATGGCGCGCTCCATGGAACCTGATAGTGCAGGGTCACAATTTTTCATCATGGTTGCCGACGCCCCTCATTTAGACGGCCAATATGCTGCGTTTGGAAAAGTCATTGAAGGCATGGAGGAAGCCAAACGTATCGTAAAAGTAAAACGCGATTATGAGGACCGCCCCAAAGAGGATCAGGTGATGAAAAAAGTAACCGTCGAAACCTTTGGCGTGGACTATCCCGAACCGCTCGAGATCCAATGCCGGTTTTGATCGAGGGGTCTTATGCCTGTCATAAAAAAGTTTATCCAGTATTATAAGCCATATAAAAAGCTGTTTCTGTTTGACCTTGTCTGTGCAACTATGGTATCGCTGATTGATATTGCATTCCCTCAGATCCTCAATCTGCTGACTAAGGTCGTCTATGTAAAAGAAGCATCGGCAATTTTCGCAAGCCTCGCTTACATTGCCGCCGGACTACTCGGCATGTACCTGATAAAACTGGGATGCGAATATTATATCACAACATGGGGCCATATCATGGGCTCGCGTATGGAAGCAGATATGCGCCGCGACCTGTTCCGTAAAATGCAGCGTTTGCCGTTTTCGTACTATGACCGCAACAATACTGGCGAAATGATGTCCAAAATGATCGCGGATTTATTTGATATTTCGGAACTCGCGCATCATGGGCCGGAAAATCTCTTTTTATCGGTTTTAAAACTTGTGGGTTCCTTTGTGCTGCTTCTTCTGATCCACGTCCCGCTGACCCTGATTTTATTTGCTGTGGTCATTCTTATGGGTATTTTTAGCCTGTTGCAGCATAAAAAAATGAAACGTGCCTTTAAAAATAACCAGCAGAAAATCGGGAATGTCAATGCCGACGTGCAGGACAGTCTTGCAGGAATCCGGGTGGTGCAATCGTTTGCCAACGAAGCGGTGGAGGAAGCAAAGTTCCAGCGCAGCAATGAAGCGTTCCTTCATTCCAAAAATACCGCTTACCGGGTGATGGGAAAATTCCATGCTGGAAATGGATTCTTACAGGGAATCCTGTATGTCGTAATCCTCGTGTTTGGCGGGATTTTCATTGCCACGGGCAGTTTAAAAGTCACAGATTTGGCGCTGTATGCCTTGTATATCAATATTTTTGTCGCGCCGATTACCCTGCTCATTAACTTTACGGAAAGCTTCCAAAAAGGCTATGCCGGATTCTGCCGGTTTGTCGAGATTATGGAAACCCCTGTCGAAATCGAGGATGTTCCCCATGCGAAACCTCTTGTTGTCAGCCGCGGGGAAATCCGGTATGAAGGGGTCGATTTCAGCTACCAAGGCAAACAAAACGATGTCCTCAACCATATTGACCTGTCTATCCCTGCCGGCGAAACCCTCGCTTTAGTTGGGCCATCCGGCGGCGGGAAATCGACCATCTGCTCCCTGTTGCCGCGCTTTTACGATGTCACGGAGGGACGCATCACCATTGACGGTCAGGATGTGCGTGAGGTCACGCTGGAGTCTTTGCGTTCCTCAATTGGGATCGTACAGCAGGATGTGTATTTATTTTGCGGTACAGTACGGGAGAATATTGCCTACGGAAAACCAGATGCTTCCCTTGACGAAATTATCCGTGCTGCCAAAAATGCCAGCATCCATGACTTCATTATGACCCTTCCCGATGGCTATGACACTTATGTCGGGGAACGCGGCGCAAGGCTTTCGGGCGGTCAGAAACAGCGGATTTCTATTGCGCGGGTGTTCCTGAAAAACCCGAAAATTCTGATCCTTGATGAAGCCACTTCCGCACTCGACAACGAGAGCGAACGCCATATTCAGGCTTCGCTGGAACGTCTCTCCCAAGGGCGTACCACGATTGTGATTGCACACCGTCTGAGTACGATCCGTCATGCGGACGAGATTTTGGTGATCGAAAAAGGGCAGGTACAGGAACGTGGTTCCCACGACGAGTTACTCACCCTCGGCGGTACCTATGCCCGTTATTATGAAATGCAGTTTGCTGGGCTGGATATTTCCAGTGTTCTGTGACTATTCCGAAAGGAGGCTCCCTATGATTACGACTTCCCACGTTACCGCGCGCTATGCCGAAACCGATCAGATGCAGGTGATCCATCATGCTGTCTATCCGGTGTGGTACGAGGTCGCGCGCACGGAATTTATCCGTCAGGCTGGGCTCCCCTATTCCGAAATGGAAAAACAGGGCATCATGACCCCTCTGACCAGCCTGACTTGTCACTACCGTTTTCCCTGTGTGTATGAGGACGAAATCACCATTCAAACGCAGCTTTCCAAATTGACCCCATCACGGCTGTCGTTCCACTACACACTCTACAAAAACGCGGAAGCTACCCCCTTCCATACGGGGGAAACCCATCACGGCTGGGTAGATGCCAAGACTTTTGTTCCTATAAACGTAAAAAAACGGTTCCCGGAAATTTATGAGCACATGCTCAAAACCATAGAACCCGATACTGTCACAAAATAAAAAAAGCCATGTCCACACGGGACATGGCTTTTTTCCTGCCAATTGCCTATTTTTCTGCCAGCCGGACCACCCGCGGCCGATTATATCTCTGGATGATAACATACAGAAAATCACCCCCTGCTGCAAGGACCGAGGTAATCAGCCATGTCAGAAAGGAATCAAATTTCAAACTTGCCAACAGTGGCAAAAAACTGAACACCATGATGATTTCATGGACAATCTCTGCCTGACACATCGCCTGTGCAACTTCCGAAAAAGAATGTTTCTTTAAGGAAAACTCCTCTGGATAATAAGTTGGCAGCTTATTTTTCCATTTCTTTACTCTCAAAATGTGATAAAGCCGTTTTTCAAACCTATATTCCCGATACCACTTTTTATGATAATCAGCACGGTTTTTCATGATAAAACCAACCAAGCCGCCAACTACAAGCCTCATCAAAAAGTGATAAGCAATGGTCGCAAAGGTCAAAGCCAAAGTTAAAAAAACTCCTGTCCGAAACCAACCGTACAGCAGGGCGGTTCCTGCCGCAGCAAGCAAACTGGAAAGAGAAAGGATCTTAAACAGTTTTGGCATTTTTCCTTTATTTTTCGGTAATCTCCACCAGCGCTTTAGCGAGCTGTGCTGGACAGGAAGTCCCTTTGGAACCACAGGTAATATCCTTGCATCGAGCGATTACTTCACTGGCCTTCATCCCTTTTACCAAAGCGGCAACCCCTTTGCCGTTCCCGTTGCAACCACCGCAAAATTCTACCTTTCCTATGGTGTCGCCGTCAACTTCAATCTTAATCTGTGAAGGGCATACCCCTTTTGTTTTATATACGTATTCCAAAACAAAACCTCCCTTTTTGATCCGGCAAATATGCGGTTATAAATGATACTTTTCTTTACACGCATAAAGAGCTTGTAACTGATCGTCTGGCGTGATATAGGTGCCAACAGAACCGTACCGCGCCGAATACATACCATGAAAATCAGTACCGCCTGTCTGGAACAATCCATACTGCCGCGCGATCCGTTGGTACTCGGCACGTTTGTCTTCTGGATTTTTCGGATGCCAAATTTCGACCCCATCGAGCAAACCAGTCGGCGCCAATTCTTCCAGCAATCCCTCTTTTTTACATTCCCCGGGATGTGCCAGCACAGCAATACCGCCGGTTTCCCGCACACTTTTCAGCACATCGTAAACATCGGGATATACAATCTCAATATGTGCCAGACCTTCCTGATAATCAAATAGTTCCCGATACAATTCACTAAAAATCTGTTTGGTGTAGCCAGCGTCCAGCAAGGCATGCAGGATATGCTGTTTATAGATGCTGCGCCCTTCCCCGCCTGCCCGCTGGACAATCATTTCCCGCGGGATTGGGTAACGCTGTAAAACCGTCTGGATCATCTGTTCCGTAGCGGTACGGCGGTTCTCCGCGACCTCATCAAAAATCCAGGCAAGCCCTTCCGGTCTTGGACAGAAATAGCACAAAATATGGGCTTTTTGTTCACGTTTGGAATCGTATCCCGACAGCTCCACCCCCGGGATTACTGTAACCCCATACTGTTCTCCAAATTCTTTTGCTTCCTGCCAACCGGAAACGGTATCGTGATCGGTGACTGCTACGGTTGGCACATGATTGATTTTTGCTAATGCAATCAGTTCCTCTACTGTCACAGAACCATCGGAATATCTTGTATGGCAGTGCAAATCCGCCGGCATCACAAACCGCCCCTTTCTTGCCTTTTCGTTATCCCTGCGCGTCCTCCAACAGCTTTTCAACTGCTGCCAGCTTCGCGCTAATACAGAATACTTTCATCGCCGCTTCCAGTTCCGAAACCGGGGGGAACGACGGCGCAATTCGAATATTGGAATCCTTCGGGTCCTTACCCAACGGATAGGTTGCACCAGCACCAGTCAGTACAACGCCTGCTTCTTTACAGAGCGAAACCACCCGTTTGGCACAGCCATCCATCACATCGACACTCACAAAATATCCGCCTTTTGGTATTACCCAGCGTGCGGTACCAGTCTCACCCAGTTCTTTGAGATGTTCGAGAACCACTTCAAAACGTGGAGCCAATAACTTACGGTGCTTTTCCATATGCTGGTAAATTCCATCCATATCCTTCAAAAACAGCAAATGCCGTAATTGGTTCATCTTATCAGGACCAATGGTCTTAAAGAAAAGGCGGCGGCGGAAATTCTGTAAGGTTTTCTTGCTGCCCGCTACAGCCGCTACACCAGCACCTGCAAATGTAATTTTCGAGGTGGAGGTAAACTGCACCACTAAATCTTCATTCCCCACTTCCTTACAGGCTGCAAAAATCGACAAAAGTTGATCGGGCTGATCGGTCAATTCGTGTACACAGTAAGCATTATCCCAGAAAACCCGAAAATCTGGTGCAGCTGGTTTGAGCGATGCCATGCGGCGCACCGTTTCGTCGGAATATGTGATGCCCTGCGGATTCGAATATTTCGGCACACACCAGATGCCTTTGATCTGCGGGTCTTCCGATACGAGTTTTTCCACAAGATCCATATCCGGCCCAGACACAGTCATGGGAACTGGGATCATTTCGAAATTATAATATTCGGTAATGGAAAAGTGGCGGTCATACCCCGGTACAGGACATAAAAATTTCAATGTCCCCTGTTGGATCCATGGTAAACTGCCATCAAAACCATCGGTCATGGCGCTGGCAATCACATCAAACATCAAAGTCAAACTGGAGTTCCCACTGACAATCACGTCACAAGGATCTGCGTCCATGAGTTCGCCAAACAGCTCCCGCATTTCGGGCAAGCCTTCCAGCCCTCCATAATTGCGGGCATCCTGTCCATCCGAAAGCATCATGTCACTTTTTCCATTCACGAGATCCAGCATTTCCATGGATAAATCCAACTGCTCTTTACAAGGCTTGCCGCGTGCCATGTTTAGGTTCAGTCCCAGAGCTTTTTGTTCCTCGAAGCTCTTTTGTAAAGAATTTTTTAACTCCCTGAGCTCCGTCTGTGATAATGATGAATAGTGGTTCAAGTCACGCATCTCCTTCAATATAAACTGCAATTATAATCGTAAAACCTCTATTATTCTAATACATCCTTTTCCAAAATGCAAGTATTATTTATATATCCTGCATTTTTTTCGTTTTCTTCCTGCAATCCTCTTGCATGCAGTTTATGCAGAGCTATGGAAAATGCCTCCGGTTATTTAAAAACCAGCATGCCCTGTGGTGCGTGGGAACGGCAGCACATCGCGGATATTGGTCACTCCAGTCAGGTACATCACCAAGCGTTCAAACCCCAGCCCGAACCCGGCATGTTTGACACTCCCATACCGCCGCAGATCCAAATACCACTGATACTGCGATTCCTCAAGTCCCAGTTCCTGCATACGCTTCTGCAAATAGTCCAGACGTTCCTCCCTTTGGCTTCCCCCAATCATCTCACCGATCCCGGGTACCAACAGGTCCATCGCTGCTACGGTCTTACCATCGCCATTGAGGCGCATATAGAATGATTTGATCTCTTTGGGATAATCGGTCACAAACACCGGCTTTTGAAAAATTTGTTCCGTTAAATACCGCTCATGCTCAGTCTGTAAGTCCATCCCCCACGAAACCGGGTATTCAAACTGCCCCGCGTTCTTCTCTAACAGTTTGACCGCTTCTGTATAGGTAATATGCCCAAATTCCGATTCCTTTACCTGCCATAGGCGATCTTCAAGACCTGTGGAGATAAATTTGTCTAAAAAGGCCACTTCCTCCTTGCATCTTGTGAGAATCCACCCCACCACAAATTTCAGCATATCCTCTGCCAAATCCATATCGTCCTGCAAATCGCCAAACGCAAATTCCGGTTCGATCATCCAAAACTCCGCCGCGTGACGTTGGGTATTGGAGCGTTCTGCCCGGAACGTTGGCCCAAACGTATAGATTTTTCCCAGCGCCATGGCCATGCACTCCCCTTCGAGTTGACCCGAAACGGTAAGCGATGTCTTTTGCCCAAAAAAATCCTCATGGAAATCAACGGTTCCCTGTTCTGTTTTGGGGAGCGCATCCAAATCCAGCGAAGTCACCGTGAACATTTCGCCAGCCCCTTCACAGTCGCTCCCTGTGATGATTGGCGTATGTACGTAGGAAAATCCTTGCGAATAGAAATAACTATGGATCGCTTGCGCCGCCTCCGACCGTATCCGGTTGACCGCCAACAGCAAATTTGTGCGCGGCCGCAGATGAGCTATGGTACGCAAATATTCCACACTATGGCGTTTTTTCTGAAGGGGGTAATCCGGAGTGGATCCCCCTTCGACCTGTACGGTATGTGCCAGGATTTCGCGTGACTGCTTTGCCTGCGGGGTTAGCACCAGCTCTCCGGTCACCACCAGCGATGCGCCTACATTCTGCCGGACGATCTCCTCATAATTAGAAAGAGTCTGCTCCTCCAGTACGACTTGTATCCCAGCCAAATAACTCCCATCATTGATCTGCAAAAAACCAACTGATTTTGAATCCCGGATGGTACGCACCCAGCCCGCAACTGTCACTGACTTCCCGACCAGTTCCGCATTTTTATACAAATCCTCGATTGTTGTCCGTTCCATCTTCGACGATACCTCCTGCTTTTTCCTGCTTCTATTTTATACTGCTTATTTGCATTGTGCAAGATCATTTCCATATAAATCCAGATAAATATGATGTTTTAAAACTTTTTTGAAAAAATTTGCAAAAAGGGCTTGCATTTTTTTCAAGAATCCATTATAATAATAAACGTTGCATAAAGCAACTGTTTTGGAGAGGTATTCTAATTGGTAAGGAGCCACATTGGAAATGTGGTGTGCCGCAAGGCATTGCGTGTTCGAGTCACGTCCTCTCCGCCAAAATAAAGCTCTGGTACGTTTTCGTATCAGAGCTTTTTCTTTTTTACTATGTCACCAGTGACTGGCTAAAATTCCATATCAGGCATTAAAACC
>CATJNB010000052.1 GCA_949741605.1 uncultured Eubacteriales bacterium | reverse complement strand
GGATTGGCGCTCTTTCCAATCAACGGAGTGAAAACCACGCCTCCTATGTGCTTCTCTCCTGATATTTGCAATTATTCTGAAAAAGGACGGGCTAAAATCCATGAGCTGCAAAAAGCAATCAGCCCTGTTATCCTGCAAAAGCTCATAGAGTATCCCATAAAGGGACAAAGTACCGAGTTGAACGACAACCGCATTTCTCTCTATGTCGCTCAGCGGGGAAAGTGTGCGGTTTGCAAAGAGCCCCTGTTATTGGGAGATATGGAAGTCCACCACATCACGCCAAAATCCAGCGGCGGAAAGGACGACTATCCCAATCTAACGCTGGTGACGAGAGATGTGCATAAACTCATTCACGCAACCGACCCGAAAATCATCCAAAAATATCTTGATAGACTGAAACACTGTAAGCTCAACATGGCTAAACTCAATAAACTCCGGCTGTTGGCTAGTAACTATAAAATCGAATATAGGTAAACATTGATGGGGCGCCGTGTGAATCGAAAGGTTCATGCACGGTGCTAAGCGGGGGAAAAGCCGGAGATTACTTCAAACGCTTACCTATCGCAAAAAATCGTGCGCAAAACCGGAGGTCTGCTGAAAGAAAAAGGCTATGACGTGCGGGTCTTTGATCTCATCAATCCCGACGCTTCCTTTTGCTATAACCCGTTTGCCTATGTGCATGAGGACAAGGAAGTACTCCGCTTAATTACCAACTTGATCCGCAACACGACTCCCAAAGGGGCGAACAGCTCCGATCCGTTTTGGGAGAAATCAGAAACCGCACTGCTGCAGGCCCTCATGCTGTATTTGCTCCATGAAGCCTCGCCGGAAGAACAGAACTTTTCGATGATCATGGAGATGATTGCCAGCGCACAGGTCAAGGAAGATGACGAGGAATACGAATCCCCGATGGATATTTTATTTAGCCGTTTGGAGATGCGCAATCCAGAACATATTGCGGTCAAGCAGTATAACATCTATAAACAGGCAGCGGGAAAAACAGCGAAAAGCATCTTAATCAGTGTGGGGGTACGGCTGGCAGCATTTAACCTGCGGCAGATTGCCAACCTGACCTGCGTGGATGATTTAGACCTGGCCTTGATTGGTGAAAAGAAAGTGGCGTTGTTTTGTTGCATCCCGGATGCGGATTCGTCCCTAAATTATCTGGTTGGCATGATTTACTCTCAGTTATTCCAGACCCTGTACTACGTTGCAGACAGGAAATATAAAGGCAGGCTGCCTGTTCATGTCCACTGCATCATGGACGAATTTGCGAACGTCGCACTGCCGGATGAGTTTGACAAAATCCTTGCAACGATGCGCTCCAGAGAAATCAGCGTGTCGATTATTATCCAGAACATGGCACAGTTAAAAGCCTTATTTAAGGATAGCTGGGAGTCGCTGGTCGGCAATTGTGACGAGCTGCTTTATCTTGGCGGGAACGAGAAAGAAACGCACAAATATGTGTCGGAACTTTTAGGCAAAGCGACGATCAACACCAACACCTACGGACAAAGCAAAGGGCGCAGCGGCAGCTACAGCATAAACGACCAGCAAGCAGGCCGGGAGCTGCTCATGCCCGATGAGGTACGGCTGCTGGATAACCAGAAAGCCATCCTGTTTGTGCGCGGCGAGAGGGCGATGATGGATGGGAAATTTGACCTGATGCGCCACCCCAATATCAAACGGACCGAGGATGGGGGTGCAGAATTGTTTGATTATGCCAAGGCTGATACCGCAAAGGATGACCTGATTTATACCCCGCAGGAATACGACAACTTTGAATTGCTCGAACCAGAGGATTTTTTATAAAAATGTCCTCATGGCAGCGATTCGGGATTTTTATGTTAGGAGGAATGCTTTTGAAAAAAGGAATGGGAAAACGGTTCAAGTTTCCAAAACGCAGCTTGTGCGAACGGGTACGCCTGAAGAAAAAAGGGAAAACGGGCTTTTTGATTTATGCCCTGCTGGTGGCTGCTGTAAGCTGTTTGTCAACCCCGGTTTTTGCCGAGGGAGGTGATCCTCTGGCAGTCGTGGGCAACCTGTCGACGTTTATTTTTTCCCTCATCCGTGCAATCGGTTTGATCCTGCTGGGCTGGGGTGTGGTTCAGGTTGGCCTGTCCTTCCAGAGCCATGACCCGTCCCAGCGTTCGCAGGGCTTCCTGACTTTGGCGGGCGGCCTTGTCATAACGTTTGCCAAAGAAATTCTCGATTTAATTACAGGCGGATAAGCACCGGAGAGGACAAGAAAATTTTTGGTATTAGGAGGTGATTGTTGGAAACTGGATAGTCGATAATTTGAATTCTGCATTACAAACATGGAATGAAAAACTCGCGGAAATCTGGTCGTTGCTCACACAAAGCCCGGAACATTTTAAGGGCGGGGGAGTCTGGCAAGTCATGCTGGATATCAACGGGGCCTTAAAAGCGATTGGGTATGGGCTGCTGGTTTTATTCTTCGCTATGGGTGTGATCAAAACCTGTGGTTCGTTTACAGAGATCAAACGTCCCGAACATGCATTCAAGCTGTTTATCCGGTTTGTTTTGGCAAAAGCGGCGGCGGGGTATGGCCTGGATTTAATGCTGGCTGTTTTTTCGATCATACAGGGGATGGTATCGACCATTATTGCACAGTCGGGCTTGTCCGGGAGCAACAATACGGTACTGCCGCAGGAAGTGATTGATAAAATCAATCAGGTTGGTTTTTGGGACAGCATCCCGTTATGGGCGGTCACTTTACTTGGCGGTCTGTTTATTACGGTACTATCATTCATTATGATTATGACAGTATATAGCCGGATGTTCAAACTATATATGTACACGGCTTTAGCGCCTATTCCCCTGTCGACCTTTGCGGGGGAACCGAGCAGCAATGTGGGGAAAAACTTTCTGCGTTCGTATGCAGGGGTATGTTTAGAGGGAGCCATTATTGCACTGGCTTGTATTATTTTCTCCGTGTTAGCGTCCAGCCCTCCGGCGGTTAGTCCAGACGTGTCTGCAGTGACTGCCGTTTGGAGCTACGTGGGCGAATTGAGTGCGTCCGTAAGCACGGATAAAAAATCGGTGCGTGGGTTTATAAGGAATTCTGCCTTTAGCAAGGCAGCAGCGTAAAGATATAGGTGGCACATACATAGAGTAGTGCCGCGCTGTCATCGACCAGTTTATCCGGAGGGGAAACCCAAAGGGGAGTGCAGCATACTGGTGAAGCCGAAAGTTGGAGAAATCATCAATCCACGACTGAACGGCAAGAGGAAAGGTTGTGAACGAGGATGAAAGCTATACTGCTTGATAGGACAGTCCAAGGGGGCATAGCCGAGCCAACGGCGTAAGGATGATTGAAAAGCCGTGCGTCACGGCGGGAAAATTAATTAGTTGTTTGACCGTACTATATCCGTGGCGACCAATCGCAATCAGCGAATAACGGGCGAAAATCCCATCCGACATCACAACAAGCTATGTTTCGTAAACCTAAACGGAGATTGCCTAAACCGGAACGCTGTTTCCAGCTATGCGAAATGCCGAAAGGTGAGAAATCTCAAGGGAAACCAAGAGATATGACGCTGAATATCCGGCATGGCAACGGAGCCGCCATAGTAGTCTGAAAACCCTGAATCGACAGGGAAAGCCGTAAAATCGGATGCAGGTAATTCTGCTTACATGGCGAAGGGTGGCAGGAAATCAATCCAATACAAAATCAGGAAAGGTGCGTGAGGCATTATGAGAAGTCCCAATCGAGTATTGGAAAGTCTAAGAACAAAAGCGTGTAACAAAAATTACAGCTATGAAAGGCTGTACCGTAACCTGTACAACCCGGAGTTTTATCTGCAAGCCTACCAAAACATCTATGCGACGGTGGGCAACATGACAAAAGGAACGGACGGATTGACAATCGACGGCATGAGTGTAAAACGTATCGAAAAGTTGATTGCGTCACTCAAAGATCATAGTTACCAACCAAATCCTGTAAGAAGAACCTATATCCCTAAAAACAACGACGCAAAGAAAAAGCGTCCACTTGGGATTCCCTCTTTCGACGATAAATTGCTGCAAGAGGTCATCCGTATGATACTAGAAAGTATCTATGAGGATGCTTTCTCACCACATTCACACGGATTCAGACCGAAAAGAAGTTGTCATACAGCGTTGTTGGAGGTTAAAACACGATTTACAGGTGTGAAGTGGTTTGTTGAAGGGGATATCAAAGGCTGTTTTGACAACATAGACCATCATATCTTAGTTAACTTGCTTCGCCGCAGAATCAAAGACGAATATTTCTTAGGGTTAATCTGGAAGTTCCTCAAAGCTGGATATATGGAAAACTGGATGTATCACAATACCCTGTCTGGTACACCACAGGGGTCCGGCGTTAGCCCAATTCTTGCTAATATTTATCTGCATGAATTGGACAAGTTCATGGAACAGTATGCGAAAACCTTCTATTCAGGAAAACACCGTCAAAGAAGCCGCGAATATGAACATTATAGAGGGCATCTTGAATATTTACGCTATCGCAAGTACAGTAAGGATAAATGGGAAACCCTCTCAGAAGAACAACGAGAAACCGCTAAAAAGGAAATCAGAGAAGCTCGCGCCAAAATGATGAGCGTAGACAGGGGCAACCAAATGGATGAATCGTACCGCAGAGTCGTTTATATCCGTTATGCGGACGACTTCCTAATTGGTGTTATCGGAAGCAAGCAGGACGCAGAAACCATTAAAACCGAAGTAGGTTCCTTTCTGGAAAACAGCCTAAGATTAGAACTTTCGACAGAAAAGACATTGGTAACAAACGCAAAAAGTGCAGCGCGTTTTCTCAGCTTTGACATCTTTTCCAGTGATTCGCGGGACACAAAAAAGACAAGAATGGCCAAACCCGCCGTGTTCACAATGAGCGAATCAGGCTGTATGTCCCGAAAGAAAAATGGAGGAATAAGCTGATTTCGTATGGCGCGTTGAAAATCAAATATGACGCGAAAAATGGGAATCGTGAAGTTTGGAAATCAGTCCATCGGACGTATCTATTCCACAACGACGACCTTGAAATCTTGCGGGAGTATAACGCTGAGATACGGGGATTGTACAACTATTACAGGATTGCGGACAACGTATCTGTGCTGGGTAACTTTGCTTACATTATGGAATACAGTATGTACAAAACATTTGCTGCAAAATATCGAACTCATGTTGGTGCAATCAAGGACAAATACCGGATTGGAAAGAATTTTGGTGTAAGGTATGAAACAAAATCTGGCTCAAAAGTGATGTTGTTTTACAATCAAGGATTTCGTCATAGTGATGAACCCGCGATTGGAAATTTTGACGCTGAACCCAAAGTTTACGCCAATGCAAGTCCAAATAGCTTGATTGCAAGACTAAAGGCAAAACGATGTGAGTGGTGCGGTGCAGAAGATGTAGACTTAGACATTCACCATGTCCGTAAGCTAAAAGATTTAAAAGGCAGGAAAAAGTGGGAAATTGCTATGATTGCGAGAAAACGCAAAACAATGGCACTTTGCGAATTCTGCCATGCCCAGTTACACGCTGGAAAATTAGACTGATTTCTGGAGAGCCGGATACATTGAGAGGTGTACGTCCGGTTCGGAGGGGAGTGCTTGGAAACCTGCCGCAGTAATGCGGTAAGGCGCTGGGTGCTTACCCTACTCTTTAATTTATTGGTGTTAGTCGGAGCCGTAAAAATGAGTGACCGCATTGTCAAAGAACTTATGGGATTATAAAACAAAATCTCCCTGCTGCTGGCAGGGAGATGGTTATTGTTGGTGTTCTAAAATCCATTGCAGAAGCTCTTGACTGTCCTTTTCTCCAGATGCTACGGAGAGAATGGTATCAATCAATTCCTGTTGTGTATAGATGAGTTCCACACCATTGAGAGCGAGGAATACCAGCATCACATGGGCACCGATCCGTTTGTTTCCATCGATAAAAGGGTGATTACAGATCAGGCCAAAACCAAGCTGTGCAGCTTTGGCTTGCAAGGATGGATAAACGAACTGGCCGTCAAAGGTTTGGAAGGGGGCAGCCAGGGCGGATTCCAACATCCCCATGTCACGCACGCCGTCACTTCCGCCAAATTGTTGGATGAGGGAAGTATGCAGAAGAAGTACCTGTTTTTGGGATAACACCTTCATTTGGCCAGTTCCTCATAAGCATAGCGGTTTTTTTCAAGGAGCCGTTTGGAAATGGACAGGATATCCTCATCGTCGGCCTGTTGTTGAGCCTGTGCCTCACTAAACTCAAGGAGTACATAGCGCGGGACATTGTTTTTTAAAATAACAGCCACACCGTTTTCATCCACCAAACGGGCTACACGGGAAAAATTTTGGTTGGCTTCGGTAATGGAAACCAGATTTTTGGTATTGATGTTCATAACTGACACCTCCTGTTTTTATTATACACAAAAATAGGAGAAAAACAACCTAATTTTAGGAAAGGAAGAAAATGGTTTATGGAAGTAAAAGTAATGAAAGAAATCCGGGATTACAAAGAAGCAATCTTTTTCGGACTGAGCGTGCGGCAATTTGTGTGTTCGCTGCTGGCGGTAGGGGTTGCCGTAGGGTTATATTTTGCCCTGCGCCCGCTGATCGGAACGGAAGAAACCGGATGGATCTGTATTCTGGGGGCTGCGCCGTTTGCGGCATGCGGCTTTTTTAAGTACCACGGCATGACAGCGCAACAGTTTGCCTGGGCGTGGTTTAAGTCGGAATTTCTGTACCCAAAGAAATTGGTATTCCGTTCGGATTGCCTGTACTATGAAGCCATGAAAGACCGGATTGATCCCGAAGTCTGACCGGGAACCACACATCATTTTTCATATAGAAAGGGAGGATGCCTCTGCTAAAAACATTGACAAGGCTAAAAAAGCTGGACCGGGAAAAATTTAGAATCCCGAAATCCGTTCAGGACGCCATCCCGATCCGCCGCATTTGGCCGGACGGGATTTTTCAGGTTGGAAACCGATTTTCCAAAGCATTTTCGTTTACAGATATCAACTATGCGATTGCCAG
>CATJNB010000051.1 GCA_949741605.1 uncultured Eubacteriales bacterium | reverse complement strand
AGATCCAAAAAATCCGTGCTATGCTCGTGCGGCAGCACGTCGGTACGATTTACCCTTTGATAAAAAAAGAAAGCAACCAGGAAACGAACCCATTTCCTGATTGCTTTTATTTTTCTTTCGGGCAACACGCCAATATGGAGGCAAAAGTGCCTTCACTCACCGTTCAGGCACTCTGGGGAACCCCTCACTAGGGTTCCCCATGCCGAAACATTCCCCCGGAATCTTTCGGCTCCCTTCCTGAGTTTTGGGAAGGCTTGGGGAGTTTCGACCGTTGCGGCGGTCGAGTCAGGGCTTTGCCCCGACGCCCCACAACCTTTTAAAAAAGGTTGACGAAAACTTTATGCGCCTGCGGCGGTCACTATTTTTACGTTTGGGGATGTATTAAAGCATATTATAATTTTTGAGCAAGGTTTCGATATCAGTACCAGTAATACGTTTGAGGACTTCTTTCATGGCAATTTTCTCTTTGAAGCCAAGGTTAAGATCGGTCAGCTTCCGGCCATCGCGCAGCTGAACCATCGAATTGACAAGGTCACGCAGATCGTAGGTACTGCCCCATACCTCCGGTACGCCACGGTCAATATCCATCAAAGTATAAACCGCTTCCATGGCGGTACGGATGGAATATTCAGTGGTAAAGACGGTATCTCTGGGCGTTTCGACAAACTGTCCTAAAAAGGCAAAGTTCACTGCACCGTCCGGCACGACATTGGGACGGTCGCCGGGCTGGCGGGGCATAAAGAAGGAAGTGATATAGGGCATCATGCAGGGGATCGTATTGGCACTGTTTTCGGCAAGGGCGGGGATTTCCCCTTCAGGCACACCGATATGGTAGAGCCATTCCATACAGATTTCCATACCAGAGCAATCCCGCATAGGTTTTTTCACAAAGTTACCGGGACGGTCGGTAAACAGGCCGTAGATCCAGCCGACCAGTTGCCCTTCGGGCTGGTCATGGAACTGGGGCTGACGGTTAAAGGTCCAGCTCATGAGCCAGTTAGAGTCCTTGGCAGTGACGATGCCGCCAGTGACAGTTTTGCCGGAGAACGGGTCACGCTGGCAGATTTTCTGGATATAAGGCGGGATTTTGTCGTCGAGCGTGGTGACCGTTGCGCTGATCCAGTTGGTTTCCTCGGGGCTGGTGCAGAATACATCGGGACGGCCAAAGGATGGGTCTTGGGCAGCGATGTTACGCCAGAGATCCCAGCCGCCGCCTTTTTTGAGGTCCGTGCAGAAGGGGGCTGGCTCGTTCTGCGAACCCAAGGCGGCGTTTTCAACGCAGCCACCGGGGGTGATAAAGAGCAGGTCATGTTCGGTCAGGTCAATACAGCCTTCTTCGCCGTTGGGCTGGATGAGGGTCAGGGACTGGGCGATTTTGTCCCCGCGGTTCCCGCCAAAGCGGACATCCGTGACCTGCGTATGGTAGTGGAACTGTACGCCTGCTTTTTCCAGATAGGAAACCATGGGCAAGATCATGGATTCATACTGGTTATAGCGGGTGAAACGCAGGGCTTTAAAGTCTGGCAGGCCGCCGATGTGATGGATAAAGCGTTTGAAATAGCGTTTCATTTCCAGCGCGCTGTGCCATTCCTCAAAAGCGAACATGGTACGCCAGTAGAGCCAGAAGTTAGATTTAAACACTTCGTCCCCGAAATAGTTGGTAATGCGTTTGCCAGCGAGCTTGTCGTCGGGGGTCAGGAACAGGCGCATGATTTGCATGGCGCCGCGGTCAGAAAGGGTAAATTTGCCGTCGGTTTTGGCATCCTTGCCGCATTTTTCCGTGGCACGCATGAGGGAAAAGTTGGGGTCGTGCTTATTGAGCCAGTAAAATTCCTCAAGCACGCTTGCCCCCTCTTTTTCCAGCGACGGGATTGAACGGAACAGGTCCCACATACATTCAAAATGGTTATCCATTTCACGCCCGCCGCGCATCACATACCCAAGGCCGTCATAGTGGAACCCATCGCAGGCACCGCCGGCTTTGTCGTCTTTTTCGAGGATATGGATATGGTTTGCAGGAATTTGGGCGTCACGCACAAGGAAACACGCGGCGGCTAAGGACGCAAGGCCCCCGCCCACGAGATATGCGGATTTCAGGTCAGCGCCGGCAGGCTTTTCTGGCCGGGCAAAGGCTTCATAATTACCGCTTGCATAGTACATGATCAAACAACCTCCCATGTTTTGAATCCATAGATTTCCTCTTATTATACCTGATTTTGACACATCTCACAAGGGGGTATGGCAAAGCTTGCCGGATGGATGAAAAAGCTTAGTAAAATGATAGAAATTCCCATTGACTTCCGGTGAAAAATATGGCAAAATAAGATTGATTAACCGTCCTGTCGGGGACGTCGAAAGGGAGGGCCAAAGGTGCAGAAAGGACAAATCTTACGGGCATTACGCAAGGACAAGCATTTGACACAGGGGGACGTGGCGGCATTATTACATACGTCCCGCCAGTATTATTCAGATTATGAGCGGGAGAAATACGAATTACCGTTGCATCATCTGGAATTCCTGTCGGATTTCTTCCACGTGCCTACCGACTACCTGCTCGGCAAAACAGCAGTACGTATCCCTTATAAAAAGGGAAGACCTGAATAACAGCAAAAAACAAACAGGCCATGCACAGGATTTTCTGTGCGGGCCTGTTTTTGTTTGGGGGTCATGGCTCCGAAAGCACGCCCACCCCATGTACGATCATGCGTTCGGCAAGCTGCGCCATGGATTCGCAGGATTCTTTTTTGCCGCCTTCCAGCCACGTCTGCATCAGGCCGATACAGCCTGACACAATAAACGAAAAGAAATAATCATAGTGCTTGGTTTCGTTGGTATGATAGACTTCCATCCAGTCATGCAGGGCCTTGTTGCGGACCACCTCTTTGAGGCGGTTGACAAACGTCAGGTCGCCGTTGCTGCTGAGCAGCACTTTACACATGTCTTCATGTTCGGAGATAAAAGAAAAAATATCCAGAAACATGACGCTTGGCTGGGTTTGGAACTCCTGCGCGGAATGGCGCGAGATGGTCTGGGAAAACTGCTCAAACATTTCCTGTTCAATCTGGTCGAGCAGGTCATAGATATCGCGGTAATGCAAATAAAAGGTGCCGCGGTTGATATCGACGAGGTCGGACAGCTCGCGCACAGAAATTTCATTGATATTTTTGGTTTGCAAAAGCTGGGTCAGGCCCTGGCGCAATTGCTTTTTGGTTTTGCGTACCCGCCGGTCCACGGTTCCGGGCTTTGTAACACTTGTTTTGTTTTGGTCCATAAGTAAACATAACCTTTCTCAAATGTTCAGTTTCCTACAATTGGATGGCGCATTGATTATTGTATTTTTTTCCTGTGTTTATTATAATAGAAACCAGATAAGAAATCAACACTTGTTTATAAAACGATAACAATTGTTTTTTCAATACCAGATGGACTAACATACAGAAGAAAGGGGTTATCGGGAAAGATGGGTTTTAGAAAGAAGAAAACGCCGCCGGAAACACTGGCAGGACCCGCGCAAATCCGCGGGGTAACCGGCTTTATCATCAACCACCATAAGCTCATTGAGATTCTGTTTTTGGTGGTTTTGGTGGCCAGTGTTTTGTGTATCCCGCTCATCCGCATCAACTATGACCTGACCGAATATTTGCCCGCAGACGCACCCGCCAAACAGGCGATCACGAAAATGGAGGAAGAATTTGGCTACCCGGGCACCGGACGCCTGATGCTCGAAAACGTGACCATCTATGAGGCCAAGGCATATAAAGACCGGATCGAGGCTGTCGAAGGGGTGGATACGGTGCTGTGGTGCGATACCAACACCGATATTTTCCAGGCAGGCAGTTTCATCAACTATGATGAAATTACCGATTTTTATAAAGATAACTGCGCGGTCATGAACGTCACGTTTGTGCACGGCGACACCGACCCCAAGACCTCCAAGGCGATTGATCGCATTCTGGAGATCATTGACGGGCGGGGCTATCTGGTCGGGACAGCGATTCAGGATAAATCGTTGCAGGAGAACCTCAAACGAGAGGTTTTAGTCGCAACCGCTATTGCCATTGTCATGGTATTTGTCATCCTGTGCGTTGCGACCAATTCGTGGTTTGAGCCTGTTTTGTTCCTGCTGATTATGGGCATTTCGATCCTGATGAATAAGGGTACGAACCTGATCTTTGGGGAAATCTCCTTTTTGACCAACAGCGTTTCCTCAATTTTGCAGCTTGCTATTGCCATGGACTATTCGATTTTCCTTTTGCACACCTTTACCAGGGAGCGGGAGAAGGGGTTTGAAACCAAACAGGCGTTAGCCAATGCGATTCGAGGGTCGGTCGGCTCGATCCTCTCCAGCGGCGCGACAACGATTATTGGATTTGTGGTGCTCGCGCTCATGAAATTCTCCATTGGGTTTGACCTTGGGCTGGTACTGGCAAAGGGCATCGTCATCGCGCTTTTGACCGTCCTGCTGCTGATGCCGTCCCTGATCCTGCGTTTTGAACCGCTCATCAAGAAAACAGCGCACCGTTCCTTTCTGCCAAAGTTCAAGCATTTCAGTAAAGCGATGTATACCATCCGCATTGGGATTTTGGTTTTGGCGTGCATCGTGGTACTGCCGGCTTATGTGGGGCAGAATATGAACCATTTCCTGTTTGGCAACGACGCCGTAGGCGCAGGCGAGGGCACCGAGATTTACGAACACCAGCAGATTATCAACAGCAAATTTGGGCGCAGCAATATGCTCATGGTGATTGTGCCAAACACCTCTTACCTGACGGAAAAAGCGCTTTCCGACCATCTGGAACATCTCGATTATACGGTCAGCATCTTATCCCTGCCGAGCCAGCTGCCCGAAGGGTTGCCGGAAAGCATGGTGCCGGAAGCGACGCTTAGCAAAGTCCACACCAAGGATTATGCCCGTATGATGGTGTATATCAAAACGAAAAACGAAAGTGAACTGGCGTTCCAGTGTGCCGACGAGATCAAAGCGATTGTGAAAAGCTATTATCCCGAGGGGGCGTACGTGGCGGGGGTCACGCCGTCCAATCAGGATATCGAAACCACCATTACCGCAGATTACAGCATCGTGAATATCCTGTCGCTGCTGGGGGTTGCGCTGGTCATTATGATTACGTTCCAGTCGGTGCTGCTGCCGATTTTGGTTCTGATCCCGATTGAACTGGCGATTTTTGTCAATATGCTGTTCCCGTACCTGATGGGCGAGTCGATGATTTTCATTGGGTATATTATCGTGAGCTGTTTGCAGCTGGGCGCGACGGTGGACTATTCGATCCTCCTGACAAACAACTACATGGATGCGCGCAGGAAACTGGGGAAAAAAGAAGCGGCGATCCGGGCCATCCAGTCCAGTGCACCGTCTGTCATGACCTCAGGGGTGATTTTGACGGTAGTCGGGTATGCCCTGTTTTTCACCTCGAGTATTCAGGCCATCGGCGACATGGGGCACCTGATCGGGCGCGGGGCGTTATTCAGTATGGTACTGGTACTCTCGCTGCTGCCCGCGCTCCTGACCTTATGCGACCGTCCGATTTTATGGAACCGCCGGCGTCTCAAGCGCAAAAAATGGGCGTTGCGGCTCCACCATAAAAAGCGATGGCCCGTGACCGCGGCACAACGGCAGGCCGCCAAAGAACGCCGCCGCCGTCACAGGCAGGAAAACAAACAACATCCAAAACAAACAGGCGGGCAAAAACAGATCCCGGTACACACAGAAGAAGGAAAGGAGCTGGTTTCCAAATGAAGGGGAAGAAAACCATAGCCGCGCTTCTGGCGGCCATGATGACAGCGGGCTGTCTGGCGCCGGCGGCGTATGCAGCAGAACCGACGGTATCCATGGATGAAACCGTCTACATCAACCTCGACCATTACGGCAAAACCTCAGATGTGAACATTGTAAAGGGCTGCTCCACCAATGGCCTGACGAAATTTACAGATTATGGGTCTTATACATCCGTAAAGAATATGTCCAACCAGATTGAGCCGCAGACGGGCACAGATTCGGTTTCGTGGGAACTCGATGGGAATACAACACGGTTTTACTATGAATGTAAGCCGAAAAACGAGCCAGTCCTGCCTTGGACGTTTGATATTTCGTACCGGCTCAACGGCGTACCGGCAGACCCCAAAACACTTGCTGGCGCATCGGGGCTGGTAGAAATCAAGATTCAGGCAATCCCCAATGCCAAAGCCGCGCCATACTATCAACACAATATGGTGCTGGAAGTCATGGCGACCGTCGATATGGAGAACGCTTTGAGCGTGGAAGCGCCGGGCGGACAATTGCAGTCCATGGGCAGTACCACAGCAGTGATTTTCGCGGCCCTGCCGGGTGAGGAAAAGGAATTTACCATCCGCATTGGCAGCGAGAGTTTTGAGCTTGGGAGCATTACCATGATGATGGAGCCGGCAAAGCTCAGCCAACTGGACCGCGTGAAAGACCTCAAGGAAGCCAAGGAAACGGTGGAAGATTCCGCGGACGCCATTTACGACAGCCTGAATCAAACGCTCGATCAGGTACAGGCGCTGCGTTCAGGCATCCGGGAACTCAAAGGCGGGTTAAGCTCGCTCGATCAGGCGCGCCAGACGATCCATGAAGCGAACGATACCACAACCGTACAGGCGGGGCAGTCGCTGGACGATCTGGAAGGGCTGATCAAAGAGAGCGAGAAAATGCCCGAACATCTGCGGCAGGGGCAGCAGGCGCTCGAGGACGTCAACCGCAACATGAACAGCGCTATAGCAACGCTCAACCAGCTCACCCCACAGCTGACCCAGCTGCAAAACTGCCTGACGGATATTCAGGCAGACGTGCATAAAATCGACAACGCACTCAAAGAGATTCAGGATGCGTCCAACCGTGCGAAAAAGGCCATGGGCGACCTCTCGGATGATATGTCGGACCTGCGCGGGGATTTGGACGGCATAGAGGATAATCTGGATAGCCTCAACCGCCATCTGAAAGATTTGCAGGATTCGCTGGATGACCTCGCATCGGCATCGGGAAGCACGTTGACCCCGGCCCTGGAGAAATATTTTGAAGCGCAGGCAAAGGAACAAATTGCAAAACTCATGGCAACCGGGATGACACAGGAACAGGCCACTAAGATCGTCATGGAGCAGATCAACCAGCAAAAGGATGCCCTGACTGGGAATTTGGGTTCCACGCTGCGTGCATTCAGAGGATCGCTGGGGGATTTACAGGGCATCACATCGGACCTATCGTCCGCGTGTGCGACGGGGCGCGGCCTGCTCAAATCCATGGAAAAGCTGACTGGAACCTTAGAAGACCTCTTTGACGCCACAGGGGATGCCGCAGGCGCACTGGGGGATATCACGGATAACATCGACAAGGTGAGCGATGCAGCAAAGGACGTATTGGAAACCAGCAAACAGCTGATTACACATGCCAACGAATTAAACCAGACCGCAAACAAATACCACGGGGAATGGGTAGGTACGCTCAAGGATTCGGAAAGCCTTGTGACCCAGCTCAACCAGACCATGGCGGATTCACATACCCTTCTGACTTCGCTGCACAATCTGGTAACCGCGAGCCGAGCCGACCTCAATGGGGGCACACAAAAGAGCATTGCTGGGATGCAGAAGGTACTCGATGAGAGCCTGAAAGGGCTGGATCATGCCGATACCATCCGCAAAGCCAACGACACAGTCAAACAAACGCTCGACGATGAGATCGACAAGATCGAAACCGAAACGCACCTGTTAGACATCGACCCGGACGCAGCAAAGATCTCGTTTACCTCAGAGCGCAACCCGGAGCCGGAAAGCCTGCAAGTGATTTTGCGTACCGATGAGATCAGTACCGGCACCGAGCAGACGGACATCACCGAAATCGAACAGGCCCCCACTGACGAGGGCATCTGGGCACGCATTTGCAAGGTGTTCCAGAAGATCTGGGAAGCGATCACGTCGATTTTCTCAGACGACGAATAACAGGATATGGACAGATGTTCCCGCAAACAGGGGAGCATCTGTTTTTTGATGGGTTGAAAAAGGGGGAACGGGATGTTATACTGGAAGAAACAGAAACGAAAGGCGGGAGCTGGGATGTTGGGAAGGAAATGGAAACTGGCCGTCATCGCCATGGCGGTGGTAACGGCCTGTGCAGGAGCGGTGCCAATCGCAGCGCCGGGGATTCCTGTGCTGGCGGCGGAGAAGGAACCGGAGGAAACGTCAGCCAAGCTGGACCCTTATCAAACCGTATCACAGGATCAGATCCAAAAGGCGTTTGAGGAATACCGGTATGAGGAGATCACCCGGGCGGATGTCAATTATGACACCATACCAAAGCTCACAGGCAATGCCGGTATGCAGGCTGGGAGCTTATCCGTAGAGAGCCTTCAGGATGCTCTGGATGCGGTTAATTTACTGCGTACGGTGGCGGGGCTGGAACCGGTGGTCGAAAATACGGAGTTTACCGAGAAAGCCCAGCATGGGGCTGCGCTGCTCGCGTATCTCGGGCAGCTGACGGGTTCCCCCATACAGCCCGGCAGTTTGAACGATACGTTTTATCAAAAGGCCTATGACGGGGCACAGCATTCCAATTTGTCGCAGGGCAAAAAGAACATAGCCCAAGCGGTTTTGGAGGCCGCGTCGGAACCGGAAAAGAGTGATTTTTCCACCTTGAGTCACCGGCGATGGCTGCTGTCGGCCGGGGTGGAGGAAATGGGGTTTGGGTTTGCGGAGAAGGGGGACAAAACCTATGCCGCGACCTATATCATCGACGATGGCGAGCATGACGACGAGGATGACGATTCCCCCTTTGTCCATGATCTGGCGTGGCCGGCACAAAATATGCCGCTTGAATTGTTTGACCGTACACAGCCTTGGAGTATCAGTTTAGGCGAGGATTATGAGGACCCATCCATAGGGCGGGTCACGGTCACCCTGCAAAAACGCGGGGCAAAACGCACCTGGAAATTCGATGAAAACAGTGCGTATTTTGCGGTCAGCAACCGGGAATTTGGGCAGGGCAAGACGCTTATCTTCTGGCCTGTGAATGCGACCTATGAAGCCGGGGATATCTACGACGTCAGGATTGAAGGGCTGAAAGGCAAGGCAAAAACGCTGGAATATTCGGTAACCTTTTTCAACGCTGTAAATGAAAAGAAGCCGAACACATCGGGCAACAAAAAGGACCCCATCGAACAATATCAGGCCATTTTCCGCATCAATGGTGCGACCGGGGAAGTGCCGAAAGCAACGGTATCAAACAAAAATAAAGTGACCCTGCCCAAAGCAGAGGAACTGCAAAAGCCAGGGTCGGACTTTATGGGTTGGCGCAGCAGCAGCGACAATAAGGTCTATCAGCCGGGGCAGGCGCTGATCCTCACAGAGGACACCACCTTCACCGCACAGTGGAAACCAAACCCGTCGCGCACCTTGGAGCTGGATACCAAAACAGCCAAGGTCGGGGTCAACGGGACGTATCAATTTTTAGTGCGCGGTAACAATGACGCAGAAAACCTGAAAGTAAAAACACAAAATCCGGGGATTGCGTCGGTGGAACTCGTGCAGGCAGGCGACGCCCGGGGGGCGGTGTATCAGGTTGAGGGGGTCGCCGTGGGGACAACGGCGATTCAGGTGACATACCGGGGCCAGACCGTCACGATGCACGTACAGGTTACCCCGGCCGTTGCCCGGGGGTCGATCACGCTGGACACCGCACAGTATACCATGGCTCCCAAGAACCAGTACACCATTGGTACGGTAATCCGGGATGCGTCAGGAAAAGCCCTGACAGGCGAGCAGACCCGCGCACTGGTACAGTCGGGAAAGCTCAAGGTACGGGATTCCCGCATGGGGTCGGTCGTGGATCTGGAGCAGCTTGCAGACGGGAATTTCCGGGTCACAGGCAAGGCGGTGGGAACGTGTTACATTGTTTATGAGATTGGCGGTACCCATGCGTCGGTGCGGGTAGAGGTCCAGAAGCGGGCCAAACAGCATGGCAGCGCAGTACGCAATACGTCTTACTTTATTCCATAAGAAACAGACCAGTCCAAGGGCGAACGGCCCACGGGCTGGTCTTTTTTCTGGAAAATGCAAAAAAACCTAGGAATCCGAAGAAACCTAGGTTTACTTTGGCGTGCCTGAAGGGATTCGAACCCCTGACCTTTTGGTTCGTAGCCAAACACTCTATCCAGCTGAGCTACAGGCACATTTTCAACTTCCTCAAAAGCTGACTTCAATATAATAGCATAAGTGGAGAAAAAAAGCAAGTGTTTTTTGAAAAAAGTTGAAAAATATTTTTAAAGAGCGATTTACAGGATCAAAACGACGGAATCAAGCGGCGGCAATTCAAGCTGACCGTTCTGCGGAAGATGGCCATGCCAGACGTTAGCATGATGCCACTGGTCCAGCAGGGAGATCGTTTTGGGATGCTGGTTCGCATTGAGGGCGACTAAAATTTGCCGGTCCTCGTTATGGCGCAGATAGACCATGCAGCCATCGCCGGAGAAGACGGGCAGGAAGGGGGCTTGCTGGAACACAGCCCGGTATTTTTTCCGCATCAAGCCAAGCCGGCGGTACCACGCCACTAGATCCTGCCTCTCCTTGCCCCATGGGTAACAGGCGCGGTTAAAGGGGTCGCGGTAGCCTTCCATGCCAGCCTCGTCGCCGTAGTAGATACATGGCACACCCGGCAGGGTAAACTGCATCAGGGCAGCCAGCTTGAGCCGTTTGACCCCAAGCTCCCACTGTTCCGGGGCGAGATGGGTTTGGCTTTGCCACTCTCTGTCATGGAACGTAAGCGGCGGGCCGGCGAGCATGGTAATGGCGCGTTCGGTATCGTGGGTACCGATATGGTTCATGAGCAGGCGTACCACCTGCGGGGGATAATTTTCAATGACATCGCAGATCATATCCATCATCTGGGCGGTTCTGTGGCCATTGAGGAACCCGAGAATCGCATCCCGGAAGGGGTAGTTCATGACGCTGTCCAGCTGCCCGCCGAGCAGATACCTGCGGCGGATATTATAGGCAGTTTTGTTGGAGGCGTCCTCCCAGACCTCCCCCAGAACCAAAGCGTCTGGGTTTTGGGCTTTGGCAGCAGCGCAGAGGTTGTCGATAAAGGGGTCGGGGAGTTCATCAGCAACATCCAGCCGCCATCCCGCAGCACCAGCGCTGAGCCACTTTTGGACGATCCCGCCGGAGCCGTTGATATATTCGTTATAGGCGGCATTGGTTTCATTGACGTTTGGCAGGGTATTAAAGTTCCACCACGAATCGTACTCATTGGGCCAGTTGCGGAACTGGTACCATGGGAAATAGGGCGATTCCTTACTTTGGTATGCGCCTTGGGAATCGTAGCGGCCCTGACGGTTAAAATAGATGCTGTCGCTTCCCGTATGGCTGAACACGCCGTCGAGAATCACAGAAATCCCGCGCCGCTTGGCCTGTTTACACAGGGAAACAAAGTCATGGTATGTACCGAGCAGGGGGTCGATTCTGGAATAGTTGGCAGTATTATACCGGTGGTTGGAATGGGCCTCAAAAATGGGGTTGAGGTACAGGCACGTAACGCCCAGCCCTTGCAGATAGGGGAGCTTCTGAATAATCCCCTGAAGGTCACCGCCAAAGTAATCGGAGTTTGTGACTTCGCCCCTCTCATTGGGACGCCATTCGGGAGGCTCGGACCAATCAGTATGGATGGTGCGGTCCTCCGGGACGTTCCGTTTTGGGATGCCGGAAGCATGGAAACGGTCAGGGAAAATCTGGTACATCACACCGCCAGCGAGCCAGTCGGGGGTGGTAAAGCCCTGCTCATAGACGGTCATCTGCCACCATGACCCCGTGCCGTCGATGCCGCCTTCGCCGCCGAAGGTCCGGGTGATGGTCAGGCGGCCGCGCCACGTTTCGATTTCAAAATGGTAAAAATACAGGCCGCGTTCCTCGGGGGTAAAATCGCATTCCCACCATTCATGGTTGTCGCCGCTCATGCCGCACCAGAACATATCATGCCGGAGCATTTGCCGGGTATTGTCGTTTTGCAGCAGCAGGAAAGCCCCGGAACATCGCAGTTCCCGCGGGACGATGATTTTAAAATGTACGTTGGAATGCTGTTCCACAGCGCCTACTGGATTCCGGAAGTTCGTATTTCGGGAATTAAAGAACATAAAATCCAAAACTCCTTTCTACAAATGGATTGGTTTCCGCACAGGAAAACACAAATACAAAAAAACCGTACTGCGATCATGCCAATTGCACGGCGGGACGGTTTTTTGTAGAGCCGGATGGCTTTTCTAAGGGTTATGGAAGGGGGGCTACACCCCCACAGTCTTTTTCAAAAAGGCCGCCAAAAACGTTAGCGGGATGGCTTTGCTTTTGTTCTTTTGGATGTTTTTGGGTGCGAAGCCGTTTTCGAGGTTGTTTTTGTCGGCTGCGCTTTTGGTGCAGGGGCAATATCCGGCACAGGGTTGCACTGCCAGATATTATTGGCATACTCGCGGATCGAACGGTCAGACGCAAAACGTCCGGCATGGGCGATATTCACGAGGCACATTTTATTCCAAGTATTTTGGTCGAGATAAAGCTCCTCGGCTTTCTGATGGATCTGGTCATAGGAGTCGAAGTCGGCAAGAACCATATAAGGATCTGTTGTCGACAGCGAGGTCACAATATCGTTAAAGGAAATCCCGCCAAAGCCCTGTTTCATTTCATTGAGGGCGCGGTTGATGACCTCATTGTTATCCAGGAAGAACTGCGGCTGATACCCGGCAGCTTTCATGGAATTGACTTCCGGTGTGGTCATGCCGAACAGCAGGATATTATCATCCCCAACGGATTCATAAATTTCCACGTTCGCACCATCGAGCGTACCCAGTGTAACAGCGCCGTTAATCATAAATTTCATATTCCCGGTGCCGGACGCTTCCGTACCTGCCAGCGAGATCTGCTCACTGATATTGGCAGCCGGGATGAGCTTTTGCGCGAGGGTCACGCGGTAATCCTCCAGATATACCACCTTCATTTTCTGGTTGACACGGGGGTCATTGTTGATGACTTCGCCGAGCTTGACAATAAAGCGGATCATCTGCTTGGCAAAATAGTAACCCGGGGCAGCTTTGGCGCCGAAAATATAAGTATGGGGAGTAAACTCGCTGTTTGGATTTTCGCGCAGCCATTGGTAGGTGGCGAGGATGTGCATGGCATTGAGATGCTGGCGTTTATACTCGTGCATCCGTTTGACCTGCACATCAAAGATGGAATCAGGGTCAATGACAATGTTGTTGGCCTGTTTGACATACTCGGCCAGACGGATCTTATTTTGACGCTTAATGTTGGCAAGCTTCTCCAGCACCGCGTTGTCATTTTGATAGGGGAGCAATTTTTGAAGTTCGTTTGCATCATGGATGTAGCCATCGCCGATCAGCTCTGTAATGAGGTTGGCAAGGTCTGGGTTAGACTGGTTGAGCCAGCGGCGGTGGGCGATACCGTTTGTAACATTCTGGAATTTTTCCGGCATTTGGGTATAGAAGTCATGGAAGACGGTATCTTTCAAAATTTCGCTGTGCAAAGCGGATACCCCGTTTACCGTATGGCTGCCGATCACAGCGAGGTTTGCCATTTTGACATAGCCATCGTTGAGAGGAGCCATACGGCCAACCTGATATCCGTCCACCCCTTTTTTGTGCATTTCGGCACAGAAACGGCGGTTAATTTCCTCCACAATTTGATAAATGCGGGGCAGGTGCATACGGAACAGGTCAACCCCCCAGCACTCCAGGGCTTCTGCCATAACGGTATGGTTGGTATAGGCGACCGTTCTCTGGACAATATCCCAGGCCGCATCCCAGCTGTACCCGCACTCATCGAGCATAATCCGCATCATTTCAGGGATTGCCAAAACAGGGTGGGTGTCGTTGAGATGGATCGCCGCAAGATCCGGCAGGTTATCCAGCGTTTTGTGGGTCATGAGGTGGCGGCGGATAATATCCTGAATGGTAGCAGAAACGAGGAAATACTGCTGGGTCAGGCGCAGGTTTTTGCCTTCTGCATGGTTATCCTCGGGATACAGGACTTTGGTGATGGCTTCAGCCATTGCATCCTGTTCCAAAGCGTGCAGATAGTTGCCGCGGCTGAATTCGGACATATCAAAACCAACGGCTTCGGATTTCCACAGGCGCAGTGAGCTGACGCCTTTGCCGTCCATGCCGGAAACGTACATATCATAGGGGATCGCGCGGATGACCTTGGCGCCCTTTTGCTGGACCATATGGTGCCCGTTATTCCAAGCTTCCTCGATGGTGCCGCCAAAGGAAACATTCACAGCCTTTTCCGGTACTGGCTGGAGCCAGATAATGCCGCCGGGGAGCCAGAAATCCGGCAGCTCGGTTTGCCAGCCGTCCACGAGCTTCTGGCTGAAAATGCCGTATTCATAGCGCAGGGAATAGCCCATTGCAGGGTAACGCTGGGTGGCAAGGCCATCCAGGAAGCAAGCCGCAAGACGGCCAAGGCCGCCGTTGCCAAGGCCGGCGTCCGGCTCTACCTCATAGATATCGTCGAGCTTGATGCCCATTTCACTCAGGGCTTCGCGCACAGAGTCCTCAAGGCCGAGGTTAAAGAGGTTGTTTTGCAGGGAACGCCCGACAAGGAATTCCATACAGAGATAATAGACCTGTTTGGTTTCCGTAGCTTCGGCATCCTTGCGGAACAGGGTACGGTTATGGGCGAGCATTTCGCGCACATAAAGGGCAAGCGCCTTATAAATTTCAAGGTTAGAAGCATTATCGACGGTAACGATAAACGTATGGGATAAGATTTTTTCAAGCTTTGCTTGGATTTGTTTTGCATTTGGTTTATACATAACTGGAATCATACCTCCTGAAAATTCTGAAAAATATGAATAAGAAATTCCCTGTTTTGGGCAGGGGAAATGGTTTGCACGAAAGCTGCAAACCAAATAGAAAAACGTATCATGTCTATTATATACTAAATTTCCATGATTTTCAACTATAACACGACGTTTTTATAAAAAAAATGAAAAGGAAGTAGAAAACCGCACAACATCAGGCTTTTTGGGTACAAAGGCGGCAGCGAGAAGGGAGAGATAGAAAAGGCGCGTTACAGGAGGATTTGGGGTGTGGTTTGTACAAATTCACTAAAATGGAAAAAATCCGTTGAAAATTCAATTGAGGCGGCTGTATGGTCTGACATGATGTCATGATTGTCCCTTTCCTTTCATGAAAACAGAAATTTGGGAAAAATTTCTACAAAAATCTTGCCAAAACCGGGAAAAAACGCTTTGCATTTTGGGGAGAATGGATTATAATAGAAGATACATATTCAAAGGATTGCAACCATATAGGAAAAGGGGTCGAACAGGAATGGCGCATAACGCGGTGAAGAACCGGGTACGGCTGAAAATTTGTGACATTGAGTGTACGGTCAGCACAGAGGACCAGGAAGATTATGTACGCACGCTGGGATTTGACGTCCAGCGCACGATCCAGGGATTGATGGGTCAGAACGGCCGGGTATCGCTGGCCATGGCGGCGACAATTGCAGCGCTGAGCTATTGCGACGAATTACATAAGGAAATCAGCAGTTCCGATAACCTGCGCGCGCAGATCAAGCAGTATTGTGACGAAGCGATGCAGGCAAAAGAGGAACTCGAACGTCTGCAAATTGAAAATGAAAAGCTGCGTACCGATCTGGACGAGCTTTCTGCCCAGCGTTCGCGCCTGCGGATCCAGCTGGATGCTGCGGACAGCGTCATGCAGGCAAAAAGCCAGTTTGGGGGGCAGGAGGAGAGCCTGCCGTCCATGCAGGATGTGGATGAGCCGGTCGAGGAAGCAGCCCCGGCGGGGCTCTCGGGCGATGTGCCGCAGGATGAAGCACAGGAGCCGCAAATGATACAGCTGGATACAAAGCCCCGCCCGATCCCACGGCCGATCCCGCCACAGGCCCCTTTGCGCCGCAACCCCGACGCACAGCCCGTACAGGTGGGACCATACAGCAGACCCAAATCCCCCTTTGAACCGGATTTGCCGTCTGCGGATGGGTTTGTCAGTTTTTTTGAAAAAAAGTAAACGAAACGCAAGCAGTCCCGCGGCAGTCCGCGGGGCTTTTTTATCCAAAGGGGGAGCTAGCATTGATGGAAATTTTAGCGCCGGCAGGGTCGCAGGAATCGCTGCAAGCGGCAGTACGGTCGGGGGCAACGGCGGTGTACCTTGGCGGGCAGGCATTCAGCGCGCGCGCCAACGCGAAAAATTTTGACCGGGAACAGTTAAAAGAAGCCGTGGCATACTGCCATGCACGGGGGATCAAGGTACATTTGGCGGTCAATACGGTCTTGCTGGAACGCGAAATCGGGGAAGCCTTAGACTTCATCGAATATGCGTGCAGCCTGCCCGTAGATGCCGTAATTGTGCAGGACGTAGGGCTGTTTTGGCGGTTGCGCCAGTGTGCGCCCACCCTCCCGCTGCATGCCTCCACCCAAATGTCGATTCATACACCAGCAGGAGCGCGTCTGTTGGAGGAACTGGGGTTTGAACGGGTCGTATTAGCGCGGGAGCTTTCCCTCAAAGAGATCCGGGAAATCGCAGCACAGACCCCGGTGGAACTGGAACATTTTGTCCATGGGGCACTCTGTATGTCCGTATCGGGGCAATGCTATTTCAGTGCGGCACTGGGAACCCGCAGTGGGAACCGGGGGTCGTGTGCCCAGCCTTGCCGGCTGCCGTTTGCGGCGCAGGATGGAACCGGGCATGACCTGAGCCTGAAAGATTTCTCCATGATCGGGCGCATAGAGGAGCTGGCAAAGGCCGGGGTAACGTCGTGCAAGATCGAAGGGCGGATGAAACGTCCCGAATATGTGGCGGCGGCCTGTTCGGCCTGTGACATAGCGGTACATGGGCAGGCGATCCCGGAGGAATTGTCCGCAGGTTTGCGGACGGTTTTTTCGCGTTCTGGATTTACCACAGGGTATCCGGACGCGAAGCTGGGACGGGAAATGTTTGGCGTGCGCCGCAAGGAGGATGTCACAGGTGCGACCAGTGCGGTACTCTCGGGGCTGCAAAACCTTTATAAACAGGAGCGGCAAACCATTCCGATAACATTTTTGCTGGAAATTCAAGCAGGGAAACCCATACAGCTGACGGTTTCCGACACAGAAGGGCATCAAGTGAGCGTACAAGGGCCCGTCCCGGAACCGGCGCGCAGCCGTGCCATTGAGGAAAGCCGGTGCATGGAACAGCTGCAAAAAACAGGCGGGACACCATGTTTTCTCGTACAGGCAGACTGCCGGATTGAGGAGGGGCTGTCTGTCCCGGTATCGGTGCTCAACCAGCTCAGGCGGCAGGCTCTGGAGGATCTTCTTACCCAGCGGCAAACGCGTGCCGCCATCCCGTTTGTGCGGTGCCGCCTGCCAGAACCGGAATCCCCCCAAACGAGCAAGACTGCTGCTTGGCGGGCACATTTCAGCCGGGTGGATGGTATACAGGATATTCCGAAGGAAGCGTTATGTTGCGAACAGATTTATGTACCGCTTGCCGTGAAGGAGGAGGTATTACGCAGCCTGCTGGAGCAGGGGATGCCGGTGGGGCTGGAGATCCCGCGGGGGATGTTTGGAATCGAAGGGCAGGTACGGGAACGTTTAGAACGTGCAGCAACGCTTGGGGTGCGCGATGTGTGGGCGGGTACGTTGGGAGCAGTCGCAGTGGCCAAAGGGCTGGGATTGACGATCCACGGAGGGTTTTCCCTGAATATCGCCAACCGTCCCGCCCTAAAATTCCTGTCGGAACTGGGGCTTGTGGATACGGAACTTTCCCCGGAATTATCCATGCGTCAGGCACGCAGTCTTACAGGCCCGGTGCGGCGTGGCGTGCTGATGTATGGCCGCCTTCCCCTGATGCTTTGCCGCAACTGCCCGGCTGCCAATGCCCCCAAAGGCTGCCGGGACTGCTCGGTGCGGGGCGGGGGGCGAGAGCCGTTGCTCACAGACCGGAAAGGGATGCAGTTTCCGGTCTGGTGTTCGGGCAGTTGCAGTGAAGTGTTCAATGCGGTGCCGTTGTCGCTTTCCGACCAGCAGGAGGAACTGCGCGGGATGGATTTTGGAGTTTTCCGGTTCAGTGTGGAAAACTCGGTGGAAATTGTGGAAATCTTTCAACATTTCCAAACCCATACTGGTTTGCCCGGCCCTTATACCAGACCGCCTAAATAAAGGGTTTTTCGGTATGGCTTTTTGCACAGAAAAAGTTTTTTTCGCAGGATTCATGCTTCCACTGTGGAAAGCCAGTCCCTGTATGTGGAAACTCAACGGGGACCCCCATACAGGGGCTGGGATCATTTTCCGAAAACCCCTTTCTTTTTTTTAATATCTATGCTATACTAATAAATACTGGGAAAAGTATACTATTTTTATCCACAAAATCGGTGGAATCAATTTTCATTTTTGGTGGTAAAAAGGGAAAGCTTTTTCCAGTATTCAGGTAAGATTTCAACATAAGGGGAGAGTAGAACGTGGTCCGAAAACAAGCAGGCTCCCGCAGGGAGATCAAATGGAGTCTCAATCGAAAAATCCTAACCAGCACGATCCTGAACCTTTTGGTTCTGGTAGCCGTGTGTTGTGTGGTAATGGCGATTGCCATGCAGTCGCTGGCAAATAACATTTTATTGGATAGCTTGCAGCCAATGGCGCGGCAGTCCGCTAAAACGGTGGAGGCCAATATCCACATGCTGGCGGACCGTATGATGGCGGTTGCGGGGGATTACCGCATGAGCGTGCAGGCCGCTGCTGACCGTCAGACGGGGCAGGCAGACCCAGAACTGCTCCGGAAGAACCGGGACGAGGTGCTCACACAGGCGGCTGAAATTTATGAGCTGTATACCATTGCCCTGTATGGGCTGGACGGCCAGTTGGTGCAGGGGGATACGGGTGCCCCGTCCAGTTTGGACAGCAGTTTTTTTGCGCTCCTGAAAGAGACGGATAATTTAACCACAGACGCCTCCACAAAATTTCAGGATCACTTAGGCATTACCATGGGCATGCCAGTGAAGGAGAACGGGGAAACTGCTCTGTATTTGGTCGGTGTTTATAAATACGATACCCTCCATGATGTCATCAGCAGCATCAATCTGGGCAGGCACGGTATGGCCTATATGGTGAACCATATAGGCGATGTTGTCGGCCATCCCGACCAGTCCCTGATTTTGTCGGGAAGCACAATCAGCCAGCTGAGCGACGGCGAGCAGAGTACCATCAGCCGGGTGACCAGCGATGAAACTGGCTCCGCGGAATTTTCTGTGGACGGCGAGAGGATGCTGGCAGCGTTCTCCCCGATCCGCGGTACCCAGTGGTCTTTGGTGATTCAGGTGCCAAAGGCGGATTATGCCTCTTATATCAACGGCGCCACCCTGATCGTGATGCTGTTTGCGTTGCCTTTGTTAGTGGTCTGCATCTTAGTGGTGCTGCGCCTGTCGCGCTCGATCTCCAGCCCTGTCAAGAAGGTGACAGGCCGGATGATTGCCCTGTCGGACGGCGACCTGCATACCGAGGTTATTTCGGTCCACTCCAGGGATGAGCTGGAGGTACTCACAAAGACTCTGGGAGTTACCATCGAGAGTGTCAATTGCTACATATCGGATATTCAGCAGGTCCTCACAAAAATGGCGGACGGCAACCTTGACACAGAACCCCAAGTGGAATACAAAGGGGACTTTGCCCTGATCCGCACGAGCCTGCGGACCATCCTCCAGTCCATGAACGAAACCATTCTGGGATTCCGGGCTGCGGCAGCACGTTTGGCAGAAATGGCCGAGGAATTAAACGGCCAGTCTGGACAGCTGTATCAGGCTTCCATGGATCAGACGCAGTCTACTGAGGAACTGGTGAGTGAAGTATCCCATGTCAAAGAGGGGCTGGCCAGCGTCACAGAAAGCAGCGACCAGACCAAGGAAAAGACCGGGGAGATTACCCATTGTATTGAGGAGGCGAATACCCGCATGGATTCCCTCTCTGGCGCTATGGATAACATCAGCCAAAATACCCAAAAGATCACACAAATTGCCAAGGCCATTGAAGACATCGCCTTCCAGACCAATATCCTTGCGATCAATGCCTCCATTGAAGCGGCCCGCGCGGGAAGTGCCGGGAAAGGGTTTGCTGTGGTGGCGGAAGAAGTACGTCAGCTGGCCTCCAGAAGCAGGGAAGCGGCACAAGACGCTGCCAATATGGTCAAGAATACCCGGACGATTATCCAGACGGGTGTGGAGCTGACCGCAGATACGGCTGGTTCGCTGCAGGATATTTCTACGGTTTCCAACCAGATCCGCAACATTACCGACCAGCTGGTTTCGGAAGTTCAGGGACAGGAGAAGGCTCTGGCCATCATGGAGGAGCGGATCGGCACGATCTCTGCCATCGCGGAACGCAACCTGCAAAATGCCAGCGGGACCGAACAGTCCAGTGGGCTGCTGGCCAAAGAGGCGGAAGCTTTGCGGATTCAGGTACAGAGATTTGTTGTGAAGGAGGAGAGCGACACATGAAACGGATCATCATCATGAGTATTCTCGCAGTCGTGTTGCTGGCCATACCCCTGACAGCCTGCGATAGCGGGTCCGATCTCCAGGATGGGTATTATACTGCCAGAGCGGCGGATTACAACTTTGGCTGGAAAGAATATGTTACGATTATGGTCAAAGGCGGCAGTATTGTTTCGGTGGAGTACAATGCGGAAAACCCCAGCGGATTTATTAAAAGCTGGGATAACGCCTATATGCAGACCATGCTTCATTCCAACGGGACCTACCCCAACGAGTACACCCGCTATTATGCCGGGCAGCTGCTCGAAGGGCAGGGGAAGACTGCGATTGATGCTATCACCGGGGCGTCTTCGTCACACACCTCCTTTCAGAAGCTGGCACAGGCCGTGCTTGAGCAGGCGCGGAAAGGGGATTCCAGTATCCTGTCGGTAGACACAGCCCACTAAGCCAAATAAACATGCCCCTGCCGGAAAGCTGGCAGGGGCATGTTGCGTTGTGAGGCTCAGGGCACTTTAGAACCTTGTTGAAATGATTTTGTAAAACAGAAAGCCCCGACGCGCGAATTGCGTGCCGGGGCTTTTGATTTGGCGGAGCGGGTGGGATTCGAACCCACGGTACCGTGAGGTACAACTGATTTCGAGTCTTTACAGGTGCATATAAAACGCTGGTCGTTTCATATGCGCTTCGTCCTGTTTCGTCCGCTCCGGAAAGCCGTATGAAACCTGACTTTTTTAACAAGATATCGAAAAAATGCCCATTTTCCGGGGCGGTTCGAGTTTGACCGAAAAATTGCCGAAACCCGCATTTTTGGAAAGAACTGCAGAAAGAACAAAACGCACAATGCAATACACAGAACAGGCGCACCGACAAATCTATTTTTGAGGTGTATTGCTATGAATGAAAGCGCAATCAACTGGGATGAAATTCCCGAAATTATTACAAAGGATCAGCTGTATCAGATTTGTCACATCAGCATGTCCACGGCGCAGTATCTGCTGCAAAGCGGTAAAATACCCTGTGAGTATTCCGGCAAGCAGACACGCTGCTATAAAATTAAGAAGAAAGATGTTATTGCTTATTTGGAGGATCGCAAGGTTTTCCCCGATAGCTACTCCGCTCCTGCCGGGTGGTACAGCGGACATTATACGGTCAGGATGCAGGCGAATGTGCCGCCGGTGATACTTGAGGATATGCACGACTTCTATACGGAGCTGCTTGCGAAATTTCCCGATGTGATAACGGCAGGCGATGTATCAAAGCTCACCGGGTACGGAAAAATCTCTGTCAATAATTGGTGCAAGGCGGGGCATTTGAAATGCTTCAAGCGGCGGAATATCAACCATATTCCGAAAGTATATCTTATCGACTTCTTCTGCTTTGCATATTTTCGCACGATCACACAAAAATCGGATTGGCACATCAAAATGCTGAAACGATTTCCACGCTGGCAAAGACAGGATGTAGCGAAAGGAGCGGACGGAAATGCCTAATTTTATTGAAGAGCTGTTTTTCGGAAATCTTGATCCGCAGCGGCGAGGATATACAAAGGACAGCCGTATCATGAAGGTATCAAGCAATATAAACGAGCTGGAGGAAAAGCTTTCCGAACGCTTGCAGGGCGAGGACAAAGACCTGTTCCTCGATTTCTGTAATGCCTACGGCGAGCTGATGGGTGAAGCAGAGGTTGACTCGTTTGTCATTGGCTTTCGCCTTGGTGCTAAAATGATCTTCGATACCTTTTGTAGCGATGATGCGCCGTTTGATAGCTTTCTGAAAGAATGAAAAATATTACGAATCGTAATTTAGTAAATTATGATTAACTAAATTGCAGTTGAATGTTTTTTCTAAAATAACGTGCGATAATCAAAATCGCACATTCGCAAACAGAAATCTCCTTTGGTACAATGAGCGTATCAAAGGAGGTTTTTACATTATGGATAAAACAATATTTGAACAAATGGGTGGAGAATATACACGACAGGTCGATTATCGCCTGCCCAATCTTACATTACCCACCGAAGAAGAACGCTGCATAGGCATTTAGGGACAGAGACGGTTGCGGTATTTAAAGCAACATCATAAAATCCTGTACTACAACCTGTTCACTTCTGGTAAGCTTCATTCCCACCTTGCTGATGTTGAGCAAGAAGCTCAGACACTTTTCTTTCGGCTGGTAAAGGAATATGCAGAAAGGAATGGCGTTACCGAACAACTTAAGGCGGAGAATCCAATGGAGTGGGTGCGGAGGATGAATAACATCCGTGAAAGAGCAACCGAAACGGTCAATGTAGAAGTGGTGTTCGTATGAGAAAGCGGAAATACTACCTTCGCCTGACCGATGCAGAACACCGTCTCATCCTTCAATGCTTGCTTGAGTATCGCAACAAGCTAATATTTCAGGGCAAATATACAGACGTTGTTGATGAGTTTATAATCAAATACACAAAATAACAACAGGTACGAGAGGTTGGCTCTCGTGCCTGTTGCTGATTGTCAAACCATTGTTATATCAACCAAAGATGATGGTGTTGCAACATATCTTGTGTGTTCGTAGTACATATTTTTTCCACAGCAGTGTTTAAATTTCTTCCCACTTCCACAAGGACAAGGTTGCTTTCTTCCTACCACTTCAATATCTTCTCGTATGCGTTGTTCTTTAATTCCTTTAATTGTAACCTTCTGCAAATACGGTTGCTTAAGTTCCAAGTACTGATCCAGTATAAGAAATTTTTCTTTTTCAGGTCTTGTATCATCCGATATTTCCAGAACACATCGTTTATCTTCGGGATGTGATACAATACAAATCGCTTGGATAACATCTATCTTATCGATACATTCTATTGCTGGTTCTCCCCAATAAAGCTCTCCCTTAATGTGATGGCAGTCTAAACTTTGCATGGATTTACCGCATATACTGCAATAAGATTTTGAAATAACATATTCGCTACTGGCAAAAATAGTGTATGGGTATAGTTCTTCATATTGAACCAAGAGATCATAGAGCTCATTTAGTTCTAACCTGTTATCAATTTCTGTGAAACGACCAATATATTTTATCGCATCAAGACAGTCTTGGAGCTTATTCCAAGATTCTTTATATTGACCAGTTTCAAGCATTTCAAAATATCGAAGCAAATTACAAAACAACTTAAAATAATCCTTGAAAATAAATTGTGAATTAGCAAGCTGTTCATCGTTTCTTTGGATCGCAATTTCTTTTATTTCTGAAAAAAGATCAGCACATAGTTCAAAATTTTCTGCAGGGTTATTGCAATTATTTTCTAACAGTTTATGTTTGGTTTTGTTGAGATGGTTACATACTGTATCGATTTGACTTATATCTTTGTTTTGAAGAAAATATCTAAGCACAAAAGTTTTATCAGTGGATTTTGTTTTGGTAGTTTGAACATCTGTATCAGGAATAGCTGTTGCGACATTTTCATTAATATGCTCAAACATCAACACATCTCTGCCGAATTTCTTATATCTAATCAAACTGACACTTCTGTTCATTT
>CATJNB010000050.1 GCA_949741605.1 uncultured Eubacteriales bacterium | reverse complement strand
TACGATTACATTAAAAGATGCACAATGGATCACGATTCATGATCTTCCCTCCAGTACCTCCTATACCGTAATGGAGAGGGAAGCGAATCGGGATGGATATACCACAACTTCCACGGGAGCAACAGGGAGCATTTCCAATACCCATAGTGCCACAGCCCAGTTCTATAACCAGAAAGGGCCGATTGAAGACCCGCCAGTGGTCACTCCTCCCCCAACAGAACCACCACAAACCGATCCACCCTTCGAAGACCCTCCTTCCCCCATGGAACCTCCAAACAGGGAATCGCCGCCGAATTTTCCACCGCCAGATACCCCGCAAACCGGGGATCCATCTATGAGTGTTTTGTGGGCGGTTTTATGGGTTAGTTCTCTATTTGCCTTATGCCTATTATTTCTAACAAGAAAGAAAAAGAAAAAAAGTTAAACCGAATCGTGGAAAGAAAAGGTACCGGAAATCTGGAAATACAGACCGGTACCTGTTTTTTTAGAGGTATATCATGAAAACAAAAATCCTATGGATTGGTGCGGTGTTGGCCTGCGGGATCGTTTTGATTGTTTCAGGGTTTCTGCTGTTGCATGGTCAGATACGCTCCAAACAAGAACAGAAAGCCTATGACCAATTATCCATGCAGGTACAGAAGGCAAAAACGAATATTTTAAGTGACCCCCCCACTTCACCAAAAGAAAAATATGCAGACTCTGGAGTTCTGCTCCAGTATGACGCTCTGTGGCAGCAAAACCAACATTTGGCTGGTTGGCTCTCCATTGAGGGGACAGCAATCGACTATCCTGTCATGCATACCCCGCAGGAGCCAGAATATTATCTGCGCCGTGCTTTTGACGGTACAGAAGCGGTCAGCGGCAGTTTATTCCTAGATGGATCGTGCGTACCAGATTCGAACCATGCTATCATTTACGGGCACAACATGAAAGACGGAAGTATGTTTGCTACCCTTCCCCTCTATGAGTCACCGCAGTATGGCAGGGATCATCCGGAAATCTGCTTTGATACTCTCCACCAAGAGGGAAACTACCAGCTATTGGCAGCTTTTTACACCTGCGCCGATTCTAAAAATAACTTTCCCTATGATACCTGTGCAAACCTTTCTGACCCAAACCATTTTGAGGAATATATCACGCAGGTGAAATCATCCGCTCTCTATGATACCGGAATCGAAGCAGAATATGGGGACAATCTATTGATCCTATCCACTTGCAGCTATCATTCCGCTAATGGCCGTTTTGTCGTGGTTGCCGTTCATCATAGGGAAAATGATACATAAAAAATAAAAGACCAAAGGAAATCTTATTTTTTCGTTTTTGGGCTGTCTTTTTTGAGGAAATAGGTGGTGTTCCGCACAGAAGAACCGTGTGGCTTTGTGCCTGCCTTAACGTCAATTTTCACCGACGCATGCGTCCCATTCATTTCGTAAATGATGTAAGCCGTCCCCTCTCTCCTGCCTGTTACCCGATAATTGCCATTGTCCAGTTTTCGCAGGCTCACAATGGAACCGGTACGCGAGTCCCTGACCACCAGCTTCCCGGACTCCACTAATTCATCCATCTGCTTGCCAGTCAGGACTTTTCCGTTGGCATCTTTGATGACGTTCCCAATGGTATAAGTATCCCCAGGCGACATCTTATAATTGGCGGTATCAATGGTCATGGAACCTGTGATCTCATTTACATTTACCTTTAAATAACTGGTCTGTCCCCGATAGGTGACTTTCACATAAGTACTGCCTTCCTTCTTGGCTGTAATCTGATATTTCGCCCCTCTGGGATCCTGAGTATTGACCAATTTGACCTCAGCAATGGCTTTATCTTCTGATTCAGCCTTGATATTCGCATGATCTGAATTTCCCTTCACCAAAAACTCATAGGTTGTTTTCAGACCCATCATATCAACCTTTTTGGTATCCAGTTTGACATTTGATTCCAAAACAGGCACCGAACGGTCCTGATCCTCCTGCATATCTTCCAGCACCGGAATCCCCATTTCGGTACGGTCAGGCAACTTCCATGGCGATTTCGTCTCCCCAAACTGACGGCTCCAAAAACTCCCGTTAAAGGATGTTTTTTCCATCCCTTTCCCATTCAGGCTTTCCTCAGGAAGAGTATCGTCATCCCGTACGGTACTTCCATTGACTTTCATATCCCGGTATGCGTAGCTTTCCTCAATCGTACCGGAAACCTTGGTTTTGGGATGTATGCCATATTCCCCTGCAACCCGTCCTTGTAGGTTCCCGCCGCCTTGGATGGATGGGTTCAGGGCAACACAATTACTCATATTCCCATAAATCGTTCCGACCACACCGCCCATTGCGCCATAAACCAGATCCTTTCCCGTCACAGTACCACCGGAATAGCAATTCTGCATGTCCCCAAACATCCCGCCGACCACACCGCCGACTGCACTGTCCTCACCGTTGCTCATGGTGACATTCCCGGTAGCGGCACAATCACTGACGGTTTTCGCGTAAGCCACGCCAATCAGTCCGCCAACCCAGTCTTTTCCTGTGACGTCGCCGCTGGCGTAACAGCTGCTGATTTCACCTTCGGTATACCCCACCAGTCCGCCAACATATTCCCCTGTCCCTGTGACATCCCCTCGGGCATGGCTCTGGTCAATGGTATTCCACGACGCACCTACCAAACCGCCAACATAATTTTCCCCTTTGACCGTCCCGGCACCATAGGAAGAATGGATTTGTGCTTTATCATCCGTGCCGCCGACCACACCGCCTACTTTTTCCTTGCCTGTGACATTGGCAGTCGCAAAACAGCCTTCGATTTCACTTTCTTCCAAGCGTCCCACTACGCCTCCGACATGATCTTTCCCTGTGACATTCCCTCGTGCGGAGCATTTCTCAAGTGAGCCATTTGAAATTCCTACCACACCGCCAACGTAGTTTTCACCAGTTATCGTGCCGGAAGAATAGCTGTTCTCCATACTACTCCCCTTATTTCCAATGGCACCCGCAATCCCGCCAACCTCCTCTTTGCCGGTCACGGGACCAGACGAATAGCTCCCTTCAATTGTAGTGCCGGTATCCGGGATATTGCCAATCAAACCGCCAACATTATTCTCCCCCAGTACACTCCCGGAAAAATAACTGTCTTTGATGTTGTTGCTGCCTTTTACTGCACCAATCAGCCCGCCCGCTGCATCCTTGCCGGATACTGCCGAAATCGAATAACAATTTTCCAAACGTGCCCCTTCGGAATACCCAATCAGTCCGCCGACATATTCTTTTTCCCCGGTTACAGAACCCTTTGAGTAGCAATCCTTGAGTTCTGCACCCTGTCCGGCCTGCCCGATCAGTCCGCCAACCGCACCCTCGCCTTTCACAGGAACCGTCGAATAGCACCCGCTGACTTCACCACTGGCAAAACCAATCAGTCCGCCAATTTGATCCCCCTCCGACGTAAGTGTCCCGGCAGATGAGCAATTTTTCACTTCGCCCGCAGATTTGCCCACCAAAGCACCGCTACAACCTTCGGCGGAAATATTACAGTGGTCAATATGCAGACCTTCCAAACGGCTGGAACTGTCCGCATAGCCAAACAACCCTTGAAACGACTCGCCGTCCTTGATGCTCAAATTATAAATCAGATGTTCCTCACCAAGGAATGTCCCAGAAAAACCGCCTGAAGTGCCATCCTCAGAATTTCCGATGGGTACCCACGGACGCCCATCGAGGTCTAGGCTACGAGCAAGACGGAACGTTTTGCCCTGAAAGGAAATTTTTTCCGATGTACCTTTTTTATCATATTGATAGCCATTTTTGGTTTTCTTATACAGGCCATTGGACAATGCTGACAACCCTGCAAGCTGCCGCGCGTTGACAATGGCATACGTTTCTTTATCCTCATTTTTGTACCAGCCAAAATCATATTTCCCATTCCAAACGTCCGCTGCTTCAGACTGGGCATCTGCTGCCAAAACCACCGGTGCCGCCGCTAACGCTGGAACTGCTGTCCCGAATGCCAATGCCGCCGCTAGCGCCGCCGCAACCAATTGTTTTTTCCTTTCGTGTAACGTCATAAAACGTCCCTCCCGATTCCATAAAATATGCTTTCCCAGAGTCTAACTTTAGCATCATTGTAACATAAAACATTTCATTTTACAACAAAATCCAAATGTAAAAACCGTCCTGCATCATTTTGCAGAACGGTTTTTTAGATTACTCAGATGCTTGGGTAATGGTTACATTAGCCTTGTAATTCCCATACGCCCATGCAGTATAATCGGGGTTTTTAACAAAAATCTTCACAGGCAATTCTGTACTTCCCGTAAAATGCTCTTGTCCAGCAAGATTGACCTCTGCATACAGATCCTCCGAGGTAATCTTCTCAATGACGCTCTTTGGCGCCACAATCGTCACTGGAAGGCTCTGGGTAGTGATTTCCACATTCTGGTTTGCCAAACGGCTTTTTGTAAGGAACTGTTCGACCTGAAGGGTTTTGACGGTAAAATCATCTAGGTCAAAGGAAACATTTACCATATCAATATTGCTCAGGTTGGTAAAATTCTCCGGCAGCTCAACGTGCAACACAACACTGTTTCGAGTAGGGCTGATATTGGAAAAATCAATCGGTCTCAGACTGATGGAATGTAAATTCTCCAATTCCTGCTGCGATGCGCCGACCTCAATGCGCTGATGATCCATACGCATGATTGCTGACAAATCCAACTGTTCGGGCTGGTTACTGTACGTGACCTCCAGCGGAACCGATGCACGGCTAAGCACCGGGATCGTCACCTCCACATCATCGGAACCGTTCGCAAACTGGATCAGCTCATTGGTATTGGGGATCTCATTGCCCTCCGCGTCGCGCAGGACCAAGCGCGTCGTAAACTTCATCGTTTCCGTCAGCGGGTCACGCACCGTATATTCGGCGCTGACTTTCGCCACTTTTGCCAGTTGTGTTTCCGGCCCTGAGAGCGTTACAGTATGCAGCGAGAGTACCGGCGAATTGACAAAATGCCTGTCATCAACGGTATATTTGATTTCATTGGCCACATCCAGAGTGATTTCCTTATAGCGATCCACATTTACAATCACCGAACCCGGATCCACCGACGAAATCTCATAGTCTGCCTGCTGGTTCTGCTTCACCGCCACCAAATTTAGGGTCATTTGCCCGGGGGTGATCTGCTGAAAATTTTGTACCTGTACTTTCAGGTCATTCTTAGACAACTGATTGACCACCAGACTGTTCCCTGTGACCGACACCTTGGCGGTAAGGTCGCTCTGTTCAAAGACCTGATAACCAGCCGCCTTTGCTTCCTCCGAAAGTTCTACCAGAATCGGAACATCATAAATCACTCTTGGACGTTCCTCGGTATTGACCGTAGCCATAATAAACCACAAAATGATCGCGGCAAAAACCGAAAAAATTAAGACAAAGCGGTCATTATTGAATAGTTTTCCAATACTGAACCCTTTCCGTTTTTGATTCATTTTTTCTTTTTCCTCCTTATGGAAGGAATTTTACTTTGCCGCTTCTCACTGGCTGAAGGCTGCGGGATGATCAGTGGCTCCAGACGCTGAATTAACGCATCCCGGGTATAGTCGCGGGTGAGTACCCCATTGACCGCAATCGAAATCTGGCCTGTTTCCTCGGATACCACCACAACAACCGCATCCGAATTTTCGCTCATCCCAAGGGCCGCCCGATGGCGTGTACCAAGATCAATACTGATCTTGTCATTTCTGGTCAAAGGCAGGATACATCCCGCTGCATACACCATCCCCTGACGCATCACCATAGCACCGTCATGCAAGGGGGCTTTGTTAAAAAAGATGTTGCCGATTAACGCCACTGACGCCTCCGCATTGACGACTGTCCCCGTATCAATGATATCCCCCAGTTTCGTTTTGCGTTCAAATACCACCAAAGCTCCCATTTTCTGTTTTTGCAATGTGATGCAAGCATCCGCTACTGCCCGGATTGCAGCGCGTTCAGACTTTTCAATTTCCTCCGGCTCTTTGCCGAGCAGCGGGATCGACAGATATTTGCCGCCAATTTTACTTCGCCCAATCTGCTCCAGTACCCGCCGCATTTCGGGCTGAAACAGGATCAGCAGGGCAATCACCCCAAATTGCAGGAAGGTATTTAAAATATAAATCATCATGTGCAGTTGGAGATAGAAGGAAACAATCCATACCCCTGCCAGAATCAGCAACCCCTTGACAAGCTGCTCTGCCCGGGTTTCCCGTACGAGCTTAATTCCCTTATAAATAATAAACGATACTAAAATCACATCTAGTGCATCTGCCACCTGAAACGATTTGATCAGGCTCACAAACGCACTCCATATATTCTGTATAAAATCCATCATGCTTTCGCCCTTTCAACTTCCCTGATATCCAATACTTTCCATTTCTTTTTCTAAAGATTTCTTTCCCTCTTTCAATTATATCATAGATCCTAACGGAAAGGAACTATGGATTAGGAAGCTGTTTCCCCCTTTTTTCATAAAAAACGACAAGCTTTCGCACGGCCATAACAAAACGGTTGATTTCCTCTGCCCGGGTAAAAACGGAAGGACAAACGCGTACAGTGCCCTGTTCCAGAGTACCCAGAAAACGGTGGGCGGCTGGCGCACAGTGTAATCCTGCCCGTACTGCGAACCCCATCGTATTCAGTTTTTGTCCAATGTCCTCGCTATTGACCCCTTTGATATTAAACGACAGCACAGGCACAAAATATTTCTCATTTGGGCGTTCGGTATATAACTGGATGCGCGGATCTCTCGAAAAATGATCGTAGATGGTTTGTACCAGTAGCAGTTCATGCCGGAAAATCCGCTCAATCCCCTTGGCATTCACAAACCCAATTCCCGCACGTAATCCAGCAATCCCGGATAAATTCGGGGTACCGCTTTCTAAATGCTCAGGCATCTCAGAAGGGTGTTCATAAGAAATCGAAGATGTGCCAGTCCCACCTTCGATCACAGTGGAAAGCTGTTCTCCTTGACAAGTGACCAGTACCCCGACTCCCATCGGACCGTATAGCCCTTTGTGCCCGGGAAGGCATAAAAAGTCAATCCCGCTGTCTGCTAGGTCAATCGGCACTACGCCCGCACTCTGCGCGCAATCGACTAAAATCGGAATCCCATACTGGTGCGCCAAGGCTGCAAGCCGTTCCACCGGCAGCCGCACCCCTAAAACATTCGAAGCCTGCGTACAAATCAACAACCGGGTATTCGGACGTAAAGCGCTGCGAAAAGAATCCACCGTAGCATCATGATCCCCTGCGAACACTTGCGCTTCTGTAAAGCTTATCCCCTTTTCAGATAATGCATATAACGGTCTTGTGACAGCATTATGTTCCAAACAGGATGCTACTACATGATCGCCACTGTTTAAGATGCCTTTGATTACAAGGTTGATCGCATGGGTACAGTTGAGAGTAAACACCACACATTCCGGTCCGCTAGCATGGAAAAATTCCGCCACAGCCCTGCGTGCCCGGTACACTTCTTCCGCCGCCCCAATCGACATAGTATGGCCGCTGCGTCCGGGATTGGCTCCCCACTTTTTTGCAGCATAATCGGCTGCTGCCAGAACACTCTGCGGTTTTGGATAGGTGGTTGCGGCGTTGTCCAGATAGATCATCCGACATCATCCCGATCAGAACGCCCCAAAATACGGATGCCCGCCTGTGTTAAAATCTCCTGTGCGCGGTCGGCATCTTTGGGCACGTACACCCCATATCCACATCCTCTTTGTTCCCGCAGATGGGTCGTCCGCTCGACATAAGCACGGATACCATGGGAAAATAAAAGGTCTCTGCTTTTCATTGCATATGTGATTGAGCTGACCCAAAAAAATGGCTTGCCCATAAAAATCACCTCTCTGTTTTTCTAACAGCATATGCAACCAATTCCCTCTTTGCTTCTCCCAATTACAATTTCCCTTTGTGCGTGGACTCGAGCAGACATACTGCATGAGCAGCAATCCCCTGTTCGGCTCCGGTAAAGCCCAGCTGTTCCTCCGTGGTTGCCTTGACACTCACCTGATCCATCGAAACTTCACAGGCTTCAGCAATATGTTTTCGCATTTGTAACACAAAGGGTTTCAGCTTTGGTTTTTGTGCCAGAACTGTCGTATCAATATTGCAAATGCGGTATCCCCTGCCCTTGACCTTGCGGCTTACTTCAGCAAGCAACACCATACTGTCAGCATCCTGATAAGCAGGGTCTGTATCTGGGAACAGCCCTCCAATATCCCCCAGAGCAGCCGCTCCCAATAAGGCATCCGCAACAGCATGAGCCAGTACATCCGCATCGGAATGTCCAAGCAGTCCCTTGTCGTGGGGGATTTCTACCCCTCCTAAAATCAAACGGCGGCCTTCTGTCAGCTGGTGTACATCATATCCATGTCCGATCCTCATTGTGTTTCCTCCTTTTGCATCTTCTGTAAGATTGCCTGCGCTGCCTCCACATCTTCAGGGGTGGTGATTTTGATATTCTGATAATCGCCCTGGCAGATGTGTACTGGGACGCCAAGACGTTCCACAAGCTGGCAGTCATCGGTATAATCCGCTCCGATTGCATCCCTTTGTGCCTGTTCATATAAACTGCGCTCAAAAACCTGCGGGGTCTGGATTGCCCACAGAGTATCCCGGGCAGGCGTTTCGACCACGAAGCCTTGTCCATCCAGCCGCTTGACCGTATCTTTCACCGGAACCCCTAAAGCAGATGCACGGTATTTTACTGCATCGTTCACGGCAAAGTCGATCAAAGCCGGGGTAATCAAAGGCCGGGCCCCGTCATGGATCGCGATGTAATCCGCCTTTGGCGCTAACAGTTCCAAACATGAAGCTACGGATTCCTGACGGGTCTCACCGCCTGTAGTGAGGCATTTCACTTTCCGCAAACCCAGTTTCTCAATCCACAGCCGGATTTCTACAAAATCCTGAATCCGTGCTGCTATAATTACCTCCCCAATCCGCTGTGCTTTCTCAAACGCACGCAGAGTATGAAGCAAAACCGGTATTTTACCAAGCGTCACGAATTGTTTGGAACGGCCATCGAGTGCCATACGGGTGGAATTGCCCGCTGCTGGAATAATCGCGCTGCAAAAATGCGACATTCCCTCTCTCCCCTTTCTTTTCCTCTGGGAAACTTACTGCTTTCTATTATATCCGTAAATGCAAAATTCCGCAATCATTCTCAGGAAGGAAAAGGAAAAATTTAAACTCCATTCATATTTCCGTTACCAAAGGTTACCCAGATGTCATCTTTGCCAGCATAAATAAAACCCTCCTGTTGCCCATCATTCGGTAACAGGAGGATAGTACCGCATGTTTTTACATCCCGAGTTTCGCAAAATAAGCTTCACTGGAAATCCCAGAAGGACGCAGGTATCGTCCGAGGCCAAAGAGGCAGTCGGGGTCTTTCATAATCCAATTGGTTTTACTTTCGCAAATGAGTGTAGCCTGAAATCCAAGCTGTCTGAGAACCGGTTCCGCTTCTTTACTGACCGCTCCAAACGGATATACAAACGTACTAGGAGTAATCCCGGTATGCTCCTGCATAGCCTGCTGCATCTTCGACAAATCTGTGAGAAGCATCTGCTGGTACTGCTCCACACTCTCGCCAGACTTGCGTTTCGCTCCCTTGCGCGGGGATTGTGCATGCAGATTATAACTGTGGTTCTGGAACTCCACATACCCCGACTGCTCCATTTCACAAATATTGTCCCATGTGATGTGGGCATAGTAGGGGTTAGGATCGTCGGCATTGCTGAACCGTTCCGTAAAAAACCCCACCGGGGAAATCAGGATTTTAAATCCATATTGTTTGGCTAAGGGGTATGCATAAAAATAATTATTATAATACCCATCGTCAAAGGTCAAAAGGACGGGTTTTTCTGGTAGCGGAGTACCCTTTTGCACATAATCAAGCAAATCCTGCATGACAATCCCCGTATAGCCGTGGGACTGCAAATATTGTAAATCCTGTTCCAGAAGATCCGGGGAAATGACGTAATCGCCTTGCATTTTGGGATCTTTGAGGATACTATGGTACATAATCACCGGCAGCGGAACCCCTTCCTGTACTTCAGCGTTGACCGCAATTGATTTTCCAATGTGGATTCCAGTAATGGTCAGGAGTGATACCCCTGCTAAAAGCAACAGCGTCAATAAAAAACAACGTTTGAAACGAATGCTGCAAAACATAGCCGACTTTCCCCCAAATTCAATCTGATAGCAGTATAGTAACGGTCAGGCATGGACTATGACAAATCCGGGCGAATATTTCACCTGAAATCTTGGAACAGTAACGGAGAAGAAAGGAGGAAACACCATGTCCCCCAGTTCCGGAAATCAAAAACGTATCCTGATCCTGACAGTGTGTATTGTCCTGTTTTTACTCAGCCTGCAAAACATACCCATCGCACTGGCATTTTTAGGTAAAATCCTGCAAATTATCCTGCCGTTTTTAGTCGGACTTTGTATCGCGTTTGTATTCAATGTCCCCATGCGCCTGATCGAAACCCGTCTGCTGACCAGAAAAAAACCAAAAAAGCCCCCCGGAAAAATTTGGCTCAAAGTGAAACGTCCTTTAAGCCTTCTATTAACCCTCCTGCTTGTTGCTACCCTTGTTTTTGTGGTGCTATTCTTGATCTTGCCAGAATTATCGCGCAGTATGCAGCAGCTCGCCAAAAATGTACCGCCATTCTTTAACCAGATACAACAATGGCTTCAAAGACAGGCATCAGGTTCTAATCTCTTCTCTGAGTGGCTCTCACGCATCCAAATCGACTGGAATAAAATTGCCGAACAATTTCTCTCGATGCTCCAGGGCGGTGCCGGAAACCTCATGAATTTGACTTTCCAAGCCATTGTATCGGTCATCGGAGCTGTTGTGACTTTTGTATTAGGCTTTGTGTTTGCAGTATATGTACTGCTGCAAAAGGAAAAATTGGGCCTGCAATGCAGAAAATTCCTTGCCGCTTACCTGCCAAAACCCACGGCAATAAAAATCAGACAAGTAGTGACTCTTGCTGACCACACTTTTACGCGTTTCCTTTCTGGGCAATGTTTGGAATCTGCCATCCTAGGTGCCTTATTTTTCCTTTCCATGACCTTATTCCGTTTTCCCTATCCCCTGATGATTAGCATATTAATTGCCTTTACGTCACTGGTGCCATTATTTGGGTCTCTTGTGGGATGCGGTATAGGACTGCTCTTTATTGGCATTGCCGAACCCGGAAAAGCCTTTTGGTTCCTGTTGCTTTTCGTCGCGATCCAACAAATCGAAGGCAACCTGATTTATCCGTATGTGGTAGGCAATTCCGT
>CATJNB010000049.1 GCA_949741605.1 uncultured Eubacteriales bacterium | reverse complement strand
GTTTTGAGGTCTGCCCGCAGAATCACAGAAACATTAAACTTGAAGTGATATCCCTGAGAAATTTCTTTTGGCGTGAGCAGCTTATACGTGAGTTCTTCCTCAATCTGTTTGAGGACATACAGCAGCGTATCCACATAAAATGCTAACTGCTGCGCCTCGGCACTAGCGTAACTGGATTTTTCATAGTCGTTGATCTGGTTCGGCTTAATCCCGAAAGCCGCCGCAATCTGCAAGGCGGAATATTTCTTGACATCCAGAAATTGCGCGTCGGTCAGCTTGATATCCAACGGCTGCAAACTAAACCCTGTGGGAACCGGCAAAAGATTATTAATCCCATCAACCTCGCCCTTGGCATATGCCTGAATCTTCCGCATGAGTATCTTTTCATTTTCGGTATTGAGTTCTCCGGTGTACTGAAATACCATTTTCCCCGCAAACCCATTGTCATACAGACGGTTGAGCATCTGCTGGGCTTTCTGGTTCCCTTCCAAGGTAGTACGCAGAATATCCTGTACGGAAAGCCCGGTAATCCCATCAAAGCTCGTAGATGTACGCAAATGGATCACTTCACTGTTGGAAAACTTCAAACAGTTCCCACCATGGTTCCACAAGTACCAGATATCCGGCGTATCCGCTAGAATTTTCTGGTTGTCATACCAAATTTCCACTTCTTCCGGCGGCAGTACCCACAATTCGGTATGCTCCCCATACCCGCTGATCATCGCATAGGCGTTGCCGTAATGGTTGCGGTTATTTTCCATGGCTGTCCAAAATGCCGTAGATGTCATGTAACGGTTTGGACGGTACTTCAAAATGCGGTATAACGGATGATTTGCCGCTTTGATCACGCCGGATTTTCCATTCGATTTCAGTAAATGAAGCGGCAGCTTTCCGATAGATTCCGAAAGAATTTTCATACAGGCAAAATAGGTCGCTTCGCCCATTTTGTCTTTCGGAACATCTCCCAGATTCAGAAAATCTACAAGCTGCTGCAAGGTAAATGTCTGCGCGGCTTTTTCCTTTTTCTTAAAGATCGGTATTGCTTTCCCCTCCTTTCGTCCAGCCCATGACCTCCATGTAATTCGCTAAGGAAGCCTGTACGTCAACTTCCCCGCGGTCTTTCAGGCGCATCACATGAGCGTCAATACAGGCATCCACCGGATCAATTCTTTGGTGACGTGCGTGTTTTTCCTTGTCTACCTTGATTTCGCCAAACGAGTTTTTCTCCACTTTGGCATTGACAAAGCTCCACGTCATGAGCTGATTTTTTCGGTCGTACTCCACGGTTCCCGATTTTACAGACAGCTGCAAATCCACCGTAGCATCATTTAAAAACCTCGCCGACTGCGTGACCATCAACAGAGGACACCCAAAGCTTTCCAGCTCAGACAAAATCCCGTCTGCATTGTGGGGGTCGTAGGCAATCCCTAAAAATTTCAATTCGTAGGTTTCTTGCAGTTTACGCAGGTGCGACAGGATAAACGAATAATCGTTCTTCCAGGAATCCACCCCGCCGGTCACAGTGAGCAGTCCCTCTCGCTCCCAGATGTCATACGGCGCAAGGTCTGTCTGGATGTGTTCCTCAAAACGTCCGCGAGGCATGAAGCTGTGGCTGTAAAAATAGTTACTGCCATCGTCGCAAGGAAATTCCAAGGCAATTGTCGTCAAATCACCACCACTGGATAAATCCAGTCCCACATAGCACGCCTTATCTCGGAACGCTTCTAATGTCCGGTCGCTGCCGCACGCTTTCCACTTTTCTTTGTCAATGTAGCCGTTATGCCCCATTGTCCATATGTTCATGGCTTTTGTGAGGTAGTCACTTAGCTCGGAACCACCCATATTCTTTGCGGTGGAGGCATCGGTACGGAGGTTTTCAATGCCATCATCGGTACGTGCTAACAGTGGGTTTGCCTTGACAAAATTCTTTTCGTCAAACGGATCGTCACCCTCGTCCAGTGAATAAATATCCACAAAAAAATCCTCCGCAGAGCTGACCCCATGAAGGATATTTTGCGCGTATTCGTCCATTTCGTAGCAAAAACTATTGAGGTTCTTGCCACGCGTGGTGATCATGCTGATAAGCGTTTCCTTGAGCGACCGGGTTCCGTTATAGATCGCCTTGTAAATCGAATTGTCGCGGTGCTGGTGGATTTCGTCAATGGATGCAAAAATGCTGCGGAAACCGTCGTCAAGACCGCCCTCACGGGACAGTGCTTCAATGGTACAGTTCGTTTGCAGAGCCGTAATCAGGGATTTATATTCCTGCACCCGGAACAGTTCTTTTAAATCCGGGTCAGCAGAAATAAACTTGTTCATTTCATCCCAGGCAATCCGTGACTGGCGTTTCTTCGTGGCTACTGTAAACAGCTTTCCAAACTGATACCCGCTAAAGCCTGCGATGTACGTGCCCCGGATGCCGTTCTCAAAACTCTTGCCGTTCTGCCGGGCAACCGATTTGTACATACGCCGGAACCGCCGGAAGCCATTTCGCTTGTACCATCCAAACGGCACGCCTAAATCAAAACACTGAAAGCCGTATAACTGGACAGGCTTTGGCTCAAAACCTTCTGCAATTGTGAGCGTTTCGGCATACTCTAACACTCGCTCGGAGGTTTCGGGATTCCAGATATAGGGAAAACCGTCGGTGTCCTGACGCTCCAAATCCTGCAAATGTCTGCGGCAAGCCTGAATGTGCAGATTGCCAGCAACAATCTTTCCGGCGACAACCTCTCTGGCGTACTGGGTAGCGCGATCCGTCATTTTACAAACCTGCCAAATTTATTTTCTTTCACTGGTTCCTCCACTTTTGGGGCTACCAGCTTGCAGCGGCTTGAAATGGTCAGACCTAAATCCGACGCACAGGCCCGGCACTGTTTCAGGGCTTTGTCTCGCAGGTTCTCATACTTTTCCAGCAGCACACAGTTGGATTCCAGATCATCATCTATGGACGCTATGATCTGATTGACCATGTTATCATACTGTACATACTTCTCCTGCGACTGTATGTAACGGCCTAATGCGTCACAGTCCAAATCACTCATGATCCCGATTGCAAGCAGCACCCCGGCAATTTTTCGGAACTCCTTCTTTTGACTGGTACTCAAATACCCCGGCGGCTTGACGTTATTGGCC
>CATJNB010000048.1 GCA_949741605.1 uncultured Eubacteriales bacterium | reverse complement strand
CGGGTATCGCCGCGCAGGATGGTGCCGGGAAGGATACACACGCCGCGTCCGATCTGCACGTCGGGGCCAATCATCACCCCGTCGGTACAGGGGATTTCCACCCCGTTTTTCATATGCGAAACAAGCAATGCCTTGCGGGCAATTTCATTGAGTTCCTGGAGCTGTACGCAGTCATTGGCGCCAAGGATCGCATGGGGGTCCGGAGCCGGGAACGCATCGACCTGCTTGCCGTCCTTAAGCAGCAGGCCTACAGCATCAGGCAGGTAATATTCCCCTTGTGCATTGTCATTGCCAATGCGGTACAAAACCGAGAGCAGGTCATCCACAGAAAACCAGTATGCCCCCGAATTGACCTCGTCAATCGCTTTGACCTGAGCATCGGCATCCTTTTCCTCCACAATTGCCTGCAACGCGCCGCCGTTTTTCCGGACAATGCGTCCGTAGCCGGTGGGGTTGGGGATTTTGGCGGAGATGACGGTGGCGGCATGTTCCGCGTCGAGATGCTCCTCCAAAGCCCCGGTGATCGCCTCCGAAGACAAAAACGGCGCATCCCCATTTAAAATCAGGACATTGGCACCGCGGTGCCGCTCTAAAAATTCATGTGCCATCTGGACTGCATGGGCGGTGCCTTTGCGCTCCGGCTGCAAGGCGATGTTCAGGCGCAAATCCAGCCCTTCCATACAGACCTGCGCCAGATAATCCTCGACCTGCTCATGGGCAAAGCCCGTCACCACACAGAGGTCGCAAAGCCCGGCGCCAAGGGCAGCATCCATGACCCAGCGGAGCATGGGCTTAAAGAGTACCGGGGAAAGCACTTTGGGGCGGGTTGATTTCATGCGTTTGCCTTCGCCGCCCGCAAGCAGGATGGCGCAGTTTGGGATGGGGAGAGGGGGAAGCATAATATTCCACCTTTCATGAATGAAATAGAAAGTAAGATTCCATTGGATACAACATAAAAGAAAATAATTATTTTTATTATCGCATACATGCGGGTAAGATTTCAAGGCATTTGTGCAGATTTTTGAAAAATGTTTGATAATCCCTGCCAAAACCGGAAAATTTTTGGAAAATTCGTGATGTGGGGGGTAGTAATTTCACGCGGGGTTTGTTATAATTATAACGAAAGGTGCCCGCCGGGACATCACGGAAAAATCTTTTCTGGAGGACACCGCATTTTTTATGCCATCCGGCAGGATTTTGAGAAAATTTTTAGGAGGAATGATGACCATGGGTCACAAATACGTTTACCTGTTCTCCGAGGGGAACGGGACAATGCGCGAATTATTAGGAGGCAAAGGCGCAAACCTTGCTGAAATGACAGTCTTGGGCATGCCTGTGCCACAGGGCTTTACCGTCAGCACCGAGGCTTGTACCCAATACTATGAGGACGGCCGCCAGATTAATGAGGATATCCAAAAGGAAATCTACGAATATCTCGGCAAAATGGAAGAAATCTGCGGCAAAAAATTCGGTGACCCGGATAACCCGCTGTTGGTTTCCGTGCGTTCCGGTGCGCGCGCTTCCATGCCCGGCATGATGGATACCATCTTGAATCTGGGCCTCAATGATACCGTAGTAGAGGGCCTGTCACGTTTCACCAATAACCCGCGCTTTGCTTATGACTCTTACCGCCGTTTCATCCAGATGTTCTCCGACGTGGTCATGGAGCTTTCCAAGAAACGCTTTGAGGACATCATCGACGCCAAAAAAGAAGAAAAAGGCGTGAAAATGGATACAGAACTCGATGCCGACGATATGAAGGATCTTGTGGTACGTTTCAAGGCGTTCTACAAAGAGGAAAAGGGCGAGGACTTCCCCTCTGACCCAAAAGTACAGCTCATGGAAGCAGTGAAAGCGGTGTTCCGTTCCTGGGACAACCCCCGCGCAAACGTGTACCGCCGCATGAACGAAATCCCATACAGCTGGGGCACAGCGGTCAACGTACAGTCCATGGTATTCGGGAACTCCGGCGATACCTCCGGCACCGGCGTTGCCTTTACCCGTGACCCGTCCACCGGCGAAAAGAAGCTTTATGGCGAATACCTCTTTAACGCACAGGGCGAGGACGTAGTAGCCGGTATCCGTACCCCGGAACCGATTGCCCACCTTGCAGATACCATGCCCGAGGTTTACAAGCAGTTTGTGGAGATCGCCAACAAGCTCGAGAACCATTACCGCGATATGCAGGATATGGAGTTCACCATTGAAAACGGCAAGCTCTATATGCTCCAGACCCGTAACGGCAAACGTACCGCCGCCGCCGCCCTCAAGATCGCTGTGGATCTGGTGGACGAAGGCATGATTACGCAGGACGAGGCTGTACTGCGCGTAGAGCCAAAGCAGCTCGACTCCCTGCTGCACCCGCAGTTTGACCCCAAAGCCCTCAAAGCGGCTTCCCCCATTGGCAAGGGTCTGGCAGCTTCTCCGGGCGCGGCCTGCGGACGGGTTGTCTTTACCGCAGAGGAAGCCAAACAGTGGGCAGACCGCGGTGAAAAAGTGGTTCTGGTACGCCTCGAAACCTCCCCGGAGGACATTGAAGGCATGGCAGCAGCACAGGGCATCCTGACAGTACGCGGCGGCATGACCTCCCATGCGGCGGTTGTGGCCCGTGGTATGGGGACTTGCTGTGTATCCGGCTGCGGCGACATCGTAGTAAACTATGAGGAGAAGTTCTTTACTCTGGCTGGCAACACCATCAAAGAGGGCGATTACATCTCCATCGACGGTTCCACCGGCAACATCTACGGCCAGGCGATCCCGACCGTATCGGCATCCATTTCCGGCGACTTTGGCCGCTTCATGGGCTGGGCGGACAGCGTTCGCAAGCTGGAAGTTTACACCAACGCCGACAACCCGAAGGACGCCGCCCATGCCAAGGAATTTGGCGCAGAAGGCATTGGCCTGTGCCGTACCGAGCATATGTTCTTTGAAGCAGACCGGATCAAAGCAGTCCGTGAAATGATCGTTGCCAAGAGCGTGGAGGAACGTCAGGCTGCCCTGGCCAAGATCATGCCATACCAGCAGGGCGACTTTGAAGGCATCTATGAGGTTATGGAAGGCCGCCCGGTTACCATCCGTTTCCTCGACCCGCCGCTGCATGAGTTCCTGCCAACCAAGGAAGAAGATATCAAAGATCTGGCAGACGACCTGAAGATCAGCGTACAGGAATTAAAAGACGTCATTGCCGGCCTGCACGAGTTCAACCCCATGATGGGCCACCGCGGCTGCCGTCTGGCGGTATCGTATCCGGAAATCGCAGAAATGCAGACCACTGCGGTCATCAATGCGGCTATTGCTGTGATGAAAAAGCATCCTGAATTCAAGATCGTGCCGGAAATCATGATCCCGCTGGTTGGCGAAGCCAAGGAACTGAAATTTGTCAAGGACGTTGTCACTAAGACTGCTGATAAGATCATCAAAGAGTCTGGCACAGACCTGAAATATATGGTCGGCACCATGATCGAAATTCCGCGTGCCGCCCTGACTGCCGATGAAATTGCCAAAGAAGCCGAGTTCTTCAGCTTCGGCACCAACGACCTGACCCAAATGACCTTTGGCTTCAGCCGTGACGATGCCGGCAAATTCCTCGACTACTACTACGAGCATAAGATTTATGAATCCGATCCGTTTGCACGCCTCGACCAGAACGGCGTTGGCAAGCTGGTCGAGATGGCTGCAAAGCTGGGCCGTCAGGCCCGCAAGGACTTGATCCTTGGTATCTGCGGCGAACATGGCGGCGACCCGAGTTCGGTTGAATTCTGCCACCGCGTAGGGCTCAATTACGTTTCCTGCTCGCCGTTCCGCGTACCCGTTGCCCGGCTCGCTGCGGCACAGGCACAGATCAAATCCCCCAGAAACTAAATACGCCTGAAGAATAGAAAACCCCCTTGTGTTGTTTGTAACACAGGGGGTTTTTTTATGATGGCATGGGAACATGCTCCAGTTTATATTCCTCGGTTTGTTCGGCCCAGTCAGGACAGGCTTTTTTCTCAGGTCTGCACTGCCGGCAATGATCTTCATGACAGCAGTGCCCATATCCCACGCGGCGGTACTGCCCCCGCCAAAAAATATAGTGCTGTAGAAAATAATTACAGGTTTCACAGGTAATTTCGGTAGTTTCTGTCATTCATGGTCACCTCCTGATGCAGTTTGATATATTTTGCCACAAAATGTGTCAAAAGTCAAGGAAGGGGACGGGGGTTCCCTATACTTAGGGTGGTGATGAATGGTGGATTATCGACGGTTACGCGACCTGCGTGAGGACCGCGACCTCACCCAGCAGAAGGTCGCAGATATTCTGCAAATCTCGCGCAGCGCATACAGCAATTATGAAAACGATATCCGGGGGATCCCGGTGGAGATCCTCTCGCAGCTGGCGGACTTTTATGAAACCAGTGTGGACTACCTGATCGGGCGTACGGATATCACACATGCGTACCCTGCCAAAAAAAAGTTGGGTACACGGGCTTGTAATTTTTCTGCAAAAGGCATATAATGGGACTGTTTTGGAAGAAAAGCCGAAAAGGGGATGGGGAGCTGTATGGACCCAGAAGTACAAGCCGCGATTGAACAGATCATGCAAAAGCAGAAAGAGCCGCTCAAACAAAAACTCCTGCAGATTCAGCAGGAGCTGTCGCAGACCGACGCCCGGCTCGCCGCCGCACAAAGGCGTTTGCAGGCCGTGCGGGGGCACGTAGAATTTCCACAGGAGCAGGTGGAACACATCGGGCTGCTGCTTCACACTATTTTCAAGGGGCTTGAGGTGACGCAGGATGACCTGTCCGCCATCGGGCAATATCTGGAAATGGTGGACGACCGGATTCAAAATGTGCAGGGGTATCTGGAGGCGGTAAAAGAGCCTTTGCAGAAAATCGAAGCGTCCCTGCAATCCCTGAGCGTGCATTTAACCGCCATTGACGGGCATTTAGACCAGATGGAGCAGGCGCTCAATTTGCAGGAACAAGAGGAAGCAGGGCAGGCAGTACGCCCTGAAACAGATGAATGAAAAACAGCGTGGCCGGATATCCAGCCACGCTGTTTTTATGATCTGCCAAATAGGATTTCCCCAATGAGCGCATTGGAAAGGAGAAACCCCTTTGTGGTCAGGGAAAACCCCGGTTCGGTGTCACAAAGCCTTACCAGCCCGGCCGGGACAAATTTCTTTGCCCGCCGCACATAGTCCCGCGGCAGAGGCTCCGAAAACTGTGCCTGCCAAACGCTGTCACACAGCCCCTCGCGCAGACGCAGGCGCAGCATGGCAAATTCCTCCCGGCCGCCCCCGTCGCCGTCTGGGAGCGTCTGGCAGCCTTGCAGAAACCGTCCAAGGTCTGCCGGGGAATAAAACCGTTTGCCAAACAGGTACGAATGTGCCGACGGCCCAATGCCCAGATATTCCTGTGCACACCAGTATTTCTTATTGTGTTTCCCCTCCAGCAAAACCCCGTTTTGGCGGCGCGCAAAATTGGAAATCTCATATTGCTCATACCCCTGCCGTTCGAGTTCCGCCACCGCAAGCAGATAAAGTTCTTCCACCTGCTCCTCCTGCGGCAGCAGAGGCCGCAGGGTTTCGCGCTGGGTGTCAAAGGGCGTGCCGGGCTCGATCTTGAGCAAATAGGCGGAAAGATGTTCCGCTTTGGTTTCCCCGCAAAACGCCAGTGTGTGCATCAGGCTTTCGGGGGTCTGCCCGGGGATGGCGAGCATGATATCCAATGAGACATGAGAAATCCCCGCCGCCCGTGCCAGCTCCACCGTCCGCCCGGCCTGCCGGGGGGTATGGCGGCGTCCCAGTTGCCTGAGCTCCATTTCGTTTGCCGACTGCATCCCCACCGAGATCCGGTTGACCCCTGCCTGTGCAAAACCGTGGAACAGGTTTTCCAGCCACGTTTCCTGTGCGGTCGGGTTGACTTCTACGGTGATTTCCCCTTTGCTCAAACCAAACCATTCCCGTACCGCCCCGATGATTTCCCCGATGCGTGCAGCGCCCAGCAGGCTCGGCGTACCCCCGCCAAAATACAGGGTGTCCGCTTGCAGGCCGTTGCCCGTATAGGCGCGCAGGTCCCGGATGACTGCTTTCGTATAGGCATCCATGTCGGAAAACGCGCGGGGCATGGAATAAAAATCACAATACGGGCATTTTTCGGTGCAGAACGGCGCATGGATATAAATGCCGATGGGATTCATTCGTCGAGCTTGAGTACGCTCATAAACGCCTCCTGCGGGACCTCGACCGTCCCTAACTGGCGCATGCGCTTTTTGCCTTCTTTTTGTTTTTCGAGCAGCTTTTTCTTGCGCGTGATGTCGCCGCCGTAGCATTTGGCAAGCACGTCCTTGCGTACCGCCTTGACCGTTTCCCGGGCAATAATGCGTCCGCCCACACACGCTTGTATGGGGACTTCAAAGAGCTGGCGCGGGATTTTCTCGCGCAGCTTTTCCGCCATTTTCCGCGCGCGCGGATACGCTTTGTCTGCATGGATAATAAACGAAAGCGCATCCACCGCTTCCCCGTTTAACAGGATATCCAGCTTGACCAGATTACTCTTTTGATAGCCGATCAGTTCATAGTCAAACGACGCATAGCCGCGGGTACGGGACTTGAGGGCATCGAAAAAGTCATAGATAATCTCGTTGAGCGGCAGCTCATAGTGGATATCGACCCGTTCGGTATCCATGTATTTCATGTCCTTGAAGACCCCGCGCCGGTCCTGGCACAAATCCATGATATTCCCCACATAATCGCTTGGCGCATAAATGTGCGCGCTGGTCATAGGCTCCTCGGCGGATTCGATCTGGCTGGGGTCGGGGTAATTGGTGGGGTTATCGACAAAAATCGTTTCCCCGTTGGTCTGCGTGATCTGGTACACCACGCTCGGCGCAGTGGTAATCAGGTCTAAATTGTACTCGCGCTCCAACCGTTCCTGAATGATCTCCATATGCAGCAGCCCCAGAAACCCGCACCGGAACCCAAACCCCAAAGCAATGGAGGTTTCCGGTTCATAGGTCAGCGCGGCGTCGTTGAGCTGGAGTTTTTCCAGGGCGTCGCGCAAATCGGAATAGTGCGCCCCGTCTGCCGGGTAAATCCCCGAAAAGACCATGGGCTGTACGGCGCGGTAGCCCGGCAGCGGCTCCTGTGCCGGACGGCTGTCGAGGGTCACCGTATCGCCCACATGCGCGTCCTTGACGGTCTTGATCGACGCGGCAAGATACCCAACCTCCCCGGCCGAAAGTTCATCTGCGGGTTCGGTGCCGCCGGCACGCATATAGCCGCATTCCACAACCGTGAACGTCGCGCCGGTTGCCATCATGCGGATGGTGTCGCCCGCTTTGACGCGCCCCTGCTGAATCCGCACATAGACAATGACCCCTTTATAAGCGTCATAATACGAGTCAAAAATGAGCGCCTGCAACGGCTGTTCCGGGTCGCCCGTAGGCGGCGGCACGTGTTTGACAATCTGCTCCATCACATCGGCAATATTCAGGCCCGTCTTTGCCGAAATGCGCGGCGCGTCGTCCGCCGGGATGCCGATGACGTCCTCAATCTCCATGCACACATGGTCGGGGTCTGCGCTGGGCAGGTCGATTTTATTGATGACCGGTACAATTTCCAGCCCGCCGTCCACTGCCATATAGGTATTGGCGAGCGTCTGCGCTTCGATGCCCTGCGACGCGTCCACTACCAAAATAGCCCCCTCGCACGCTGCCAGAGACCGCGATACTTCATAGGTAAAGTCCACGTGCCCGGGCGTGTCGATCAGGTTAAAGACATAATCAAGGCCGTCCTGCGCCGTATAGACCAGCGTGACAGCATGTGCCTTGATCGTGATGCCGCGCTCACGCTCGAGGTCCATGTTGTCCAGCAGCTGGTTTTCCATATCGCGCAGGGCAACCGCCCGGGTCTGCTCCAGAATGCGGTCGGCAAGCGTACTTTTGCCGTGGTCAATGTGCGCGATAATGCTGAAATTCCGTACCCGTTCCTGTGGTACTCTCAATCTCTATCACCTGTTTCTGTGTTATTGTTTGGAAACATCCCCTAGCGGACCTGCCCGTCCCCCTGGATGATAAATTTGGTGGAAGTAAGCTGTTCAACGCCCATCGGCCCGCGCGCGTGCAGCTTCTGGGTAGAAATGCCGATCTCCGCGCCCATGCCAAATTCCCCGCCGTCAGTAAACCGGGTCGAGGCATTGACGTAAACAACAGCGCTGTCTACCTGTGCAGTAAACAGCTGGGCATTGCGGAAATTTTCTGTGACAATACATTCGCTGTGCCCGGTGGAATACGTGGCGATATGCTCCATGGCCTCGGTGATCGAGGGGACCACACGCACAGCCAGTTCAAAATCCAGATATTCCGTTGCCCAGTCCTGCTCGGTCGCAGGGATGGCCTGTGGCAGAACCGCGCAGGTACGCTCGCACCCATGCAGCCTGACGTTTTTCTCCCCAAGCTTTTCGGCAATGCGGGGCAAAGCTTTTTCGGCAACCTTCTCGTGTACCAGAATGGTTTCAATGGCATTGCACACCGAAGGGCGGGTCGTTTTGGCATTGAAAATGATGTCCGCAGCCATGGCAAGATCGGCAGATTCATCCACATACACATGGCAGTTGCCTGCGCCGGTTTCAATGACCGGTACGCGCGAGTTCTCCACCACCGAACGGATCAGCCCTGCCCCGCCCCTTGGAATCAGGACATCCAGATAACCGGTCAGCGCCATCATTTCGCGGGCAGATTCGCGGGAGGTGTCCTGCACAAGCTGGATGCAGTCGGCAGGCAGCCCTTCGGAAGCAATCGCGTAACGCATGATATTCGTAATGCACTGGTTCGACTGGAACGCTTCTTTCCCGCCGCGCAAAATCACGACATTGCCCGCCTTCAGGCACAACGCGGCCGCATCAGCGGTGACGTTCGGGCGTGCCTCGTAGATGATCCCGATGACGCCGAGCGGCACACGGACCTTCTCGATTTTCAGGCCGTTTGTCAGCTGGCCCCCCTCGACCACCGTACCAATGGGGTCTTTCTGCATGGCGATTTGTTCCACGCCTTTTGCCATGCCCTCGATGCGTTCCGGGGTGAGCGTCAGGCGGTCCATGAGCGACTGGCTCATCCCGTTTTGGCGTGCCTGCTGTAAATCCTGTTCATTGGCTGTCAGGATATTGCCCTGCTGTTCGCGCAAAGCCTCGGCAATGGCCAGTAAGGCGGCATTGCGGCTCTGCTGAAGCCCCAGAAGCTTGCGGGACGCTGTTTTGGCCTGCTGGCCCATTTGTTCTAATGCTGTCATATCGCATCTCTCCTATCTTTCATTTTGTTCCGCTCCAAACATCGTGCCAATCTGTGCGCCGTCAAACAGCCGGTACAGCTGCTTGGGATGCACCCCGCTCATCACGCAGCAGCTGATCCCCGCCTCGTTTGCAAGCTCAGCCGCGCTGACTTTCGTTGCCATGCCGCCGGTGCCGCGTAAGGTGCCTGCCGCCCCGGCAAGGTCGCGGATTTCCTGCGTGATCCGGTGGACATACGGGATGCGTTTGGCATTGGGGTTTTGGCGCGGGTTATCGTCGTACAGCCCGTCAATATCCGTCAGGATCACCAAAAGGTCGGCGTCCACGAGCGTTGCCACCACAGCGGAAAGCGTATCGTTATCGCCGAAATTGTGCCCCTCCAGCTCGCTGACCCCAACGGTATCATTTTCATTGACAATGGGGATAATATTCATGCGCAACAGTTCCTGAAAGGTATTTTCCACATTCTGGCGGCTGCGCTCACTGCATACATCGTCGGCGGTGAGCAGCACCTGCGCCACCAGACGGTTGTATTCGCTGAACAGCTTATCATACATGAACATCAGCTCACACTGCCCCACTGCCGCAATGGCCTGCCGTTTTTCCAGCTCCACCGGACGCTCTGCAAGCCCGAGCTTTCCCATCCCGACCCCGACAGCCCCCGAGGATACCAAAACAATCTGCATCCCGGAATTTTGCAAATCGCTCAGTACGCGGCACAAATCTTCCATCCTTCGTAAATTTAACGTCCCGTTTTCATACGTGAGCGTGGAGGTGCCCACCTTGATAACCACCCGTTTGGCCTGTGTGATGACTGACATAATTCCTGTTTCCTTTCCTTAAAACGTGCTTGAACATCATAGGGATGGCTTGTCTTAAAAAAATTTAAGAGGTTGCCCTTTGGCCTGCTTTGGCAAACGGGCAGCGCATCCCGATACACTGGTTGTTTTGCGCCTGATGGGTGCAGATGATTTCCGGCTTTTCCATGAGTACGCCAAAATGTTCTGCCACAAAATCAATGGCCGACAAGACCGACAAATACGAATCCCGCTTACAGCACCGCGGCCCTCCGATTGTTCCAATGGCGTCCAGCGATTTTGCTGTCATCTGGTGGGAAAGCCCGAACGGTTCTTTGGTCAGGGGGGTGGCTTTGGAGAGGATCGACACAAACATCCCCGTGCTGATCCCCGCCCCGCAGGCTCCCCAAAAACCACACGAGCCTCCCGGCACACTCTTTGCGCGGTTCATCATTTCCCCCAGCGCAGCTGTGAGGTCGAGCGTTCCTCCTGCATTGTGATAAGCAGTGAGCAGGGCTGCCCCCACCATCCCGTGATGCTCCGGCCCGTGCATATGGCAAAACGGCAGCGCCATCATCTTTTCTAAAATTTCCACTGGATTTTTCGACGTTTCTGCCAGACATAACCCAAAGATAGAATCTATACCGGCCATATGGCACGCATTGCAAACATAGTGCCCATGGACACATCTGGCGTTGCCCGGTTCCTTGTGATGGCATATAGCGCACTCCATGAGCTGCTCATACTCCAGATATTCCAGCGGGGCTTTGCAAACCAAACATTCTTCTTTCATCCTGCCCTGCCCCCTTTGTTTTTACCAAAATTTCCGATTCCATTATAGCATATATTTTCTTTGCAAAGAAGTCCCTGAAACAAAAAGTTTTAAAATACAAAAAAAAATTTTCAAAAACTGTTGACAAAACGAATTCTTTGTAATATAATAATACTCGTTCCGTTGGTGAGCAGAATATGGCGGTATAGCTCAGCTGGCTAGAGCATTCGGTTCATACCCGGAGTGTCGATGGTTCAAGTCCATTTACCGCTACCAATTTGGCCCGGTCGTCAAGCGGTTAAGACACCGCCCTTTCACGGCGGGTTCACGGGTTCGAATCCCGTCCGGGTCACCATCTTACTGAGTCCAGATGAATCCATCTGGGCTCTTTTTCCTTATCCATCCTTTTTCCTAATTTTTGCAGAGGGGTCTTGATATCATGAAAAAATTACTGTTCCTTACCATTGCCTGCGCCCTGGCCGTCACCTTCACAGCCTGCGGCAGCTCCACCGGAAACAAGCCTGAGCTTTCCTCCACCGCTTCCATGGCCGCAACCGAAGTGCAGGATACCTTTGAGGGCCTGTGCGCCTACCTCAACGGCAACGGCATCATTTCCGGCACCCCCATTGACATGAACCCCGAAATCATTGGCGCCAGCGACGGCAGAAAGTATTCGGCAACCTATGATGGCGGTGAGATTAATGTGGAGCTTTATGAATTCAATATGGAAAAACTGGCAGAGATCGCAAAAGAAAAAAATTATGACCTGCAAAAATTAACACAGCTGGCTACCACCAACCTCGAATCCATCCGCAAAGACGGTTCTCTGGAGATTCTGGCTGGCAAGGAAAAGGTGCAGGCGGTCCTTTCGAATAACGGCAAATATATGATGATCTACTCCGATCCCGACACTGGCGAGAGCCATCTTGCACAGCGTCAAAAAGCTGAAACCTTATTTAAAGAGTTCAAGGCAAGCTGACTGCACAGGGAGGGAACAAGATGAACCGGAAAAAAATAGCAGGCTTTCTGGCCGTTATGCTAGTGGCCGGGGTGAGCCTTGCGGGATGCCAAAGTGTGACAGATTCCCCGGGCAGCTCGGTGGTAGCCTCCGGTTTGGCAAACCGGGTCATCTTGTATCAAAACGCCCAGCCCAAGGAATTGCCGATCCGAAATCAGGAGCAGTTTGACGCGCTGGAACAAACGGTCACACAGGCGATTGAGAGCGCGGGAGATTCTGGTGCGCCGGGTTGGGTGTCGTCTGTGGTGACAGAAGAATGGCTCGAGGAATCCCTGGAAGGCGGCGGTGTGGTCAAAATCACCTTTGCAGCAACACGCGATTTTACGATTGGTTCCGAACATAGAACCTGCGAGGAACTTCTTGTGATCCAGCAGGGCAATCTGGTCGTGTTCGGCAGGGACGGGCAATATCAGAGTGGGCCTCTGGCGGTTTCTTCGGAACAGAT
>CATJNB010000047.1 GCA_949741605.1 uncultured Eubacteriales bacterium | reverse complement strand
TGTAGTGGAACCGTATTCCACTAGATAGATTGGTTCATGATTGAAAACTGAAACGGAATATTTTGATGGTATTCTAGCACAATTGGATGGAAAACGAAACGATTTACAGCCAAAAATTTCTAAAAAAGAAAAAACTTATTTTTCGCCAGTGATTGACTAAATTTTCTCATTAATTCGTTTAGTGAAAAATTTTAGTCAATCTTTGCTTTACAGAATTGGAAATTTGTATTATTTTAGGGAAGGAAACTCAAAGCATTCCAGGAGGTTTTAATATGGCAAAGCTGGAAGAAATCAAGCAGTATTGGAATTTGCGTTCGCAAGGCTATTCGGAACATAACAGGGAAGAGCTGGATGATGAAAACCGCATCCGCTGGATCAATACCATTATGCGTTATGCGCCTGAACAGGAACGGCTTCATATCTTGGATATCGGCTGTGGCCCGGGCTTTTTTTCGATTTTAATGGCACAGTGCGGACATGAAGTAACTGGCGTGGATTATTCGGAAGAAATGCTGGCGCATGCAGTGGAAAATGCCAAGATGATGCACCAGCATGTGACGTTCCGGCGCATGGATGCACAGCATCTGGACTTTGAAAACGAAAGCTTTGATTTAATCATTTCGCGCAATGTCACATGGTGTCTGGAGGATCCCGTGCAGGCGTACCGCGAATGGCTGCGGGTGCTGCGTACGGGTGGGAAAATCGTCAATTTTGACGGGAACCATTATCTGGATCGTTTCGATGAGGCATTTGCCGATGCTACGGTAGCCGAACGTCAGGAATCCGACGAGTGCCACCGGAAATATATCAAAAATGTAGACCCTGCGATTATCAGCAATATTGCGCTCGAATTGCCGCTGAGCAAAGAAAAGCGTCCGGAATGGGACTTTGTGACCTTGGCGGCTCTGGGTGCACATACATTTGACGTGGAGCTGTATCATCACACACAGGTGCAAAAAGGTAAGGAAAAAGAATTTTATGCAAAATCATTTGTGTTGAGCGCGCAAAAATAAATGGAGGCGGGTTATGATCTGGCGGTACGCAGTAAAACGGGTCTTACAATTAATCCCAATCTTATTTGGGATTACCCTTCTTTCTTACGCCCTGATGCAGTCCGCTTCGGCGGATACCGTGGATATGATGATGCAGAAACGCGGTATGCTGATTACCCCCGAAAATCAGGCGGTGATGCGTCATGAAATGGGGCTGGACCAGCCGTTTATCCTGCAATATTTCCAATGGCTTGGCAAGATTTTCACTGGCGATATGGGGTATTCCTATTTGAAAAATATGGATGTATTCCCGCTGTTTATGAAGGCGCTGCCCAGTACCCTGCTGCTAACGCTGTCTTCGATGGTGGTGACTGTTTGCATTTCGGTCCCGCTTGGGATTCTTTCGGCAGTCCGGCAGAACAAAATTACCGATTATGTCATCCGTTTTTTCAGCTTTATCGGCAATGCCCTGCCTGGGTTTTTCGTGGCATTGCTGTTGCTGTTGGTTTTCGCGCTGTGGCTGGGCTGGCTGCCGGTTACGGGCAACCATGGGTTTGTCAGCATCCTTTTGCCGACCTTCACGTTAGCGATTGCGATGTCTGCCAAATACACCCGCCAGGTGCGTGCCACTGTGCTCGAGGAGCTGAACAAAGACTATGTGATGGGATGTTTGGCGCGGGGCGTCAAGGGACGCACGATCCTTTTGGCGAATGTTTTGAAAAATTCCATGCTTACGATTGTCACCCTGCTGGCCTTGTCGATTGGTTCACTGTTGGGCGGTACGGCAATCGTAGAATCTATTTTTATGTGGCCGGGTGTCGGGAGCCTAGCGGTCGATGCAATCGGCAACCGCGATTATGCTATTATCCAAGTGTATGTCATTTGGATGGCGGTCATTTATGTGGGGATTAACCTGATTACAGACCTGATTTACCACTTTCTTGACCCAAGGATCCGGATGCAAGGGGAGGGGTAAGCGGTGCGCGATGGTTCTTTGACAGTCCAAAATAAAAGGCTGAAACAAGACCATACGATGCTCAGGCTGGCGATCTTATTGCTGTTGGCCCTGGGGATCGTATTTGTGGCGGTTTTTGGCCAGTGGCTGACCCCGCACGACCCATATGAACAAGAATTAAAACAAACCCTCGCAGCCCCCAGCGGCGAACATCTGCTTGGCTGTGACCGCTTCGGGCGCGATTTATTATCCCGTGTGATTACCGGTACGCAGACCACCATTTTTTCGGCGTTTGTACTCGTGGCAGGCATCTGCGTGCTGGGGACGCTTGTCGGGGTCATTGCCGGGTATGCCGGCGGATGGCTGGATACCGTACTTATGCGCCTTTCCGATATTTTTTTGGCGTTCCCGGAAATGGTTTTTGCCATTTCGGTTGCCGGGATTATCCGCGGCGGCATTTGGGCGGCGGTAATCGCCGTCGGACTGATTGCGTGGCCGCGGTATGCGAGGATTGCACGCAGTCAGGTGCTGGCGATAAAAAATAATGCCTATATCAGTGCGGCAAAGCTCAGTGGATGCCGTTGGTATCAAATGGGATACCGGCATATCCTGCCGAATATCCTGGGGCCGATTGTGGTTACAGCGGCTTTGGATATCGGGGCAATGATTATGAATTTAGCAGGGCTGTCTTTCTTGGGGCTGGGCGCGAAACCGCCCATTGCCGAATGGGGCTCCATGATGAGCGAAAGCCGCAGCTCCCTGCAAACGGCTCCGTGGACGATCCTTGCCCCGGGCTTTGCTGTTTTTATCACTGTGCTGATTTTTAATTTGCTTGGCGATACCATCCGCGATATTCTCGACCCAAAACAACAGCGCAGAAGGATCGGGGATGGTTTTGTGAAAATACAAAAACTCGTTTCCGATAAACAGCAAAAGAGGAGAACGGAATCATGAACAGAAACAAACAACGAAGCAAAGCAGTCGCTTTAATGGCAGAGGCTTCTTCATGCAGAGAAAAACAGGAGCAAAGGGGAAATCAACATGAACCAACCAAAAAACAGGATATTTGCATGGCTGGCAGTATTCGCACTCGGCGTGGGCGTGACGACTGGTTTTGCCGGATGCGGCGCGGATAACAGCAGCACTCCCGGGACTGTTTCGGGCAGCACGAATGCAGCTGGCCTTGCAAGCAAAAAAATGGTCTATGGCTCGGCGGCTTATGCAGGCGCGATTTCCAACGGCGGCCTTGACCCGGCAATGGGGTATGCGGGCTGGTCAACCTATCGGTATGCGATTGGCGAGTGTCTGGTGACATTCGACGAAACCATGACCGTACAGCCATGGCTGGCAGAATCGTTCCATCAGGCGGATGCAAACACATGGGTTTTTGAGATCCGCGAGGGCGTGAAGTTCCATAATGGCAAAGTCTGTGACGGTGCGGCGGTGAAGGCGTCGCTGGAACGGTGTATCCAGAAATCCGACCGGATCGGCGATATCCATAACCTGTTGATTGACCGCATCGAAGCATCCGGCAATACCGTCACGATCACCACAAAAGAGCCAAACCCCATTCTGGGCAATTTGCTTTGTGACCCGCTGTTTTGCATCATGGACGCTTCCGTCGAAACAGACGGCCGGACGGATCTCATTGGCACAGGCGCCTATCAACTGGTGCAGGCCAGTGAGGCAGGCTGTACAGTCAAGGCAAATCCCGACTATTGGAACGGCACGCCAAACATCGGGACTCTGGAAGTCAAATCCATTACCAATGGCGACACGCTGACCATGGCGCTGCAAAATGGTGAAATTGATGCGGCACAGGAATTGCCGCTGGCATCCTTGCAGCTGTTTCACAGCGATCAATATACCATTTCCACCAGCGCGACTTCCCGTTCCTCGAATATGGTTCTCAATACCAGAAGCAAATATTTGTCGGATAAAAATGTGCGTCTGGCGATTGCCCATGGCATCCATAAACAGGATTTCATCGATGCGTTGATGTATGGTTACGGCGAATCAGCGCATGGGTTTTTCCCGCAGAAATTTGCTGGGTTTGGGGATTCCAAACTGACCTCCCCCGAATATGACGTTGCCAAGGCAAAGGAACTCTTAAAGCAAGCTGGCTGGGAGGACACAGACGGGGACGGTTATGTGGACAAAGACGGCCAGAACATGGAACTCAAATATTACACGTATTCTTCCAGACAGGACTTGCCGCTGTTAGCGGAAGCGTTTCAGGATGATATGAAGGATATCGGGATCAAAGTAGACCTGAATATCGCAGAAACGGGCCCCAAAGGGGATGCCTTGAAAAACGACAGTATCCAGTGGGACATCAATGTATGGCAAATGGTGACTGCACCCAATGGCGACCCCTTGTATATGATTGATTCGGCGGTTGGGCGCGACGGGTATTACGCAACCGGCGGTACGGAAAAGGATGAAAAATTACAAAGCCTGATTGACCAGCTACGCAAAGAAACCGACCCGGAAAAGCGTGCAGACCTCGCGGTCAAAGCGCAGCAGAGAGCCATTGACGAAGGGTATGTGATTGTGGCGTTTCATAAGGAGCAGTCTTTGGTCATGAAGAACGGGGTAACTGGTTTGACCCAGCACCCAACCGACCAGCATGAAATTTCTGTGGATACGGACATCCAAACATAACCCGAAAAGAGGGCGCGCATGACTCCGATTCTTTCGATCCAACAATTAGATGTCAGCTACTGCGGGACGCGAATTTTAAACGATGTAACGCTTGCCTTGCACACAGGGAAAATCCTGGGGGTGGTAGGCGAATCGGGCAGCGGGAAAAGCACGCTGCTGCAAGCGGTGATTGGACTGCTGGGGGATCACGGACGCATTGACCACGGCAAACTGGAATTTGACGGGATTGATTTAATCCGCATCAAAAAGAAGGACATGCGCAGGCTGCGTGGGAAACGTTTGGGTATGGTGTTCCAGCATCCGGGGGCGTCTATGAACCCGATCCGTAAAATTGGCGTACAGTTTTTGGAAGCCTTACATGCCCATGGTGACTTTGACAAAAAAGAAGTCAGAACCCGCATTTTGAACATGTTATCTGAGCTGCGCCTGACGGACGGCGAGCGGATTTTAAATAGTTATCCGTTTGAGCTGTCGGGCGGGATGAACCAGCGCGTGGCGATTGCGCTGGCCATGGTTTTGCACCCGGAGCTGCTGCTGGCCGATGAGCCTACCAGTGCGCTGGATGTGACCGTACAGGCACAGGTAGTGCGGCAGCTGATGGATTTGCGGGATCATTTCGGGACTGCGATGATGATGGTCACGCACAACATGGGCGTTATTTCGTATATGGTGGATCAAATCGCGGTGATGTATGCAGGGCGCGTGGTAGAATATGGCAACAAACTCGATGTTATGAAACACCCGCAGCACCCATATACCAAAGCATTAATCGCGGCGATCCCCCAACTGCACGGCAGAAAGATGGTGGGGATTCCGGGACAGCCCCCGGTATTTGGCGAACCGTATGCAGGATGCCCGTTTGCAGCGCGGTGTACCTCGGCACGTGCGGCGTGCAGACAGGAATTAAAACTGGTACCGAATGATTACGGAAACGGGCATTGGACATTGTGTCCATACGGCTGCGACTAGGAGGTTTTGGTGTACGTTTTAGAAATTGAGAACCTGACCAAAGAATTTTCCAAAAACGGAAGGAAATTCAAAGCTGTGGATGACGTCAGCTTTACCATTGACGCAGGCGAATGCTGTGGATTGGTGGGGGAGTCGGGGAGCGGAAAGAGTACAATTGCGAAAATGGTGGCCCGTCTGCTCCCGCCAACCTCTGGCACCATCAAACTGCTCGGCGAGGAGATTACCTATCTCCAAGGCAAACGCCTGCGTCAAGCGTACCAGAAGATGGCGATGGTGTTCCAGATGCCAAAAGATTCTTTTAACCCGCGCAGGAAGCTGGGAAGCAGTATTCAGGAGGTCATGACGAATGCAGGGATCCATCGTGCGGATGCCAAAAAACGCACATTGGAATTGCTGGATTTGGTGGAACTCAAGCGTGAATATGCGGACCGTTTTCCACATCAGATCAGCGGCGGGGAATGTCAGCGGGCGGCACTGGCACGGGCGTTGGCGGGGAACCCGCAGCTTCTGATCTGCGATGAGGCGACCAGCGCACTGGACGTATCCGTACAGGCACAGATCGTTGCCCTGCTCAAACGGTTGCAGCAGGAGCTTGGACTTTCCTATTTGATGATCTGCCATGATTTGGCGCTAGTGAAAAACCTTTGTGATACCGTAGTGGTCATACAGGGGGGACAATTGGTCGAAACCGGAACGGCAGACGCGGTCATCGGAAACCCCAAACAAGCCTATACCAAGCTGTTATTAGAATCGGTATTCCCGGTTGACCCCACCGAAACATGGGTGTTGCCGGAATATCCTAGGTAAGAAAACCAGCCGTCTTTTCCTGTCTTTCCAATAGCGGGAAAAGACGGTTCATTTTGCTTGACACATCATTTTTCCGCTTGCTATAATAAAAAGAAAAACAGAAAGAAGGGAAAAAGATGAAATTTAAAAAAGTTTTGGCGATTGCGCTTGGTTTATGCGTGTCGGTTTCTTTGTTTGCCATGGCAGCGTGTAGTACGGCTTCCGCAGACGAGAAGGAGTTTCGTGGACATATCGAGGTAGAATCCGGGTATGAAGGTTACACGGTGAAAAAAGACGTCGTGTGGGAAGAAGACGGCCAGCTTTATGGTCTTATGGAAGGCGATGTGATTGGGATTCATGGCGATGTACATGGTATTCCGTGACTTCCCTTCCTGATTTCAGGGGGAAAATACAGGCAGTGCATTGCTTAGAAAAAACCAAGGAATCCCGGTTTCCCTCTTGCCAAAAACTTTGGAATATGGTATGATAATAGGCATGGAAAGAGGGCCATTAGCTCAGTTGGTTAGAGCAACCGGCTCATAACCGGTCGGTCCCGGGTTCGAGTCCCTGATGGCCCACCAGCTTTGTATCAGCATCCCGCAAGAAGGGATGCTTTTTTTATTTGGAGGGATGGTATGATTACAATCATAGCAGCGGTGTCAGAAAACGGCGTCATTGGGAAAAACGGCAAAATCCCATGGAAGATCCCAGAAGATCAACAGCGTTTCCGGGAGCTGACATGGGGAAATACGGTCATCATGGGCAGAAAGACTTTTGAGGAAATCGGCAGGCCATTGCCGGGGCGGAAAACGGTTTTAATTTCCACAAGCCTGCATGTGGAAACGGAATGTTGTACCACCGTAGACTCCTTTGCCAAAGCCCTGGAAAAAACCGCGCACGAACCAGAAATTTTCATTGCAGGCGGCAGCCGGGTGTATCAGGAGGCTCTGCCGTATGCCGGGCGCATCCATCTGACGGTGATCCATAAGCACATACATGGCGACACGTTTTTCCCGGATTTTTCCGGTTATGGGTTTGAAAAAATTTCCATAGACACACAGGACCAATACACCGTAATCATCTATGAAAAAATGTCTGGTTTTTACATTGACAAGACACAGCCGTTACGATAAGATAAACAAAAAAGAATCCCAAGGAGGGCACTACAATGGCAAAGCTGAGCAAACAGGATATCACCCGGGTCAAGGCGATGGGGTATCTGCATAACCGGGATACCGAGGACGAATTTAATTGCCGTGTGATCACCGGCAACGGGGAACTCACCAGTGAACAGCTGGCCAATCTTGCACAGTGCGTGCAGAAGTATGGCAGCGGGGTCGTGAGCCTGACCTCGCGTATGACCGTGGAAATGAAAGGCGTCAAATACGAGCATATCGACGCCATTACGGAGCATTTGGCCAAAGCGGGCCTGTATACGGGCGGCACCGGGGACCGGATTCGTCCGGTAGTGGCGTGCAAAGGCGCAACCTGCGTGTTTGGGCAAGTCAATGCCGCGGGTCTGGCGCAGCAGATTCATGAGCGTTTTTTCCTTGGGTACCGTCCGGTGACACTGCCGCACAAATTTAAAATTGCAGTAGGCGGATGCCCCAATAACTGCGTCAAGCCCGACCTCAACGATATTGGCCTGATCGGTCAGAGTATGCCGGAGCTGGATGCGGATGTATGCAAGGACTGCAAAAAATGTATCGTGGTGGATGGCTGTTCGGTACGCGCGCCGTATAAACAGAATGGTAAGGTTTTGTTTGACCGCGAGCGGTGTGACAATTGCGGCAAATGTATCCGCACGTGTTATTTTGGGGCTGTTAAACCGCAGCAGGCTGGCGTGAAGCTGGTGCTTGGCGGCAAATGGGGCCGCGTTGGCAAACCGGGTGTGCATGTGCCGGGGATCTATGCGGTGGACAAGGCGCTGGATCTGGTGGAAAAGGCGATTCTGCTGTACCGGGAGCATGGGTACAAAAAAGAACGCTTTGGCGATATGATGACGCGCCTGGGAGAAGAAACGGTGATGGATTGGGTTTTGCACGATGACCCGCTTTCACGAAAAGAGGAAATTTTGGCACGCGAAATCCCGGCACGCAGCTGATTGTGGAAATCATTTGGTATAATTGTCTAAAACAGTTGAAAAGGGACGGAGAGAGTGATATAATAGAAAGAATAACATTTTGATTGTGATATCTTTAAGGAGGAAGCGAATGTTACAGACAAATTATGCCGAAAAATTCGTGCGGGAAGGCCTGACCTTTGATGATGTGTTGTTGATCCCGGCAGAGTCGAATGTGCTGCCAAAGGAAGTGGATTTTTCCACGTATCTGACGAAAAAAATCCATTTGAATACCCCTTTGATGACCGCTGCTATGGATACGGTCACAGAGGATGCCATGGCAATTGCGATTGCGCGCGAAGGCGGCATCGGGATTATCCATAAGAACATGAACATTGAAGCGCAGGCCGATTTAGTAGACCGCGTCAAGCGTTCGGAAAACGGGGTCATTGTCAACCCGTTTTTCCTGTCCCCCGACCATACAGTACAGGATGCAGACGCCATTATGGGACGCTACAAAATTTCCGGCGTGCCGATCTGTGAGAACGGGAAACTCGTTGGGATTATTACGAACCGGGATATGCGGTTCATGGGGGACGATGATTTCCACCAGAAGATTTCCGCTGTCATGACGCATGAGAACCTCGTGACCGCAGCAGTGGGGACAACCTTAGAACAGGCACAGGAAATCCTGCGGAAAAACCGCATTGAAAAATTACCGATTGTCGATGAAAACGGAGTATTAAAGGGCCTAATCACAATCAAAGATATCGAAAAAGCAGTCCAATATCCGCGTTCGGCCCGTGACAAAAATGGACGTCTGTTATGCGGCGCAGCCGTTGGCGCCACCCCGGACGTCCTCGACCGTGTAGCCGCGCTGGTAGAAGCGCAGGTAGACGTTGTGAGCCTCGATTCCGCACACGGCCATAACAACGGGGTCATCCATGCGGTACGTTCGATTAAGAAAGCATACCCGGATTTGCAGGTCATTGCCGGCAACGTTGCAACCGCAGAAGCAACGCAGGCTCTCATTGAAGCTGGCGCAGACTGTGTCAAAGTTGGCATTGGCCCCGGCTCGATTTGTACCACCCGTGTGGTTGCGGGGATTGGTGTGCCGCAGATCAGCGCGATTTATGATTCTGCCTGCATGGGTGCCAAATACGGCATCCCGGTCATTGCGGATGGCGGCGTGAAATACTCCGGGGACATTGTCAAAGCGCTCGCCGCTGGCGCGAATGTTGTCATGGTTGGCTCGCTGGTTGCGGGTTGTAAAGAGTCACCGGGAGATACGGAACTGTATCAAGGGCGTCAGTTTAAGGTCTACCGTGGCATGGGCAGTCTGGCCGCCATGGGGAAAGGCAGCAGCGACCGTTATTTCCAAGGCGAAGGCAAGAAATTGGTTCCCGAAGGCGTGGAGGGGCGTGTGCCCTTTAAAGGCCCCCTGTCTGATACTGTGTTCCAGATGATGGGCGGTTTGCGTGCTGGTATGGGTTATACTGGGTGCGCTACGATTGAGGAGCTTCATGAGAAAGCACAGTTTATCCGTATTACCGGCGCAGGTCTGAAAGAGAGCCATCCGCATGATATTCAGATCACAAAAGAGGCTCCCAATTACTCCATGTATTCCACAGAATATTAATCCACATCGCTAACCAAAAAGTCCGCCGCAGGCGCATAAAGTTTTCGCCAGCCTTTTTCAAAAGGCTGTGGGGTGTCGGGGCAAAGCCCTGACTCGACCGTCGCAACGGTCGAAACTCTCTAGCCTTCCTAAAACTCAGGAAGGGAGCCGAAATATTCCGGGGGAATGTTTCGGCGTGGGGAACCCTAGCGAGGGGTTCCCCGGTGCCTGAACGGTGAGTGAGGGCACTTTACCCTTGTGTGTTGGCGTGTCACTCGAAAGAAAAATAAAAGCAATCAGGAAATATGTTCGTTTCCTGATTGCTTTCTTTT
>CATJNB010000046.1 GCA_949741605.1 uncultured Eubacteriales bacterium | reverse complement strand
TAGGATAGAAAACTAATTAGCAAATTCTTTTGTGTCATATAGATACATAAAAAATCTGCTCCCGAAAATCTGGGAACGGATTTTTTCTTTGAATAAATCGCGTGTCATCTTTTTGTTACTAACGCCCTGCAACTCCTAGTGACGCTCCCTGACTTGAAAAACTTAAAAATATCCTATCTGCGACGCTTAACACCTGTTTTTAAGATTTGAACATTAAATGAATATTAAACCATATATTTGTATGTTTATAACTGTTTTAAGAAATCAAAGTTGACTACTTTTTGACTACCAAACACCCCAAAACAAAGCATATAAATGCCAATTTCAAGAAAAAAGAAAGAACCGCATGGATCGTCCAAAATGACGGTTCCATGCGGTTTATTTGGCGGAGAAAGAGGGATTTGAACCCTCGCGCCGGTTACCCGACCTACTCCCTTAGCAGGGGAGCCCCTTCACCACTTGGGTATTTCTCCACGGTGAATCTATATATGAAACAAATATGCTGACTGGCACGATGGCGGAGGGGAAGAGATTCGAACTCTTGGTCCCTTGCGAGATCACTAGTTTTCAAGACTAGCTCCTTAAACCACTCGGACACCCCTCCATAAGGTATCGCAACAGTTATAATCATATCATAGGATAGAAGTTTTGTCAAGAAGTTTCTGAAATTTTTTGGAAAAAATTTTGTCGGAATGTATGGAGAATTTGAAGAGGGTTTGTTATAATAGGAAACATCTAAATATTTGAGAAAGGATGATGACTATGAATCTTTTATTATGGTATCCGAAATGCAGCACATGCCGCAAGGCCAAACAGTGGCTGGAAGCACAGGAGGTGGTATTCGAGTTGCGGGATTTGAAAGAAGAACGGCCGTCTGCCCAGGAGTTGCAAGAGTGGTATGAAAAAAGTGGGCTACCATTAAAAAAATTTTTTAATACAAGCGGCTTAGTTTATAAATCTATGGGGCTTAAGGATAAGCTGCCAGACATGGACGAGCAGGAGCAACTCACTTTGCTTGCCTCTGACGGTATGTTGGTAAAACGTCCGATCTTGATTACAGAAACTGGAATTGCAGTCGGGTTTCGTGAGGAGGATTGGGAAAGGTTGTTTGTATAAAAAGAACCGGTATGAGAGGTTTCATACCGGTTTTTCTTTCCAGAGAAGATCGGAAGCAAAGGGTTGAAAGGCAGAGGGAAGGGGATAGGTTTGCAGGAGTTGTTCTTTTGAAACCCAGATGAATGGAAAACTGGAAAACTGATGTTCCTTACCAGTTACCAGATAACTGCTCATACGCCATTCGATATGCGAAAAGATGTGCGTATGAGGGATGGATTTTTCGATATGCTTAGTTTGTATCCCCCATTGTTCCAGTTGGGCAACGGCATGTTTCAGTGACAAGGCACCTTGGACATGGGGAAATTCCCAGAGCCCAGCGAGCAGGCCAGAATCGGGACGTTTCACCAAAGCGACCCGATCATTTTGTCGTAGAAGAAAAATGGTGTGTTTTTCTATTTTACGGGGTTTTTTGCTGGGTTTTACTGGGAACTCCAACATCCGGTTTTGGGCGAATGCTTGACATAAATGCGAAATCGGACACGATTCACACTTAGGTAAACCGTTTGGCAGGCAAACCGTTGCGCCTAAATCCATAACCGCCTGATTAAAATCCCCGCTTCTGGACAAAGGTTTAAGAAGGGTTTCGATCTGGCAGAAATAATCTTTTTTAACTGCTGGCTTTGTAATATCGCGGTCATCAGTGGTGAGGCGAGTCATGACACGCAATACATTTCCATCTACCGCAGGAACGGGACATTGGAATGCCATGGAAGCAATGGCACCGGCAGTATAGTCCCCGATACCGGGGAGTTTTTTGAGTTCATCAAAAGAAGAGGGCAATTGTCCGCCATGCTCCAAAACGACCACCTGAGCAGCCTTCTGGAGGTTACGCACACGGCTATAATAACCAAGGCCCTCCCAGAGCTTGAGCAGAGTTTGTTCATCCGCATTTGCTAAATCTGATATTGTGGGCAACTGTTGTAAAAAACGTTCAAAATAGACTTTCACAGCCTCGACCCGGGTTTGCTGTAGCATGATTTCCGAAACCCATATAGCATATGGATCGGGGTGGTCGCGCCAAGGAAGGGAACGGGCGTGCTGATGATACCAAGAGAGAAGAGGAGAGGCGATATTGGGGATCAGGGATGGCATGGAAAGGAATCCTCCTTGCAAAGATGGAAAAAGGGCAGCCAGAAATGTTCTGGACTGCCCTTTTCCGTGCTGTGTCCAAGTGTGTCCTAATTGACCAAATCCAGCAGAACATCAACGGCATGCTGCATTTCGATCTTAGCCCGATATTTTTTAACCAGACTTTGTTCGTGTTCGGTGTAATATTCTTTTTCGGCTTGTTCTTTGGAAAACATGTCGTTAATGGAGATATTAAAGATATCACAGATTTTGGATAAGATTTCAATATCGATAGAATTAATTCCATTTTCCCAAGACGAAATTGAATTATGTTTCACACCTAATTTTTCTGCGAGCTCACGTTGGGTCATGCGGTTTCTTTTGCGGTAGAACAGCAAATTTTGGGCAACAGCTTCTTTGACCGTTGTCAGTTCGGCGTGATTCAAAATCGACACATCCTTTCTCTTTTTATCTAAGATTAACATAAGATGGAAAGAAAATCAAGGCAAATGGGACGAATTTTCATCGATTTTTTGAACATTTTTGAAATTTCAGGGCTTTTTTGCCAAATTTTCATAATATCAGACAAAATAGCCTAAAAATATGCTTATTGTATAACATTTTCAGGTTGGCACAGCTCTTTTAAACGGCATTCATATGCCATAGATTCCCAAGGAAGCTTCATAGATTGATAAGCGTCCCCTGTAAGAATTTTGACAAGGAGATCCGTAAAAGGAGGGTTGAGAGGGAGCAGGGG
>CATJNB010000045.1 GCA_949741605.1 uncultured Eubacteriales bacterium | reverse complement strand
GTTTCAAAAGAAGGACGAGCCGCAGAAACCGCACCGGCATTATCCAGTTTAATTTTCTGGGTATCGGGGTCGCCGTTCTGGGCGTCCTGGGTACCGAGGACAAAGTTACCGTTGATATCCACCAGATAGCCCTCGGAATCATAGCTGAGCATACCGGCCTTGGTATAGAAGATATTGCCGTCCGGGTCCATCACCTGGAAATAACCCTCGCCGGCGATGGCAACGTCAAGCCCGAAGCCGGTGTTCTGCATACTGGACTGGGTCATCTGCGACTGGATGCCCAGAAGCGAGGAACCGTAACCGATCATGCTGGGGTTAGTACCGCCGCGGTTGGCAGTACCCTGGGATGCGCCGCGCAGGGATTGGTAATAAATATCGCTGAAGACAGCGCGCTGGGATTTATAGCCGTAAGTATTGACGTTCGCGACGTTGTTGCCGATAACGTCCAATTTATACTGGTGGGTTTTAAGACCCGCCACGCCAGAAAACATTGCTCTATTCATTCAAGTAACTCCTTTTCAGAGAGGAACTGCAAAACGCGTTTTTCCGTCAATCAAAACGCAAAACGAGCTTCCCGAAAGAAGGGGTCCGGCTCAGATGATGACAGTTCCATCAATATTGGTAAAAACATTTCCAGTCAAATCGCCGCCATTTACCGCAGTGATGACCTTATTATTCGGCACATTGACCAAAAAAGCAGTTTGGTCAATCAAAATCAGGGTATCATTCAGGCCCTTTTCGCCCGCCAGACGCACCCCTTCATTGAGGCGGTCAAGGTTTGGCTGCGAGAGGTCGATACTGCGCTGTGCGGCACGCTGCACGGCGTGTTTGGAAAAGCTGACGCCCTCATTTTGGGAGAGCTGGTTGTGGAGGACATCAGCAAACGAAGGGGATTGCTGGGTGACAGATTGGGAGGTTGAAAACGAGGGGGATTTCGGAGAAAGCGAAGGTTTTCCGGTCACCACAGGCTGGGGTCTGAAATTGGTATGGATGGGATTCATGGTGGTGACACCCTTTCTGCAAAAGATTAGACACGCTTGGTATTAATGACAGTCGATTTATACATCGCCTGATTGCCCTTTTCGTCGGTGACGATCACATTGACATGATATGGGGTACCGGGCTCAAGCCCCTTGACGCTCACTTTGAGGTCGGAATCCTTGGTGGCATTGCGGATCACGCCGCCAAAAGCGGTGCTTTTCTCCTTGACTTCGTCCACTGTTTTGAGAGGACCTTCCGTGGAATAATAGGCTTGATAAGTAAGGTTTTTCTGCACGCCGGCATCTTCGGTGGGCAGGGACCAATTAATCGTAAAGCCTTCGTTGGTAATGTCGCTCCAATTGATGTCAAGGCCAGAGGGATCAACAGCACATTCGCCTTCTTCTTTGGGCACAGAAACTTGCATGACCTGTTCCATGCTATAGGTTTTCCCGCCAACGTACAAGACATATTCGTTATTGACAAGGGAAACCTTCTCGACAATGCCGGTAGTGGTATCCAGGGAACCGCTGGCCGTATAGCGCGAAGCGGTGACCTCTTTCCCAACCAGCGACATAGCGTAGTTTGTTTTGGAGTAATCCGCAAGTTCATTCATTGCCTGCATACTGGCAAACTGGGTCATCTGGGTCATGTACTCGGAGTTATCCACCGGGTCCATGAAGTCCTGATTTTTCAGCTGCGCGATCATGAGGTTCAGGAAGTCACTAAAATCGAGATCGGAATTGTTCTTTTTGTCTGTGGTCACAATGTCCCATTTTTGCGTTGTTTGGTCGATACGGTCGGAACCACTGACATAATCCGTACTGGAATAAGGCATAACGTTTCCTCCTTTCGGTTAGATGTAGGTGTCAAGGCCATCTGCGGCAGCAACCTCCTCGCCGGCTTCTTCCACGAACAGGGAATCATCGGTCAGGCTGAACACTTTGCCAGACGACTTGCCAGAACGCTGGTTTTGTTGGTTTTGGTCTTGCTGATTTTGCTGGTCAGCCAGGAAGGAATGTTCATTGTAGGCTTCGCTGCCGGCCTGGGAAGCTTCGACGAAATGGTCTGGCTCCGCCATATTGACCTGCACCTGCAACGGACGCATGGCTTCCTGCAAAACGCTCAATTTCTGATTAATCAGCTTTGCGGACTCAACGCTCGAGGTAATCAGGCTCAGTACACTGGCTTCCCCGGGACGTTCGAGCAGCTTGACCGTAACTTCGCCAAGCCCTTCCGGACGCAGTTTAATAACAAACTCTTTGCGTCCATTGAGCAGGTTCTCCGTGATGCCTTGCTGGATCTGCTGGTCCACATCGGGAGCCTGCGGCTCGTTGAAATCGGCGTGGGCGATACGGGTTTCCATGGAAGCCAAGGGATTAAAGCGGTTCGATGCGACGTCGTTTTGCAACTTGTCAATATCAATCTGCTCGGTTTCCTTGCCGGATTTTGCCTGATTGAGCAAAGCTCTTGCTGCACGGACATTACGCAGGAAGGTATCCTGCAAGCCCTCAAGCGGGTCAGAAGCTGGCTCATCTGCGGACTGCGAGACGACCTCTGCAAACCCGTTAGAAGTACCTGTTCCAGTGCTGTTCTCCGCATCCGCCGGCTGTGCCAGTTGAGGTTCCTCAACATTTTCTGCAAACATTTGCGCGGCTTGCTGCTGGACATTCTGGGCAGCGGCGCGGGCATCCATCAAGAACTGCTTAACATCGGTGGGCAGATTAAGGGCAGACACCATTTCAGCCGCAGAAGCATCGTCCTGCTGTAAAAACGCGATCCATTGCGGGTTTTGCACCAGCATGGAAGCTGCCATCTCCATGGCAAGCAGATCTGGCTCCTCCGATAAGTCCGGGTTGCCGCCAAAATTTTCCATCATACCATCCAGAACATCCTTTGGTACGGTGAAAGCATCTTCCCCTTCCTGCAGAAGCGAAGCCATTTGCTCAAAAATCATGGCAAACGCATCCATACCGCCGCCTGCCGCCATAATGGATGTAGACTGCTGGCCTTGCATGGCACGACGGTTATTCAGGATTTCAGCATTACGCATTTGAATATTTTCCATAAAATTCACCTCCTTTCAGTGCGTACTAAACGGCCGCTGACAAATTCGAGGATTTCCTCCTGATATGCCTTATTGGCCTCATAACAATACTGTTCCCACTGGCGTTCCTTGAGTTTTTCAAGGCTGGAAACATCCTGCGAAGCGCGCCTTACCACATCGGTCTGACGCTCCACTTCTTTTTCAAGTGCAAGCTGTTCTTTTCGCAGCTGTTTGAGATATTGCCGGGTATGCTCCGCTTGGATGCTGTATAGGATGAGCTGCCTTGCAGGAACGCCCTTTTTTTGTTTCTCAATCATCTCATCCGATGCCTGTGCAAGCTGGCGTTCGTAACGCAGGATTTTTTCATCCATTTCGTTTTTCTCGCGCCGGATGCGTCCGAGCGTATCCTTTTCCTTATCCAGGATTTGGTTTTTAAAATCGAGCATCCTGCCGAGGGTGAAGTGGAATTTTTTCATCAAACTCCCCCTAGCTGACTGCCTGCGCCATCAAAGCGATGGTTTCCTCGAGGTCAAACTTTTCCCCGACCTGCTGACATAAAAACTCATTGATGCCATTAATATGCCGGATCGCATCGTCAAGCTCGGGGTTGGTGCCGGACTTATACGCACCAATAGAAATCAGATCCTCGTAGTCACGGTACACCGCCATCATATTACGCAGTTTGCTGGCGATTTGTTTCTGTTCAGGGGTCGCAATTTCGTTCATCAGACGGCTGACGCTGTTCAAAACGTCAATCGCCGGGTAATGGTTTTTGGAAGCGATCTTACGCGAAAGCATAATGTGTCCGTCAATGATGCTTCGCACGGTATCGGCAACCGGCTCATTCGTGTCGTCGCCCTCTACCAGAACGGTATAAATCCCCGTGATCGAACCTGTTTCGAAATTCCCGGTACGTTCCAGAAGCTTGGGCATGGCGGCGTAAATGGAAGGGGTATAGCCACGGGCAACTGGCGCCTCCCCGGTACTCAGGCCGATTTCCCGCTGTGCCATAGCAAACCGCGTCAGAGAATCCATCATTAGGAGGACATTTTTCCCTTGGCTGCAAAAATATTCGGCAATCGCAGTCGCGGTCATCGGGCATTTATAGCGCATCATAGCGGGCTGGTCGGAGGTAGCGACTACCAGCACAGAACGTCTGGCGCCTTCCTCCCCGAGGTCGCGGTTGATAAACTCAACCACTTCCCGTCCTCTTTCCCCCACGAGCGCAATCACATTGACATCCGCTTTCACATTCCGGGCAAGCATCCCCATCAGGGTACTTTTGCCCACGCCGCTTCCCGCGAAAATCCCCATACGTTGGCCTTTGCCAATCGTGAGCAAGCCATCAATACACTTGACACCCATTTCAATTGGTTCGCTGATCGGCGGGCGGTCCATGGGGTTGCAGGGTGCGCCATTGATCGGAAAAGGCGTCCCGTTTTGAATGGGCGGGCCGCCGTCCATGGGTGCTCCCACAGCGTCCACTGTACGGCCAATTAACTCATCGCTAATTTGGATCATCATTTTACGCCCGGTGTTGATGACCGTACATCCATAACCGATGCCATCGGTTTCCTGATACGGCATCAGGAACACCTTTTTCCCGGTGATCCCAACGACTTCGGTTAAAACCTTTTCTCCGTCGCCAGTATCCACCTCACAGATATCCCCAATATTCCCGGTCAGGCCGACAGCTTCCATGGTCATACCCGCGATCTTCTCAATCTTCCCGGAATGGGTATAGAAGTCCTCGGCAAAACGCAGCAGCTGCCTGTATTTTTCATCATGCCAGAAGGAAGCATCCATGTCAAGCCCTCCCTGTCGAATTCTTACTCAATCGAATCAAATTCCTTTTTCAGATTGGCAACCTGCTCGGAAATCGAAGCATCCACAACACCGCCATCGGTTTCCAGAATACAGGTATCGGTCGGATAATAACGCGCAGTCACTTCCACATTTCCGTATTCGGGACTTTTAAACTCGCTTCGCAGGTACGACACCAAATCGACCAGCTGGTCTGACACCCCAACGGTAATCCACTCGGCATGTTTGAGGGAACTGACGGTTTTCGTCACCAGCTCACTGAGGAACATATCATCCGCTTCGATCTTACGCAGCACCAGTTTTTCCGCGATATCAAGAGAAAGTGCAGCCAAACGGTCCCGGAACTGTTCCATGAACTGGGTTTGTTCCTGCTGGATCTGGAGGAGCGTTGCATCCACCTTCTGTAAATAGCCGTTGACCTGTGCGCTTTTCTCCGCAAGCACCTCGCCGTACACTTCCCGGCGCAGCTGCTCCCGTAGCTGCTCAACCCTTTCTGAGACCCGTGCCTCAATTTCCTCCTCGTCGTAAGCCGGACGGATGGCTTCCTCGCGTTCGCGCCGCGCGCGTTCCTCTTCTTCCTGCAGGGCGGCAGCGGCGGCACGTTCTTCCGCCTCCTGCTGTTCCCTGCGTTCATCACACGGCAGCCATACATCGGGGATCAGGACGCTTTCTTCCTCATCCTCCGGCTGTTCGACAAGGTTATACTTATAAATATCAGGCAATGAACTCGTCGCCTCCTCCGCGTGCGATCACAATTTCGCCACTGTCTTCTAGGCGGCGGATAACATCGACGATTTTCTGCTGGGCTTCTTCGACATCGCGCATCCGGATATTATGCAGGTACTGGATATCGCCAAGCACAGTTTCCTGCGAACGTTTGGACATATTGCTGAGGATAACCTCTTTGACGGTATCGTTGGAACCTTTGAGGGCAATCGCCAGGTCGCGGGTATCGACGTCGCGCAGGAAACGCTGGATCGAAAGATTGTCCAGTTCCGTGATGTCCTCGAACACAAACATGAGCTTGCGGATATCGTCGGACAACTCGGGGTTGCGTTTTCCCAGTTCGTCGAAGATATATTTTTCGGTATTGCGGTCGGCATGGTTCATGATGTCGGCCACATAGTTTACGCCGCCGATCTCGGTCATATCGACAGATTCTACCGACGAGAAGCGTTTCTCAAGGACCTGTTCGACCACCTGCACCACACCCGGGCTAACGCTTTCCAGCTGCGCGATGCGCTCAATGACATCCAGCTGGATATCCCTTGGCAGTTCAGAAATCACTTGGGAAGCCTGTTCTGCCTTGGCATAGGAAAGCACAAAAGCAATCGTCTGCGGGTGCTCATTTTGGAGCATCACCAAAAGGTTTTTATAGTTCGCTTTCCGGATAAACTCAAATGCACGGGTCTGCATGGACTTGGAAAGGCGGTTGATATAGTCCTGCGCCATCTGGGGGCCAAACGCCTTTTCCAGAATATCCTTGGCATACAGCACACCGCCCTCGGCAATGACCTTCTGGGTAACACAGAGGTTATAAAAGTCCTCCATGATTTCATGCATTCTATCCTGAGGGAGCTGTTCGAGCTTGGCGACCTCCAGGGAAAGCTGTTCAATTTCGCTTTCCTGCAGGCACTTGTAAACTTCGGACGCCTGATCCGCACCCAGCGCGACAATAACAGCAGCTGCTTTGGCAGCAGAGGTAATTTGTCCAGTTTGTTTCGGCGCCATTATTCATCCTCCTTCAGCCAACCGCGGATGAGACTTGCGGTAATTTCAGGATTTTCTTTGGCAAAGTTACGCACTTCATCCACGATAATGGTATCCGGGCTTTCAGCACCAGCTTTGGCGGTTTCCTCCAGCTTACGGCGGTAATCTTCCAATTCCTGCGCCATGCTTTCTTTCTGGGCATCCAGTTCAGCCTGGGCTTGGGCAACCTTCTTTTTGCTGCGTTTTTTCAGGAATACCAGCAGGAAGATCCCCACTCCGATGAGGAGCAGCAGAGCCGCGCCAGCGATTACGAGATAGATCCAGTATTGCTGTACCATCTGCCACAGCCAGCTCTCTTCTGGTTCCGGTTCTGGTTCTGGATCAATGATTGGCAGGTTCATCGAAGCCACAGAAATATTCTCGGGTTCAATGTTGGTGCTGTTGGAAATCAGGTCAATGAGTTCATTCCGGGTCAAATCAAGGTTGTTGTCATCGACCATGACCGAAATGCTTGCGCTTGTGACATCCGCTTCGCCCTTTTGGATTTGGGTACGGATATAGCCCCAGTCAAACTTCTCGGTGCTGCCAAACTGCGTCGTACCGCCCTCCTCGTTGGGACCCTGATCAATCGGGTAGCTTGGGATATCGGTATTGTTTTCTTCACCGACCAGGCCTTCCGCAGCGGAGATCAGGCCATTGACGCCGTAGTACTGTTGCCGGTGAATGATCGGCGGGGTTTCGCCGTTTTCACCGATGCCCAGCTTCTCGTTGCGTTCCTGCATCATGGAATCAAAGTCCAGGGTCACGCGGGCAACCGCCACAACACGATTGCTGCCATACCGTGCGCTCAACAGGCGTACCACCTGATCTTCGAGCATCTGCTGGTACATCTGTTCTGCTTTGAGGGCGTCGCTGGTGTTATAGGAAATGCCCTCAGCCGTCCCGGCCAGCTCGCGGCCGGTTCCGGCATCAACCACAACAACCTTATCGGGAGAGAGGTTGGATACAGAAAACGCAACCAAGTTTTTAATCGCTGTTACCTGTTCGCGGTCCAGCTCGACATTGCGGTCAAGCGTCAGCATAACGCTGGCTTTGGAATTGCTGTCTTCCGTAGCCTTCTGCCAAACGTAATTGGTTTCTTCTGGAACCTCCAGATTTACAATCGCGCTGCGCACCCCGCTAATACGTACCAGGGTGGTTTGCAGACGGTTCTGCAACTGATATTTGAGATTGGTTTTCTTATCCTGTTCGGTAGCGGTCATACTGTTGTTATCAAACCACACATCGTAGACCGGCGCTGACTGCGGGTATCCCTGCGCTGCCAGACGCAAAAGGAGCATATCATACTGCTCGCTGGGAACCATAATCTCCCCTTTGGAGTTCATCTGGGTAGTGACGCCCATATCCTGCAGGGCGGTATGTACCTCCGTTGTTTCCTGTGCATTCAGGCCCGTGTAGAGAACTTTATAGCCTGGTTTCGAGGCATTAATACTCACCGTAATAATAATGGCAATTAAAATAATCGCCAACACGGAGAGAGCCGCAATCAAAATCCCTCTTTTTCTGTTTTTAGGCTGTTTGTCCCAACTTTCCTTGGCCTTAGCAATCGGTTTTGGCATTGCCATAGTTAATCACGCTCACTCGTCCTATCCTTAGTAATTCTTCTGTTACGCACATCTGACGTCTGTGCATTCCGACTGATCCCATTGCGGGGCTCCCTTTCCTATGTATATTCAGACAAGCCTGAAATATCAATAAAAGCCGCCGCAAAGAGCAACCCTTCTTTATCGCAAACATAGAGGGGTACAACCTTTTGCACACCTCTATGTCTGTAAGAACCTTCTAACGATTATACTTGCATCTGCATGATTTCCTTATAAGCACTGACCACGCGGGAGCTTAACTGGACGGTATATTCAAGGGCCGTAGCATATTTTGCACTGTTGATCATCACTTGGCCGAGGTCATCGGTGTTCCCCATCGCCAGATTATAGGCGTCCCGGCTGGAAACACGTCCCGTTTCCTGGAGGTTACTCACGGCGTCTTGCAGGTAATTTGCAAACGGCAGTCTATGAAGCATCGACCCGGATGCTTCCGAAACCTCATTGGAACCTTGAAATTTCAAAGGCTCAAGAGGCTGTAGGGGTTGGATTGACGAAATCGGTTGGATAAAATTAGCCATGAAACAATTCCCTCCATGTTACAAAAAGTTTTTAGACTGATGGCATGTGTCAAAAATAAATGTTTATTGAGATATAAGGAAATATAAAAACAATGGTTTCCATATTTTACACAACCAACAGTACGCAATTTTGCAAAGGCTTGGTAAGAACCATTCCCAACATTTTGGGAAAGACAGGTGATATGCTGCGTTATGACGCGGTTGAGAAAATTATGCAATTTTGACAAAATTCATATCAAATGCAGCCAAAATCAGCACTGTAGTGTGTATATCAAAATAATTTTACCATCTTATTTATACAAAGTCAACTATACTTTGACAATATCAAAGGGATTTTGGCAAAAAACTCTCACACAAAAACAAATCCATCGGGGGAAACGGGTTGTTCTTTGTATCAAATGTAAAAAAGATGTGATCCTTTCTCATTTTGTTGTAGATACTGTCGAAAACCGTACGGAAAACTTTGGATAAATTCTCTATAATTTCCAACCCTCCAAACCTATGCGGCACAAAGAGGGAACATGATTCTTTCCCTCAAAACTTTCAAAATCCGACTCTTGGAAATGGTCTAAAAAAGAAATATCCGCACCATGGTTCCTGCTTTGGCAAGTCCTGAAAATTTCTGCGATTGCCCCCTTCTTTTTAGTATATGCAGAAAGCAATTTTATGAATTTTCTTTTTCCGTCTTTGGAAACATTGAGTTTTTACACAAAAGCGCGATAATAACAATACAGAAGTCTTTCCGTACTCCAAAATTCCCCAAAAACGGTCAGACCATCTTAAATGACTTCCGATTGCTTTTTGTATAAGCTGATCGAAAAAGAAAGGGCTGTTTTGTATGATTAGACCAACATCTTTTGGGAAAGTCTATCGTCCCATCCCATCTAACAAGCCCGTGCAAGTTGTGCCATCTACAATGCGGATCCAGTCGGTCAGCACCGCTGCTGCCCATCCTGTTTCCGACCAGCTGCAGATTAGCCCGCAGGGTGCGTTCCAGCGCAGCCTTGCCGAATCTGCTGCTGCCATCGGGCGCGAGGCTACCGTTTCCCCTCAGCGTCTGGCAGATCTCAAACAGCAAATCGCACAGGGTACCTATCAGGTTTCCGCCTCTGATCTGGCTGACGCCATGCTCGACCGGATCGCTTTGGCAAAGGGGGCGTATTGATGGACCACCAGTTAGAAGAATTTTTGCTCGCCACAAAGCGCTGTACCGAGCATCTGCGGGACATGATCCCGCAGGAAAAAGAAAAGTATCAGGCGCTCATTTCGGACGATACCCAGCAAATTGAGGAAATGGTTCAAAACCAGCAGGCGGCTATCATGAAGCTCAAAAGCCTTGAGGCCGCCCGCCTTCATGCACAGGAGCAGGCCGGTTTTGCCGAGCGTTCTGCCGAGGAAATTTTGGAGCTTGTGGGCGATAGCGATAAAACCGCTGTGGCCGAAACCTTCCGGGAGCTGCGCAATGCCGCCAAGGAGCTGCGCATGTGCAACGCCAAAGCCATGGAAATTGCCCGGGCTAGCGCGGCGTTCCACCAGTCCAACTCCCCCAAAGCCCCAACCCCCATGCCCGCCAAAGTGACCTACGGGGCAAAAGGCAACGCCCCCGGCAAAATCGGCAACGGCTCCCTGTTCCAAATCAAAATCTAAATCTTGATCCCGGACGGCTTGCCATGCAGGCCGTACCGAAAAGGAGGAATTTATTTTGCGTCCTACATTTATGGGGTTTGAAACCTCAAAAAGAGGCATAAATGTTGCCCAGAAAGGCCTTGACATCACCGGTAATAACCTTGCCAACATGGATACCGCCGGCTATACCCGCCAGCGTCTGGATACCAACTCGATTGCGCCAAACAGCTTTAGCAACCGTGTTTCCGTCAACCGGATCGGCCTGACCGGCCAAGGCGTTGAAGCCATTGGCGTCGGCCAGATCCGCGACGCTTTCCTGGATAAGCGTTTCCGCGACGAGTACGCCAACGCCAGCTACTATTCACAGGCAACCAATATTCTGGAAGATATTCAGGCAGCCTTGGGAGATCCTGCGGACGTCAGTGCCGGCGGCGACGTGTTTGCTGCGGCGCTCCGCCAGATTTACACCAGCCTCAACGACTTCACGGCAAACCCCACCT
>CATJNB010000044.1 GCA_949741605.1 uncultured Eubacteriales bacterium | reverse complement strand
TGGCTTCCGGGTAATCATGGCGTTATTAGCCACCTTCATCTGGCTGATGACGACGATACAATCCCGGGAATATTTTGCACATTCCCGCAACCGCAACCGTTACTATTTATTCATGCTCCTCACCCTTGGGGCAACCATGGGGATTTTCCTCTCGGCAAACCTCTTTACGACGTTTATCTTCTTTGAGGTGATGTCGTTTACGTCCTACATTATGGTTATCCACGACGAAACTCCCGAAGCCCATGATGCCGGGAAAAGTTATGTTGGGTTTGCAGTGCTGGGCGGTCTTGTGACCCTGTTTGGACTGTTCATGCTGTACAACCTGCTTGGCACGCTCGAAATTGACAAACTCGCAGAAGCTGCTGCGGCCTTGCCGGATGGCAGCTTTGGGACTCTGCTGGTGGCTGGTTTGCTCACCCTGTTTGGGTTTGGCGTCAAGGCTGGCATGTACCCGCTGCACACATGGCTGCCGCAGTCGTACCGCTTTGCCCCCGCCCCCGCGACGGCTTTGCTCTCGGCGATCCTGAGTAAAGCTGGTATTTTCGGGATGCTGGTAATCAGCTGCAACATTTTCCTGCACAACTATGTGTGGGGGATGATTATGCTCTGTCTGGGCGTGCTGACCATGCTGACCGGTGCGATGCTGGCGGTCTTCTCGGTCGATATCAAACGGACACTGGCGTGTTCGTCGATGTCACAGATTGGGTTTATCATTGTAGGCATTGGGATGCAGGGCGTGCTTGGCGAACATAATGCGATTGCCGTACAGGGCACCCTGCTGCACCTGATGAACCATTCCCTGATTAAACTGGTTCTATTCATGGGGATTGGGGTTATTTTCCTGCACGTCAAGGATCTCAATTTCAATACCGTACGCGGTTTTGGACGCAAGAAACCCATTTTAATGGGCGCCTTTGGCATGGCGATTCTGGGTGTCATTGGTATGCCGCTTTGGAATGGTTATATCAGTAAAACACTCATCCATGAAAGTATTGTGGAATATATTGCCATGTTCCCGTCCATGACCGGGATGGCGGTATTCTTCAAAATTGTGGAAGCCCTGTTTACGTTTGCGGGCGGTTTAACCTGCGCTTATATGCTCAAGGTGTTTATCGCAGTGTTTGTGGAGAAGAATGCCGACCCCGAGGAACAGGCGCGTATGGATGCCAAGAAAAAATATATGTCTTGGCCGCTGGCGATCTGCCTGATTATCGGCGCACTGATTATGCCGGTACTGGGTGTGATCCCGCACCAGACCATGGATCAGATTGCGCGGGCCGGCGAGGGCTTCATGCATGGCCACGGATTGGCTCATGCCGTTGCTTTCTTCTCTTGGACGAATCTCAAAGGTGCGGTGGCGTCGCTGTCGATTGGCGTGATTGTGTACTTCCTGATTGTACGGATGTGCCTGATGAAACGCCAGCCCGGCGAAAGCAAACGTTCGTATATCAATGCATGGCCCAGCTTCCTCAACATTGAACGCTGGGTTTACCGTCCGGGGCTGCTGCGTGTGCTGCCGTTTATCGGCGCGGCTGCGGCAAGAATTGTCTATTCCGTTACCGATACGATTATTCTGGGGTGCAAACGGGTTCTGTTCTACAACCGTCCTGAAAAGTTTGTGCCGCCGCTCAATAACAATTTCGGCACATATAATGGCGCACAAAAAACCAAACGCATTTCCAACAGCTTGGCATATAGCTTGCTGTTATTTGGCGTAGGCGTTCTGGTGGTGCTAATCTTTATCTTAATTGCGGCTTTGGTCCGCACCTATGCCTGACCGATTGTAGGAAGGCGCGAAACAGCGTGGAAGTTTTCCACGTTGTTTTTTTGTTATGTTCACAAAAATATTCTGAAAAAGAAACTGTTTATTTGAACAAAAATCCATTTTGACATTTGTGGAAAATGATGGTATAATAAACAATTAGTGTGTACAAGAAGTTTTTGTGAATGAGGTAAGGAGGTCAAAACGTGAAAGTTGATGTGTTTGAAAAAGACCGGGTACCCAAAGCGGTCGCTAAGCTCGCAGTACCCACGATTCTCGGCATGATTGTAACCATTGTTTACAATCTCGCCGATACTTTTTTTGTTGGGCAGCTTCAGGATGATAAACAAATTGCGGGTGTGACCATCACCATGCCTGTCTTTATGATGCTGCTGTCGCTGGGATACATTTTTGGAGTAGGCGGAAGCTCATACATTTCGCGCCTGCTGGGCAACAAGGATTTTGAGATGGCAAAACGCACATCGTCGTTTGCCTTTTATGCCTGTATGGCGCTTGGTGTGGTCTGTATTGTTGCAGGGGTTTTGGCGATCCACCCCTTGCTGACCCTGTGCGGTTCCAGCCCTGACACGCACCAATATGCGTGGAATTACCTGATTGTTATTTTGATTGGTTCGCCCGTGATTATGCTGAGTTTTTCCATGGGGCAGGTCATCCGTGCTGAGGGTGCGTCGAAAGAGGCGATGATCGGCATGATGATTGGCACAGTGGTCAACATTGGCCTTGACCCGCTTTTAATCTTTACGTTCCATATGGGGGTAACAGGCGCAGCGGTAGCAACTGTTTTGTCCAATATCCTGTCGGTGCTGTTTTACATGTGGTACTTTATTTTTAAGAGTAAAAACCTCAGTATTTCTCCCAAATATCTGCGGATCACGAAAACCATGTTACGGAATGTATTGGTGATTGGTTTGCCAGCAGCGGTTAATGAGATGCTTTTCAGTGCATCGAACATTATCCTGAACCGTTTTGCCGTAGGCTATGGCGACGAGGTCATTGCTGCGATTGGTGTTGTTTTTAAAGTTAATATGTTCCCTGTGCTGATTTTAATTGGCCTGTGCCAAGGCGTACAGCCCCTCATTGGCTACAACTATGCGGCGGGGAATCAAAAGCGGTTGAAAAGCATTATGAAGTTTACTGGGATTGCTTCTGTTATTATTGGAGCTGTCTTTACGGTTTTGATCTTCTTTTTTGGGCATTATGCTGTTGAAGCCTTCGCGCCTGGACAAACCAAGGTCATTGAATATGGGACTGGTTTTCTGAATATTGTCATGATGTCTGTGCCGATTATTGGGTTGGTGTTTTTATTTACCTCTGCGTTCCAGTCCATGGGCAAGGGGATCCCTTCCATGATTTTGTCCCTTTCCCGGCAGGGGTTTGTTTTTATTCCCACTATCATTATCGCGAATGCCGTGATTGGCCTCAATGGGATTGTTTTGGCACAGCCTATCGCTGACTTTGTGAGTATTGCCCTTGCGATTGTTATGTTTATTGTGATTTGGAAACGCGATCATAAAAAACAACAACGTACAGCTGATGTAGAAACCGCCGTAGGCGAGTAAAGTTTTCGTCAACCTTTTACAAAAGGTTGTGGGGGTGCAGGGGGCAAAGCCCCTTGCAAGGGCATCTCAATGAGCAAAATCCCCATAAAAAATAGAAAAAATCGAAGATCGAAAATACCCGTGCAGACGCTCGTGCAACCGCACGGCGGGAGGATCTTCTGACTGAGAAAAAAGAAGCAATCAGGAAACAAACCCATTTCCTGATTGCTTTCTTTTTTTCCAGTGATACGCCGTTACCTAACAGGGAAAGTGCCTTCTCTCATCGTTCAGGCACTCTGGGAAACCCTAGTAAGGGCTTCCCCACGACGAAACATTCCGGGGGAATATTTCGGCTCCCTTCCTGAGTTTCGGGAAGGCTTAGGGAATTTCGACCGTTGCGACGGTCGAGTCAGGGCGTTGCCCCGACACCCCACAACCTTTCCCCAAAGGTTGACGAAAACTTTATGCGCCTACGGCGATTGTCTATGGAAACAGGGAGACAATTTGTTTGAAATTTATCCATTTTTATGGGAGGTTTTTATGCTATAATGAAGCGAATGAAAAAAATTTGGAGGCGTCTCCCATGAATATTCTTGCTATCGGCGACGTAACGGGCAGTATTGGCTGCAAATTTGTGCGGACCCATTTGCCGCATTTAAAGAAGCTCAAACACATTGACCTTGTCATTGCGAACGGCGAAAATTCGGCGGATGGGAATGGGATCACCCCAACCTCTGCACAGCACTTGTTTGACAGTGGAGTAGATGTGATTACAACTGGGAACCATAGTTTTCGACGGCGCGAAGTGTACGATTTTTTTGACCGTCAGGAATATCTTCTGCGTCCGGAAAATTTTCCCAATGGCGCTCCGGGACATGGCTCGTGCATCGTGGATTTGGGCCGCCTTCAAGTGGGCGTCATCAACCTGATGGGAGTGGTATATCTCGAAAGCCTGCATTGTCCGTTTGAGACGGCTGACCGTCTGCTTTCCTCCATGCCTGCGATCACACTGGTGGATTTCCATGCCGAAGCCACGGGGGAAAAAGGGGCGTTAGCGCATTATTTGGACGGGCGTGTTTCGGCAATTTTCGGCACACATACCCACGTACAAACGGCCGATGAAGGTATCCTTCCAGGCGGTACGGGGTTTATCACGGATGTGGGAATGACCGGCCCGATCCATTCGGTGCTGGGCGTAAAGCCGGAGCTTGTGATTCATAAAATGCGCTCGAAAATGCCGGTACGCTTTGACCTCGCTGGCGGATCTTGCCATATGGATGGTATCATTTTTTCGATCCATGACAAATCTGGTAAAACGGTGTCGGTAGAGCGCCTTCGTATCCAATAATCCCAAAACTTTGGTTGAATCCATACACAGAATATGGTATAATGTTACAATAGGAATCTGAAACTTTGCCTGTCCATTTTTACCTTCACAAGGAGTCGAAAGAATATGATTAATGGAACCGTTCTGCGCGATGCCCTCATTTCCGGCAGCCATAACCTTTCCCGCCATCAGCAGATTGTAAATGATTTGAATATTTTCCCCGTTCCGGATGGGGATACTGGCACCAATATGTCGATGACGATGAATGCTGCCTGCCGTCAGCTGGTGACGGAAGCTTCCGATGCTGTCCATGAGGTGGCTGCCCATGCTGCCTCTGCGATGCTTCGGGGTGCGCGGGGAAACTCTGGGGTTATCCTGTCGCTGCTGTTTCAAGGGTTCGCAAAAGGGCTGGAGGGACTTACAGAAGCCGATGGTTCGCAGCTTGCCCATGCGCTCGGACTGGGCGTGGAAGCGGCTTATCAGGCAGTCATGAAACCGACGGAGGGGACCATTTTGACGGTGGCCCGCATGGCGTGTGAAAGCGCAAAGACGGTTGCGGCGATGAATACAGACCCCGTATCGGTCTGGGACGCAGTATGCGACGGTGCCGATGATGCTTTGGAAACCACCCCGGATTTGCTTCCGGTATTGAAGCGCGCGGGTGTGGTCGATGCAGGCGGCAAGGGGCTTTGCCTCATTTTGGAAGGGATGCTCTCCGTATTTGAAAGTGGGACGATCATTCCCTGTGAGGAACCGACAGATGGCCAGCCTGATACGGAACATGACTTTTTCCGTATGGCTGCGGCGGAATTTGACCATGACTTTACGTTCCCTTATTGTACAGAATGTATTGTACAGAAAGACGCGCAGGCTGCCCATGGCGTGGAATATTTGCGTGAAGCTTTGGAGAAGCTGGGGGACTGCATGGTGGTGGTCGAGGATGCTGACATTATCAAGGTGCATATCCATACAGAAAATCCGGGGCTTGTGTTGCAGGAGGCTCTCACTTGTGGTGCGCTTTTGACAGTCAAAGTGGAAAATATGGTCGAACAGCACCGTCAGGCAGGCGCAAATGCCGACCCGGCAACAGCTTCCAGAGATTCCCTTGAGCCTGTGGAGCCAACCGAAGAAATTGGCTTTGTCGCGGTTTGTGCAGGGGAAGGGTTACAGACCTTATTTATGGATTTGGGATGTTCGCATGTAGTATCCGGCGGCCAGACCATGAACCCGAGTACCGAGGATCTGCTTGCAGCTGTACGTGCGACGCCTGCAAAAACCGTTATGCTGCTGCCGAATAATAAAAATATTATCTTAGCCGCCGAACAGGTGGTTCCCTTGGTAGAGGATCGCACAGTGGTAATTTTGCCTACGCGTACGGTTCCGCAAGGGATTTCTGCCATGCTTGCGTATGACCCCAGTGCCTCCGCACACGCCAATGAAACCCACATGATGACAGCTGCATCCAGCGTGGCAACCGGACTGGTAACATTTGCAGCGCGGGATTCGGAATTTGGCGGTCACAAGATGAAGGAAGGGGATATCCTCGGCCTTGAGAATGGCAAGCTGGAACTCATTGAGAAAGACCCTGTGCATACAGCGGTGAAGCTGGCGCGTTCTATGGTGCATCGGAACACGTCCTTCCTTACGCTGATTTACGGCGACGCGGTCACAGAGGCGCAAGCTACGGAAGCGTACAACCGAATCCGCAGTAAGGTGGGAAATGAGATCGAAGTCACGCTGGTCAATGGAGGACAGCCCATTTATTATTTCATGATTGCGGTGGAATAAGCGTTATGGCATCGTTATTTGAAAAGAAAATTGGAGAATTAAAAGGCGTCGGCGAGAAACGTGCCAAACTGTTTGAAAAGGTTGGTGCGCCAACAGTCGGCGCTTTGTTGCGTTTTTACCCGCGTGCTTACGAGGATTGGAGCCATCCGTCCCCGATTGCGAGTGCGCCGCTGAATGTGCCGTGTCCGGTACGCGCGACGGTTCTGAGCAGTCCGGTCGAGAGCCGGGTACGCGCAGGCATGACGCTGTATAAAACGACTGTTTCGGATGGTTCTTTGGATTTGACGATTACCTTTTTTAATAATCCCTATGTGAAGAATTTTTTGGTCGTGGGGCAGGAATATCTGTTTTACGGAAAAATAACAGGAGGGTTTTTGCATCGGGAAATGGCGGTCCCGGAAGTGTGCCCGATCCATGCAGCGCCCGCCATCTCCCCGGTTTACCGCCAGACCGAAGGGCTTTCTTCGCGGATGATTGCCGGGGCAGTCGGGCAGGCCATCAAGCTGTTGCCCGACCCGATCAAAGACCCGATCCCGGAGGATATCCGTCGGGAATATGCGTTATGCCATTTGCGGTTTGCGCTAGAGAATATCCATTTCCCAAGCACGATGGAAGATTTGGCTGTGGCCAAACGGCGGCTGATTTTTGAGGAACTGCTCGTTTTGCAGCTTGGGCTTCTGCATTTAAAGAGCCGTACGCGCCAGGATATCCATATACATACCATTGCAGACCATTCCAAGGAGTTTTTCGAACTGCTGCCCTTTGCCCCCACCAATGCACAGCGCAGGGCAGTCGCACAGGCGCTCCTGGATATGGGAGGGAAGACGGCGTATGCGATGAGCCGTCTGGTACAAGGGGATGTTGGCAGCGGGAAAACAGCGGTCGCAGCGGCGCTGTGCCATTCGGTAGTACGCAGCGGGATGCAGGCAACCCTGATGGTGCCCACAGAAGTACTGGCCCGGCAGCATTGCCAGTCCTTGCGTGGATTTTTGGAGCCATGCGGAATGCGGGTCGCCCTGCTGACAGGTTCGCTAACACCAGCCAAAAAGCGCAAGCTCCTCGAGGAACTCAAAGGCGGTGACATTGACCTGCTGGTAGGGACACACGCGATTATCAGTGCCGGGGTAGAGTTTAAAAATCTGGCACTGGTCGTGACGGACGAACAGCACCGTTTTGGGGTATCGCAGCGCACCGCCTTAGCCGCTAAGGGGGAAAACCCGCACTTGCTGGTGATGTCCGCCACACCGATTCCACGCACATTGGCCTTAATGATTTACGGCGATTTGGACATTTCCGTACTTGACGAACTGCCCCCCGGACGCCAGAAAATTGATACCTATGCCATCCGGAGCACACGCAGGGAACGGGCGTTTGGGTTTATCCAGCAGCATATCGCGCAGGGGTACCAGTGCTATATGATTTGCCCGCTGGTAGAGGAAGGGAAAAGCGATATGGCGTCCGTACAGGAGTATGCCGGGATGCTGCAAACCCGGTTTCCGGGGGTGACGGTGGGGGTACTCCACGGAAAAATGAAGCCCAAAGAAAAAGAAAAGGTCATGGGGGAATTTGTAGACAATGCCATTTCGATTCTGGTCTCGACCACTGTGGTAGAAGTTGGGGTGGATGTGCCTAATGCCGTGGTGATGCTGATCGAAAACGCAGAACGGTATGGGCTGTCGCAGCTGCACCAGCTCCGGGGACGGGTCGGACGCGGCCCGGTCAAATCGTCGTGTATTCTGGTTTCTGACGCACAGAATGAGGAAGCAATTACACGCTTAAAAGTCATGTGCCAGACCAGCGATGGGTTCCGTATTGCGGACGAAGATTTACGCCTGCGGGGTCCCGGCGATTTTTTCGGTACCAACCAGCATGGCCTGCCAGACTTAAAGATTGCAAATATGATGGAAGATATGGAAACGCTGCAGCAGGCGCAGGAAGTCGCCAAAGAGATGTTATCGCAAGACGCTGATTTGAGCGGGGACGCACATCGGGGCCTGCGGGCACAGGTACGGCAATTATTCCGGCAGGTCGGCGAACAGGGATTTAATTAAAAAAGCACGCAGGGAATGGTAGATTCCTGCGTGCTTTTTGTTTTAGGGGTTATTTGCGCTGATATTTTGGCTTGTATTTTCCTGTGATACGGCTTTTCAGGCGTTCGGAGGAGAAGGCAAGGGCAACGAGGGTACCAAATACCAGAAGCAAAGCCGCCACCAGACCTTCGATAGTAAACTGGAAGCCGGCATTTTTAAAGAGGGTAAAGAGGGAGCCGACAATCAGGCCGAGAATGGTCCAGAAAGTGGCCTGCGGGCAATGCTTGAGGAAAAGGCCGATTAGCTTAGCGCCGCCGACCAGACCGATCACAATGCCGATCCCGGCAGGGATCAGAACAACAAAGTTCATCTCGGAAATGGCGGTCAGTACCGAGGGATACACGCCAAAGATCATCAGGATCATTGAGCCGCTGACCCCGGGCAGGATCATAGCGGCGGCAGCGACCATACTGGCAAAAAAGAGCAGGATTGTATTCATCCAGTCGAAATCTTTGATCAGGGCAGCCGCTTCGGTTTCGTCTTGCCCGACAAAGGCAAGGCCAACCATCACCCCCACAGCAATCACAAACGGGATCAGGTTGAGGGGTTTGAAACGCGGGGAGGTAGCACGGCGGAAGATCATGGGGATACTGCCCAGGATCAGGCCAATAAAAAAGTAGGTCGTGGCGAGTGGGAACTTTTCCAGCAGGAATTTAATCAGCCAGCTAAACGCAACGATCCCGGCCGCAGCGCCGATGGCAATGGGGATCAGGAGTTTCAGGCTTTGTTTCCAGTGCTTGCGGAACTTGCTGAAAGAGGCGATCAATTGGTCATAAATGTTCAGGATGACCGCCATGGTACCGCCGCTGACCCCGGGGATAATATTGGCAACGCCGATAATGGCGCCGGAGATTAGGTATTTAAGATAGATCATAGTGCTTTCCTCCCTTATTGCCGAAGATGATCCGCAGCAACAGCAGGGCAAGTTTCACGAGCAGAGCCGCTAAAAACGCGCATCCGATCCCAAGCAGCGCACCAGCCACAACGTCCGAAAGGAAGTGGTGAAACAGGTAGATCCGGGAAAAACCGATCACCGCGGCAATGAACATGGCAGGGAGCCCGAATTTCCAGTTGGCAAACCAGATCACGGTTGCAGCAGCAAACGACGCGATCGTATGCCCGGAGGGGAAGGAGAAACCGTCGGGCCTGCTGGAGATGAGCGGGACATCTGGAAAGAGGTCGCAGGGGCGCGGGCGGGCAACAATGGGCTTTAAAATGAGGTTGCCAATCAGGTAGGTCAGAGCAACGGCAACGATCACCATGATGCCATATTTGCGGTAACGGCGTGGGATGCACAGGGCAGCGCCGCATACCAGCCAGAAGATGCCCTTTTCGCCAATCCATGTGGCGGCAATCATGATGGCGTTGAGGAATGGGTTATGGATATTTTGCAGGGCAAACGAAACGGTTTGATCCCACATTTGAATGGTTTGCAAATTATGCCCTCCTTCTTTTACGTTTCGTAATCATATTTTTGATGCTTTGCAGCAGAGCGCGGCCATTGAGGATGACCAGAGCAATCGTCAGCAGGATTTGGTAGAGAATCCACAGCGGGACCTCGGTAATCATGAGGATCGACTGCAAGGTAATCAGTACGGTATTCAGGCCGAATTTGAGGAGATTAAAGCGGATGCGGATAAACTGCCGCGTGTGGATAGCGCGGATGACAAACACCAGGAAATAGCTCAGGAAGGTGGCCACCGCAGCGCCTTGGGTTCCAAACAGGGGGATAAAAGCGAAGTTCATGGCAATGTTGGACACCGCGCCAATGATGGTCGTGACGAGCGTTGCCACACTTCGTTTCTCGACCATATACACGCTGCCAATGAAATTGACCATACAGCAAAAGGCGTTGGCGAGGATCAAAAAGGGGATAAACTGCCACGACTCCTGGAAGCTTTCCGATACCAGAATCATGGTAAAGACCTTGGAGAAGGGAATCAGCAGGGCCGACGAGAGGAACATCACGCTTTGGAAGGCGTTGAAGATCTGGGAGAAGAATTGTGCGCGGTCTTTTTGCTGATGCTCCTTAATCGCACTGACCTGCCAGGCATCCATAAAGATGGTGGAAACCAGCATTAAGATGGTTGGAACTTTATAAGCTGCTGCATACAGGCCAGTGTCAGTCAAGCCTGTAGTTCCCGTTGCCCCAGTGGCAACCTCAGGCGTCGTGACCATAAACGCGATAATATAGCGGTCCGAAGTCGAAACAATCCACCAGAATACATTCGTCGGG
>CATJNB010000043.1 GCA_949741605.1 uncultured Eubacteriales bacterium | reverse complement strand
CCTGACAACGCCTAAATTCTTTCAGGCGTGAAGCTAAATGATGCAGCCTAGTAATTTTTTATGTCCTAAATTTATCAAACAGCAATCGGACAGCGAACAACTTTCAAATAGTTTCGAAATCGTTCTCCAACTGCTTGGCAAGATTGGGACAACCATCCAAAGTCAATAATTCCGAATATTCAACGACTTTTTGGTAAAACGACTTTCTCTCCACTTTCCTTTGCTAATACATAAATATTACCTGCGTCACAACTAACCGACATTGCGGGTATATCACTAATCAATTCTTTGTTGTTCCCGTCCTTATCGCAGGAATACACACAGCCGCCGTCTATCCTGGACACATAATAGATTGACTGCTCGTCCATGCAGAAATCATATGCCACTATATTTTCGTATAGGACGGTTTCACCGCTTGAAACATGATACCTTGTTAAAACCGCCTGTTCGTTTTTATAATAAATACTTTCTCCATCAAATGAAATGTTTCCATTTGTGGGGATATCAAGCTTTACAATGCTTTTGGTAAAGCGGTTCACCTGTGTTATGCCATCATTTCCAATGAAAAATATGCTGTCGTTATTTAAGAAAAAAGCGTCATGAAAATCCAAAAACTCCCATTGGTCCCCCGTTTCATAATTAATGCCAAAGAGTGACCGTCCAGAATTTGTGATCTGCTCAAAGATGGTATTTTCCTCAAAGGTACCTAAATTCAGCTCGACCACCGATACTTTCGTTATGTTGCTGTTATAGGTTCCGACGCGGTTGACATGGCTTTCTGTAACCGATGTGGTATAGTACAGATATGGTGGACACACACAATAACATACTACCTTTTCTTGGTCAGAAAAAGTGCCAAACATCGGGGAGCGTACGAAAGGAAATGTTTTTCCTGTAGAAATATTTTTAAGATAATAGTCAAAAGACTCTTCATCCCGTATGATTTTGTATCCCATACAGCTATAGTCTGCCGATGAATTATAAACAAAACTTTTGATTTCTCCGCTACTTGAACATCCTGTCATTGCGAATACCAAACACAGCATGATAGCGAGAGCCGCTACATTCCGCTTTTTCCTTGATTTCATCTGCCATTTGTTAGAATTACATCGTAAAATCCAAATGGCCGCCAGAGTACATAAAAGTACGGATACGGAAAGCAAAATCAACAGCGTAACCGTATCAACCTCCGCAAACACAATTTTCTCATCGCCTGTCAGAGCATCACTTGAAACAATATCGCCTGCAAAAAAGTCTGTTCCAAGCAGAAACGGCAACGGGAACGGAATACGGTAAATGCTTGTTTTGGATAAACCGATATAAGGAATGATCACCGACACCGCACCGGTAAGCAGGGTTATCGCATACCTCTTTACCAAAGCGGAAAGGAACATCAGAAATATCGCAAAAAACATACCGCCAAAAAGACGGAGGAGTCCTACAAATACATATGCCCCGAATAGCGATACGGCCTTGCTGCTGTCTGCAAAATAACGAAGGCTTTGAATGGGATAATCCCCATGAGGCAGACCGTATTTGATACTGTAAAATCCGTATTCCATAAGCGAGATGCTTACACACAGGAAAAGCACACTTGCCATCATAATGAACAACTTATGCAGAGAGCATTTTCGTCCCTCCTTTGAAGTCAAAATCAGAGCATCCATTTGGCAGCTGTATTCGGAACAGAAAACAGGCGTAACCAAAAGCAAAATACCGAGGAAAAGAAGGAAAGGAAACGTACCTCCGCTAAGGAGTCCCGTCCATCCGTTTGTTGGAAGAAAGTAGCGGTTTTCTGCATTTTCGCAAATATAGAGATATTGCTGATAAATGACCTCAAATCCATTTTGATGTTCCAGAACCTTTTCGATTTCCTGGCTCTCCTTTTTATATTCGCTTTCCCTGATTTTACCGTCATAGTAGCTTTCCAAAAGGGAGCTCTGCTTGCTTTTGGCTTCTGCGATCCTCTTTGCTTCCTGTTCCAGGTAAAGAGAAGATTCTTCGGTACAGGATCCGTTTACCTTTTCCAGATACCATTCATATTCATTTTTGTACTGCTCCATTGCAGCATCATGGGGGCTGTCTAATATAACGAGCCAAACCGCGCTTAACAACAGGACAATGGCGATATAGAACAGCCCCTTCTGGTAGAGCATGGTCTTTCTTATTTCGTACATAAATCCAGACATTTTATCCTCCTGTCTCGGCAATGATCGTTCCTTTTAGAAAGTATCATCATTGCCGTTATAGCAGTTAGTCCCACGATTATGGCAAACAGAATAGCGGCCCAAAAGCTCGGTATCGGATAGCCTGCAAAACCGACAAACTCGGTTTTGCTAAATAAAATACGGTTCGCAAGCAGCGAATACGGGTTTATGATCTTGAGCCATATATTACTGGAATAGCTCTGTAAGGCGCCTGTAATCACCAAACATAAAGCCGCTCCAAAGCCGGTGACAAATGGGACAAGAGCATTACGCCAAAACATAGAAAGGAATAGAAATCCCATACTCATCGTCCATACACCGATGATCTTTATGACTGCGGACAGAATGGAGTATTGCCATAAACTACAATTTATCGCAGCCGTACTGAAATTGTTGACCGCATACAGCGGAAGATGATATCCCTCCATCGTTCTGAAGGAAACGGCAAAACCAACATAATCCAGAACAGAAAACCATGCGGACACACCGATTACGAACAAGGTAGCCGCAACAATTTTAGCGAACGTAGTCTTTTTACCGCCGTTAGGATTTGTCAATAACAGCATATCCATTTGCGTTTCCTTTTCACAGACAAAAGTGCTGATAATTCCATACAAACAAAGCAACAAAACCAATATGTTTGAGAAGTCATAGTTCAAATAATAGTTATACATTTCCTGGTAGGCAAAGTCTGATATGTTCCGGCCAGAATAAAGATTGTAGATCACACTGTTTTTACGCGCTTCATAAGTCTGTCCCTGTTTTTTGTAAACATCGGCATTTTCTTTTGCTTTCTTTGCCACTTCTGAAGCATGAGTCCGATAATGATAGAAATATTCCATAGGCTCGATATAATATTTATCTAAAATGTTTCGGTCGCTATATTTATTTCCCGTCATCGTATTGGGATCGCCTGTGGCTGTGCTTGCTGTCATATCGGCTGTCGCATCTGCTAACGGCTGATATATGGAAAGAAGATGATTGATTTTTTCCGTAGTGATCTCCCCTCTGTAATCTTCATAAAGCCGCCAATACACGCTGTTCCAACTCCGGCTGTCGTGTCCGTCCGCTAAGTAGGAATAGGAATGAAATTCGTTATTTATTTTGAACAGGTTAATCATGCTGAACACGATGAGTACAACAAGGATCGACCTCTTGCAAAATAATTTATAAAATTCATATTTCATTAAGCGTGTCATTTTTTCTCTCTCCAAAATAGTATAGAAATACATCTTCCAGATTCGGGGAAGCCTTTACGGCGTCTGTGGCGGGCAGCATATCGCTTACAATTCTTACGGAAAAATTTTCGCCCTGCTGTTTCATATTGCTGACATAATATTGGTTGCTAAGGCAGGCGGCATCTTCCGCATTTGCTGTTACCTCCCATACTTTACCGTAGATATTCTGTTCTAAGGCATCGGTAGTTCCTTGCGTAATTAAAGCACCTTCCTTTAGAATAATAATCTCCTTTGCAATGCACTCGACATCGGAGACGATATGGGTAGCCAACAAAATCGTCCGTCCCTGTGCGAACTGTGAAATCAAGTTGCGAAAGCGGATTCGTTCACTTGGATCAAGCCCTGCTGTCGGCTCGTCCAAAATAAGAATGTTAGGGTCGCCCAACATCGCCTGAACAATGCCGACTCTCTGACGCATACCGCCCGAAAGTGCGCCAATCTTTTTCTCTTTTGCATCGAAAAGGTTGACAATACCCAGAAGTTCCAAAGCCCGCTTTTTTCCTTGCTCCATAGAGATTCCTTTTAACGCACACATATATAGCAGGAAATCCATGACCTTAAAATCTCGGTAGAAAATCGGATATTGCGGCATATATCCGATTTTGGACAGAAAATTTTTGCCCAAGATTTTTGCATCTTCACCGTCAATCAAAACCGTTCCGCTGTCGCTGCCTAAAATCCCGACAAAGATATTGATGAGCGTTGTTTTTCCCGCACCGTTCGCTCCTAAAAGTCCATAGACCCCCTCCTGCAATTCCGTAGTAAAATTCTTCAGGGCATATTTTCCTTTATACTGTTTTGAGATATTTTGAAAGGATATCTTCATGAAAAATCACCTCCCAAAGCCAAAGGTTGTGATCAAGGTGTTTACCTCGCCAATACTTTTCCCAAGTACCACGATACAGGTGCCGGACTCATCCAAAATCAAAATCTGAGGGACACGCAGGAAATAGGTGCTGTTGCTGTCCTTAACCGTTTCCGTATGGACCAATTTTCCCGATGTGGTATCATAAATATTTATGGTTACGCTCGTCTCTCCCAACATAGAAGTCGCAACGTATTTCCCTTGTTCCGAACAGAAAACACCGTCTTTCCCTTCGCTTTTGCTTGCGAAGGTCATCATTTTTTCGGCATTGGATGCCGTGTCAAGCATCAGCAGCGTGCCGTTATTTTTGTTAAAAACTTGTGGCATGATCAGGATGTTTCCGCCCCTTTGCACTTCCTCTCCAGCCACCTCATAGTCTGCTTTTTTTGTGATCGTGAGATTGGAGCCGTCCGTGGACACTGTACCATAAACAGAAAACCCATCTCCACCACCAGAGCCTGTTCCTTGGCCTACATAAGCTAACGCGTTATCTTTTGTAAAGGTAAGATTGTCCATGGTTACAATCTCCATATTATTTGTTCTTCCATTTTCGGAATAATTCAGAATGGTGCGGATCTTTTTGGAAGAGGTGTCATAAAGGTAAAGCCCTTGCAGGCCGCCGAAAGCAATCTGTTTTCCGTTCTGTGAAATAGCAAATCTTTCCGTTCCAGTGACAATATCATCGCTGAGTAATTCACGAAAGGAAACCGTACTCTCAATCTTAAACTCCCGATTCAACAGGTATCCTTTCAGGGCATCTCCGTCCCCGTTCTTTTCCCTGCCGACAAGGAAATAACCGTCCGAGTAAGTCTGCACGTATAATTCTTCCAGGGAGATATCAGCGCTTGCGATATTTTCGCCTTTTTGCGTATCATAAAGATAGAGCTTATCGGCCACAACAACAATCCGATCTCCCCCGCCATAATAGCAGTCACTGACCTTCCCGGAAAATGCTGATGCACTAACGGTACCAGCCTGCGGATTCTGGCTGCCGTCTTTCTGTTCCCCCTTTTCCGATGAGGTATCGTTTTTGGATTGCGGCGCATGGCTGGTGGTTCCATTTTCCGAACGGTTCGCATCCTGCTGGCCATTCCCGCAGGCCGAAACGCCAACGGCAAAGCTGAGCAGCAGCATAATACACATCAATTTCTTTTTCACTTTTTAGTCCTCCTTGTAAAGTAAAATGGAATTTGTTTTATTGGTAGGAGTCTCACTGCCGGCAGCAACGGCTACCACATAGAAGGTATTGAAGTTATCTAATTTTGAGGCGTCTATGGTTGCTTCTATGACCCACAGATTCCCTTTTCTTAATGTTGCATTGTATGAGGTCACTCCATCAAACGATATGGGCTTATGATCTAAGAAGAAGGATACGCCATACCGCACACCTGGTGTTCCACAAATCGTGTAACGCACGGTAAGGGTATCTTTCTTGGTGAGATTGATGTTGTCATACTCCAGTTTGCCGTCATACAAAATCGTCGAATAAACCCCATTATCCAGGGTATCCATCGTAACGCCCTGCCAACCAGCCTCCGCAAGCTCATTCTCCAGAAAAGAAGAAGTGACCTTTTTTTCGGTAACGGTAACATCACGAAAAACCGTTTCCGTTTCTCCATAAACGCGATTGTTGTGCGGCGCATCCTCATTAAAATGCAGTTTCAGCATTCTGTCAAGGGGCTTATGATACCAACCGTAGCTTGAGGTTTCTTTCATATTGGGTTGGAAAGCCGGATTGGTAATGCTAATGACGGTAATATTCAGCGTATCGCCCTTTTTTCCCGTGTTTGGCGTAAACACAAACGAAAATTTTTCATCGTACTTTTCCGATGTTTGGAAGCAATGGAGGTACTCATATTCCTCCTGCGTATCCTTTACCTTGTATGCCTGCGGCTTTCCATCCAAAAAGAGCAGGAAGCCAATGTTATTCAATTTCCCCTCTGACGTCAGTTGATAATCCAAAGTAAATTCCCCGCCGTTATACTCATACGGCAAAACGTTCTGATCCTCATCTCTGGTCGGATTGGTTTCCCCGTGACTGATTGCCCCTAAAGAAACCTCTTTCCCCGCTTGCTCGAATGGGTTTTCTTCGGAGATTTGCGAGGGGGCGCTCTCGTCCCTGATGTCATAATTCCCACAAGCTGATGTAGCAAGCAGCAAGCCGCCAATCATAACCAATAATAGTCGCTTTCGCATTCTTTCTCCTCCTTGTGATTCAGATTTCACTTTTATTATAAAAGGCAAAGGTCAAAATGTGGTCAAGAAACAGAAAAAATAGAATATGCACCGCCGCAAATTTCGGACGGTGCATATTGGCATCAAAAGAGATCAGCCTGTTTGATAGACGGCAAGTTTAATGGTTACGCAAGCCCCGCTGGGAGTAATGTTGGAAAGCTCTAAGCTTCCACCGTGTTTCTGGCTAAGGATACGACTGGTAGCCAGTCCTAATCCCATATGTTCCCCCGTTTTATCCTCAGAATACAGGAAGGTATTCTTTTTACGGAGCATTTTCTTGGAAAAGCCCTGGCCGTTGTCTGATATGGTTATCGTAAGCACATCATCGGTAAGGGCGTATTGAAACCTCACCTTGCTCTTGGCATATCGAATGGCATTGGAAAAAATATTCTCAACAATACGATAAAAGATTTGCTCATCTAATTTCACTTGACATTCGGATACGGTAGAATCGTATGCAATCTCCAGGCCATGCTGTTTTGCGCGAAACGAAAGACTTTCCGTAGCCCTTCTCAAAAAATCCGGCAGCTGAACGGCAGAATATTTTGTTTCCGTTTCTTCTATGGCATTCAAGTCCCGAATATATTCAGTATACCCTTCCATCCGCTTTGAGGTTATCGCAAGGTTCGACAGGATATGCTGCAATTCTTCGTCCTTTAAGTTTCCATCCGCTAAGCATTGCTGCATATATTCCACATATCCCTCAACAATCGCAATCGGATTTCTAAGGTCATGTGCCACGGATGCCTGCAAAATCTTCCGTTGTTCAATCATGCTCCATAGCTGCCGGTTATTATCATAGAGCGCTTGCCGCATTTCTTCAAAAGCTATGCAAAGTCTGCCCAATTCATCATTCCCGTTATAATCAACCGTAAAATCAAGGTTTTGCTCCTTGATATGCTTGGTTGCATCTGCAAGAACTCGAATGGGGGGCGACAGCTTTTTCCGATAAAGCCACCATGCGCACAACACGATCCCGATAATGGAATAGAAAAAAGGAAGCCCAAACATAGAAACGCTTATTACATTATATAGTAACTGTTGTTTGGGGCGAAGTGTGGAAAAACTGGACTCGATCCTCTCGATTGTAAATTCTGTATTCTCTAATGTTTTTCCTTTGTCAGTTTGATCAGAGGTAAGGATAGACATCTTAGAAGGTTTATCAAGTGTCAATCTGTGCGTTCCCTCAGATACCGTCCCATCTGCCATAATCGTTTTCGTATGCAACCACATCTCCTGAGAATCGGGAAGAATATGCTTCTGTATGCGGTAACATCCATAAATTGTCAAAGCAGAAAATACAAAAACAAGCAACATGGTAACCGCAACCGCCCAGATAAAAGCGTGTTTGATGGATGCGGATTTCCTCATTTTTTCCATCTGTATCCCATCCCCCAAACGGTTTCTATATATTCCTTGCCCGTAGCTTCGGTCAGTTTATTTCTGATTTTCCGAATATGCTCTTTCATGACATTATTGTTCCCATCGGCATCCAGCCCCCAAACGGCTTCGTAGATCCGTTCTTTATCAAATATCTGGCCAGCATTCCTCATTAGAAACTCAACAATATCAAATTCGCGGTTTGACAAGTTCAGCTCCGTTTCTCCATAAAAAATTTTGCGTTCCGCAAGATTTACGATTAACCCCTGGGACGATATGACTTTAGGCGTACACTTGCTTCTTGCGTCTCTCCGCAAATGAGCCTCCACCCTTGCGGTCAATTCCTGCAAACCAAACGGCTTGGTGATATAATCATCACCGCCGACATGCAAACCGTTTACCTTGTCCTGTTCGGTAATTCGAGCGGTCAAAAACAAAATCGGGCAGGCAACATGATTGCGGATGATTTTGCATAGCTCCAATCCGTCCATTTCGGGCATATTGATGTCAAGCAAAATCAAATCTGGATATGTATTCAGCATAGATATTGCCTGCTCAGCATCTTCCGCTACAAAAGTTGTATATCCACACTTTTGTAAGTGGCTTGATAATAACTCTGTCAGCATTTTTTCATCATCAACAATAAGTATTTTATACGCCATAGTAAAAACCTCCTATCTTAGATTATGATAAAATCTAAAAGTCAAAAAGTGGTCAATTGCCTACTTCCTTCGGACATCAACAAGCTTTTGCATCTTTAGGAATGAGCCATATCCGATTCATATTCCATTGCACCGTCAATCTGATTTTCCTTGCATAATCTCTACGCCCACCTATTTGCCCTCCTGATGTGTCCTGTATATAGTGTAGCCATTTGAACCAACTATATCAAGTGTGCAAATTATGAATTTTAATCTTTCATCAGCAGGACTACATAAAAGCAGAGCTTGAGGCCGCTGGACATTACAGCTGCAACATCCTTGGATTTCTTCTTGACAACAGCCTAGCCACCTATGTCTTGAATCCTCTGCGCACCACCCTCTACACGGACACATCATACCATAACGAAGAGTCAAAGTCACTCACCAGATACCGTTTGGACAAGGTGAAGGAGCGCACCAAACTGAAAGGTTCAGTTTCCAGATTGGCTTGTATCCTGTTCCCAGAGTTGGAGAAAATGGTTTTCACACTTCACTCAGTCTCTATTTACGCTCTGCTGGAGGAATTTCCAGGTGTCAAGCAAATCTCATCCGTTCACCTAACCCGATTAAAGTCCATGCTAGCTGATGCCTCTAAGGGCCGTTATGGGCGGGATATTGCTGTGGAGATCCCGGGATGCTGCCAGATTCTCTATCGGTTCTAAAATGCCCGCCAAGTTTCTGGAATTGCAACATACATGGATGAACGCCATTCCCCCATTACCATAATTCCAGGCATCGGTTACCGCATGGGAAGCATGATTCTGGCCGAAATCGGTGATTTCTCCCGGTTTGATTCTCCGAACAAGCTACTGGCTTATGCGGGAATGTCCCTCTCTACCTACCAATCCAGCCAGCTCAAAAACTGCTATCCCATCCCCACATGGAAAGGCGAGGCTCCAGATATCTACGATACGCCCTTTACAACACTGCCAAGTATGTCTGCCACTGGGATCCTACTTTTGCCGCTTACCCCGCCAAAAAACAGGCTGAGGGCAAGCACTACGATGTTGCTCTACCCCATGCCGCCAAGAAGTCGGTGAGGCTTGTTTTTGCTTTGAAAAAGTCCAGATAGCTCTACTGTCCAGCGGCCTGGCTTTGAAGCATTTGCGTAATCGTTTGTAAATCCTTTGGATTTAGCATACTAACTTCCTCTCTGGCTCTCTGAAACGCCATCCAATCAGGCATAAAAAACAGCGTTCCTATTTTTCTTTTAAAACGAAATTAGTAAACACTATTCCTCAATCTTATGTAGTTTTCATACTAGAATATCGGTTTATCGTGTTCTTTCAAGGTTTGATAAAGCGACTGGATATAAACAAGCCATTTTTGGCGCGTTTCTTTCTCAATCTAGCTTTGATAAATTTCTTTGGCTAGTTGCCTTTAACATTCAATATAAATAAGCATAACCAGTGAAAGCCGCTTCCTGCCTAGTTTTTCAGGTTATGCTTATTATAACACAAGCGTTTTGCAAAATCCGCATAATGACCGACATTCTCCATTCTTTCTTCCCTGTGGGAGTCAAAATTTCTTT
>CATJNB010000042.1 GCA_949741605.1 uncultured Eubacteriales bacterium | reverse complement strand
GGGGACCCTTTGGAAATTTTCACAGATTCTGATGGCGTAGTCATTTTTAAAAAATATTCCCCAGTTGGGGAGCTTTCCGATTTTGCAAGCCAATATGTGGAGGTACTGAGCAAAACTGCAAACCTGCCGGCTCTGGTCGTGGACCGCGACCATGTTGTAGCGGCCGCTGGGGTATCCCGCAAGGAATTTCTCGAACGAAGGGTTACCCCGGAGCTCGAGGAGTATATCAATGCCCGGCATAAATTTGTCAGCGGCAAAGACGAACCTACGGTACAGCCAGTAGAAGGGGTCAACCGTCCGGCAAGCATTATTTTCCCGATCATCGCGTCCAGTGATGTGACCGGGGCAGTTGTGCTGTTGCAGGATGAGCATGCCCAGCCTCCCGGCGAAACGGAAATTAAATTAACACAAGCTGCTGCTTCTTTTTTGGGAAAACAAATGGAAACTTGAGGATTTCTACTTGCTTTTGCTTGCATATTGTGTTATAATGAATCATATAAATATGTAGTATGAGGATAAAAGAGTGGGTTCGCCCGCTCTTTTATTGCATTTATGAGGTGATTCCTATGTCCGGCCATCGTGACCAGCACAAAAATAAAAATTCGTCCAATACGGCATCCGTAGTCTGGAAGTTTAGCGAGCCCTTTGCCCGTGACCTTGGGCTTTCGATTTGGGACGTCCGCTTTCTCAAAGAGGGTGCGCTTTGGTATTTGCGGATTTTTATTGACCGTCCCGAGGGCGTCACGCTTGATGACTGCGAAGCCTTCAGCCGCGCCATCAACGACCCCATCGACCAGCTCGACCCCATCAAGCAGGAATATTGCCTGGAGGTCTGCTCGCCCGGCATTGACCGCGAGCTTTCCCGCCCGGAACATTTTTCTGCATATCTGGGGGCTGTGGTGTCGGTAAAGCTGTTCCGGCCGCTGCCGGACGGCTCGAAAGATATCCTTGCCATTTTACAGGATTTTAAAGACGCTGTGCTGACACTGGAAACACAGGATGGGCAGGTCCTCGAAATCCCCAAAAAAGATACTGCTTCGGTACGGCTCTGTGACGATTATGTCGATGCGGATGAACTGTCCGATGATGATATGGAGGTATGACTCAAAAATGAACACCGAACTCTTTGATGCGCTCAACCTGCTCGAACAGGAACGCGGCATCCCTGTGGACTTCATGATCGATAAAATTACCAAGGCCATCATTACTGCCTGCAAAAACAGCTATGGCAACGAGGACGCCAGAGTGGAGGTCAATGCCGACAAGGGCGCGTTTGAAGTGTATCTGCGGAAAACGGTGGTGGATGATGTGTATGAGCCGGGCAAAGAAATTTCTCTGGAAAAAGCACGGGAAATTTCACCGCTTGTCAATTATGAAGACAAAGTCGAAGTCCTGTTAAACACCAAGGAATTTGGACGCATTGCCGCCCAGACCGCCCGCAATATTATCCGCCAAGGCATCCGCGACGGCGAACGCGGCCAGATGATGCAGGAATTCCAGAGCAAACAGCAGGAGCTGGTATCGGCCTTAGTCGAGCGGATTGACCCGCGTTCCGGCGCGGCGACCCTGTTGATTGGCAAGGCCGAAGCCGTACTGCCCCGCAGCGAACAGGTCGGCGGCGAGAAGCTCTGCGAGGGCGACCATATCAAGGTTTATGTGGTGGATGTCAAGGAAACGGAAAAAGGCCCCCGCGCTATGATTTCCCGCACGCACCCCGATTTGGTTAAACGCCTGTTTGAAACAGAAGTCCCGGAAATTTATGACGGCACGGTGGAAATTAAAGCGGTTTCCCGTGAGGCCGGTTCGCGGACAAAGCTGGCGGTTTTGTCCCACAACGCCGATGTGGATGCGGTTGGCGCGTGCATTGGCTCGAGAGGGGCGCGCGTTTCCAATATTGTCAATGAACTTGGCGGCGAAAAAATTGATATTATCGAGTTTTCGGACGATCCGGCTACCTTTATTGCGTCCGCGCTTTCCCCGGCGGATGTCCTGTCCGTTACGGTTACCGACATTGAGGCCCATGCCTGTCAGGTGGCGGTGCCGGATTCCCAGCTTTCCCTTGCCATTGGGAATAAAGGGCAAAACGCCCGTCTGGCTGCCAAGCTGACTGGCTGGAAAATTGATATTAAGCCTGAGTCCGAAGCGATGCTGCTTGCGGCGCAGGAGGAACCAGTCCCAGAAGAAACCCAAGAGGAACCCGAGGCAGAAGAAGGAACCCCCGGTTTCCCAGAAAACGATGAACCTTTTGCAGAAGAGGAGTAAGCGACCTTACGGCTGTTTGGAAAGGACGGTGAATCATTTTGCACAAGAAAAAAATTCCCTTGCGGATGTGCGCGGGGTGCGGGGCCCACAAGCCAAAACAGGAACTGGTGCGTGTGGTCAAGGCGCCTGACCAGCTCGATGAAGCGGGCGGGCTTGTGTGCCGCGGCGGGATCTCGCTGGATCTGTCGGGCCGCAAACCGGGCCGCGGAGCGTATATCTGCAAACAGCTCGATTGCCTGAAAGCGGCACGGAAATCGCGGCGGTTGGAACGTGCCTTTTCGTGCCAGATCCCCGAGGAGGTTTATGACCGTCTGGAGGAGGAAATCCAAACATGAATCCCGAACAGTCCTTTCTATCCATGCTGGGCATCGCGCGCCGCGCCGGGAAACTGGTGTTTGGCTGCGACGCTGTGATCGAACAGGTGGGGAAACGGCAGGCCAGCCTGCTGATTCTTTCCTGTGACCTTTCCGAACGTTCCCGCCGCCGTGTGTTGGATGTGGCGGAACCATACGGGGTGCCCTGCCTGAGCCCGCCGTTTGCCATGGCACAGTTCCAACATGCCATCGGCCGTTGCACCGGAATCCTTGCCGTGTGCGACCGCGGGTTTGCCAATCGGCTTCTTTCTTTCGCAAATTCTTTTTAACGATACATGACAGAAACTTTGAGGAGGTATGGATTATATGACAAAAAAATATAAAGTAAATGATGTCGCCAAAGACTTCCAGGTCGAGAACAAACAGGTCCTCGAACTGCTGAAACCCTTGGGCGGTGAACCAAAAAAAGTGACAACAGCCCTGAATGAGGAGGAGCTGGATCTTGTGCTGGACCGGCTGACGGCCCAACATAGCGTGGAAAATTTTGACCACTATTTTGCCCAGAAAAATGCCCCTGCGGAATCTGCCCCCAAAGCAGAAAAAACAGAGAAACCAGAGCGTGCGGAAAAGCCAGCCAAAGCAGAGCGCACCGAAAAGGCTCCTGCCCCAAAGGCTGGTGCAAAACCGTCCCAGACGGCAAAGCCTG
>CATJNB010000041.1 GCA_949741605.1 uncultured Eubacteriales bacterium | reverse complement strand
GGACAAACTTTACTGACTGTTTCATTGATTTCCTCCTTTAAAAAACCCTTGGAACCACGCCATGAGTTCCTCCATGACAGAAAGGTTCAATTCATAGTAGATGAATTTCCCTTCTTTTTCACAGCGCACCAAATCAGCCTGCTTGAGGATCGAGAGATGGTGGGAAACTGTAGCGCCAGCGGTTGGAAAATGGGCACAGATTTCCCCAGCAGACATTTTTTGCTTTCGCAGCAACTTCAGGATTTCCCGGCGGGTCGGGTCGGACAACGCCTTCATACTTTCCTGGAATCCCATAGGTTCCCCCCTTTTTTTATTTAGATAATTATCTATTCGATGTTTATCTAAATATAACACACAACCCTCCTCTTGTCAAGAGGGACAAAAAAATCACATGGTACAGCTTGTGCTGCCATGTGATTGTGAATCCTGCGGTTTAGTGGTCGTGATGGTCGTGGCCGTGGTGGTGGGATTCCTCGTGTACCCGGAAGCAATGGGTTGCAGTCAGGCTCTGGCCATCGTACTCACCGTCTTTTTTGACATCGCGTTTCACCCGTGCGATCAGGCAATACATCCCTGCTTTTTCCAGTGTGATGTGGAATTGCCCCTTGTCATCGCTGGTGACTGTGGTTTCCGTCAGACCATTTTCGCCCCTGTAAACCAAAACAGTATCATTTTCCGCTTGGGGCTGATCGTCAACCGTCAGCTGGAAAACAATCTCATGACCCACGGTATATTTCGGGCCTGTTGTCGGCATCAGGCTGACCGGAAGGCCCTTGAGCGGGGCAACCACAGTTTCGTGATGGTGCCCAACGGAAATGCAGGTCATGGCACACTGACAGTAATCGAGAACCTCGTCGGCATCGGGATTTTCCTTGCGGCTGCCGCGTTTGTAACGGTCCTCACCGAAACGGGCATAGCAATTATCGTAAAGGGTAACGACCGTATAAAAACCTTCCTGATCGGTATCGCCAGTAAGGTCAAACCAGAAATCCCCGCCTTCTTCCACCTTCATTTCTGCAAAGGTGCCGTCCGGGGCATAGGCACGGTAGTCCAGCTCCTTCATACGCGGCAGGCCATCATCCTCCATATTGTGGCCCCACTTGAGTTTTGCCATGACCGGATCGCCGGCATGGTAATGGGAAGGGTAAGATTCGAGCCATCCCTCATGCCCGTACACTAATAAATCGGTAGTATCGCGAAAAGTTTTGTTTGGTTCCATCATCGTTCCATTCCTTCCTGATTCACATAAGTATCGTGTTTAGTGTAGCACACGAAAAGCAATGCTTCAATTCATTTTTGACTAAATTTTATCAACAAGTAGGCTGCCCCTATTTTCTGCATGTCTATTTTTCCGGACAGGCGCATACCCTTTAAAAACAGGCTGCGAGAAAAGAGAGGATTTTTCCATGAAAAAATTATTTTCCACGTATTCGATTTTGATTGCCCTTGGTTTTTTGGTGCTGGTAGTGCTAGTGAGCATGTGGCTGAAAAATTCCATCAAACAGGAACCTTCCTCTCCCACAGCATCGCAGGTTTCCGCGCTGGAAAGCTCTGTGTTACCCATGGAAACTGCGGAAATGAAAGCGGTTTGGGTGCCATATTTGAGCCTTGATATGAGCCGGGAATCCGACCAGTCAGAAACTGCTTTCCGCAAAAAATTTGACGCCATTGTAGCCGGCGCCAAAAACAAAGGCATGAATGCTTTGATCGTACAGGTGCGCCCTTTCGGGGACGCGCTGTATCCCTCTGAACGGTTTCCATGGTCGGGAATCCTGACCGGGACACAGGGGGTCAATCCCGGTTATGACCCGCTTGCCTACATGGTACAAGCGGCACACCGAGAGGGGCTCCAATTTCATGCATGGGTGAACCCGTTACGGATTCAAGTAAAAAGCAGCCCATCCATTCTCTCCGCGGACAACCCCTATAACCTTTGGAAAAACGATCCGCAGAAAGCCGCATGGACACTGGATTGGGGCGAAACCAGCGGGAAATATTACAACCCGGCCAAAGAAGAAGTGCGCCAATATATCGCGGATGGGATTTCAGAAATTGTGTCTAAATATCCCGTAGACGGTGTGCAGTTTGACGACTATTTTTACCCCACAACCTCCTCGGAATTTGACAAAAGTTCTTATGAGGAATACTGTCAGTCTGTGGCGTCCGGCAGCACGCCACTTTCTCTGCCCGAGTGGCGCAAATCGAATATTAATGCGTTGGTATCCTTAGTTTACCGGCAAATCAAAGCGGCAAACCCGCAAGTGGTGTTTGGGATTTCGCCGCAGGGAAACATCCAAAATGATGAAAATATGGGAGCGGATGTACGGACATGGTGCAGCACGTCGGGATACCTGGATTATATTTGCCCACAACTGTATGTCAATTTTGAAAACACCTATCTCCCCTTTGACAAAGCCGCGCAAACCTGGCGTGATCTGGTCACGAATCCGGAAATTAAGCTGTACTATGGGATCGGACTGTATAAGGCAGGATCGGACGTGGATAACGGCACATGGAAAAATGCGGATGATATCCTTGCGCGCCAAGTAACGCTGGGACGAGATTTAAAAGGCGATGGTTTTATGTTCTATGCCTATGACTATCTGGAAAACCCGCATACCAAAACCGAAGTGGAAAATGTCATGAAGGTGTTATAGCACAGCCGGCACACCTGTGCAGCGATCCTTGTCTACGCCCGTCAGACGTACCGCAAGGATCTGCCCGGCATATGACCCGTCAGCGCAAACCAGCACAGGGGTATAGTTTGGCGTATAGCCTTCCCATTGCCCGGGAGCATTCTCCTGCTCCAGCAACACAGGCTGCACCATATGCAGCTGGCTTTGGAAAAATTCCTGTTGAGAGGCTTTGGTCACAGCGATCATTTCCTGACTGCGTTTTTCTTTGACCCGTTTGGGCACCTGATCCGGGGCATCCCCCGCCCGTGTGCCCGGACGCCGCGAATAAGCAAACACATGCGCTTTCGCAAACCCGATCTCCCGTGCAAATGCTAGGTTTTCGGCAAATTCGGCATCGGTTTCTCCGGGAAAGCCTACCATAATATCGGTAGTAATAGCAGCGTTTGAGAAAATCCGGCGCAAATCCTCCACAATGGTCCGGTATTCCGAAGCCGTATAATGGCGGTTCATACGGTGCAGGGTAGCATCACAGCCGCTTTGCAGGGATAAATGGAACTGTGGACAAAGCTTCTCCTGCCGTGCCAGACGTTCCAAAACAGGTCCTTGTAATTGTTCTGGCTCCAGGGAACCCAAACGTACCCGCTGGATGTTTGGGTCTGCACAGGCTGTCTCAACGGCATCACACAAATGCAGCCCCAAATCCTGCCCATATGCCGATAAATTGATCCCCGTCAGCACAACTTCCTTGTAACCATTTTCGCCCAATTGGGCGATTTCTTTTTGGATGTCGTAAATCGGCTTGGAACGCACCCGGCCGCGCGCATACGGGATAATACAGTACGAACAAAACCGGTTACAACCGTCTTGGATTTTCAGGAACGCACGGGTACGCTCATGGAACGTGTCAACCGCCATGGGTTCAAACGCGTCTTCGGATGTATGCGGGGCAATCTCAACAATACGCTGCCGGGTGGAGAGATACTGTAAAATATGCGGAAGCAGGGATGCCCGGTTGCGGTTGCCCAGTACGATGTCGGCATCCGAAAGTGCCTCTGCCTGCTCCGGGAACGCCTGCGGCATACAGCCGGTCAGGACGATCACAGCCCCGGGATGCTCACGTCTGGCCTTGTGCAGGATTTGGCGCACTTTGTGGTCGCTGGCCGACGTGACGGTACAGGAATTGATTAAAATGACATCCGCCGGCTCCTTTGGGCCGCAAACCTGAAACCCATGGGCGGTCAGCTGGCTGAGCATGGCCTGACTTTCGTACTGGTTGACCTTGCATCCCAGCGTGGTTACGCATACCTTCATAACAATACTCCTTTGTTTTGGCATCTAGGATTTGACTGCCGCGATCACAGAAAACTTCTGGCAGGAATACACGCACTGTACCATTTCAAACCCGCTTTCCCGCAGCATTTGCATTTCCTGCTCTAACGTACATTCCCGGTCTAATTTCCGGCGTTCTTCCCATAGCGCAATATCGCGGCTGGTCAGACCACTTTCCCTAAGCTGGTTTTCCCAATACGAATCAAACCACGCGCTCATCTCTGGCGTGCCAGCACAGAACTGGTCGTAATTGACAAACCATCCCCCACTGGGCAGGCACTCATACAGGCGCAGAAACAGCTCCTGTTTTTGGGCTTGTTCCAGATGGTGAACGGACAACGCTGATATGACCCCCTCAAAAGGGCCGCTTGGCAATGCTTTGGAAAAATCCATTCCCTCACAGCAGACGTTTGGCAAAGCGTCAAACCTGCGCCGCGCAACTTGCAGCATATCCTCTGCAAGATCCACCAACACATAGTCGGCCTGTGGGAAATGCGAAAACCAGAAGGACGATAACAGGCCGGTTCCCGCTCCGAGATCCAAAATACGCTGGGGAGCCGGCAAATGGGCGGCAAGAAACTCTGTCGTGCGCCCATAAAAATCATCAAAGCAGGGGATAAATTTTCTGCGGTTTTGATCGTATTCCTGTGCAATCCCATTAAATTGCTGTTCGATATTCATAGAGTACCTCCTAAGCTCTGGAAAAACCAATGGGAGAGATTGGAAATCCCATTGACGAATCCTTATTTTTATAGTATGATGAAGATTAACACTGCCGGATCTTTGTAAAAAATCCGGAAAATTACAGGGAATAGAAGAAAGGAGGTAACCGCTATGACGAAAAAAAAGGTTTTGCTCTGCAGTGGGGATAAAGTGAACCGCTTTGTTGCAACGGCTACCAAATACCGGTTCCCGATCCACCTGACCACAGGCCGTTACCGGATCGACGGGAAATCCCTGATCGGAATTTTCAGCCTGAATTTATCCAAGCCAGTCACCGTGGAGGTCCCCGACGAAGGGGAAGGAATCGAAGAATTTTTCGAGGAAATCCAAGAATTTGAGTATGTAAAAGACGAATAATCCGCCCGCAGGACGTTTCCCAAGCCTTTTGGCAAGACGTCCTGCTTTTTTATTCCCCTTCTTCCTCCATCGCCTGTACCTTAGCAGACAGTTCTTCCCATTGCCCCATTGCTTCTTCCAGCTGGACACGCAAACGGTCAAGCTGGCCCGTCAGTTCCATGGCCGCTGCATAATCCGTAGATACCTCCGGTTCTGACAGCCTGTCCTCAATCCCCGCCATCTCCTGTTCCAGACGCTCGATCTCATCCTCTGTACGTGCCAGTGCAGCCCGTACTTTCCGTTTTTCGGCCTGTGCTTCTTTTCTCCGTTTGTAGTCATTCTGCTTTGGGGTGACGGTTTCAGCCTGCGGAGTTTGCGCAGTTTGCATCTTGACCCGCGCCAAATAGTCATCATAATTGCCCGGATACGAAACGGTCCCCTGTGGGGTCAAATCGTAAATCTGGTCGGATAATTTATTGATAAAATAACGGTCATGCGAAATGACCAGCAGTGTCCCCTCATAGCCTTGCAGCGCCTGCTCCAATGCCTCGCACGAATCCAAATCCAAATGGTTCGTCGGCTCGTCCAATAGCAGAAAATTATCCTGCGAGAGCATCAATTTGAGCAACAGCACCCGGGCACGTTCGCCGCCGCTGAGCGCCCCAATGGGCTTGAATACGTCCTCGCCCCGGAACAAAAACACCGCCAATGCCCCGCGCACTTCGCCCTGCTTCAGATGGGGGTATGCGTCCCATACTTCGTCAAGTACCGTTTTGCTGGCATCCAGACCTTCCTGCGCCTGATCATAATAGCCAATTTCAATGCCCGCCCCCAGTTTCCGCTCGCCAGAGGTTGCTGGGATTTCCCCCAGAATCGTTTTAAACAGGGAGGTTTTCCCGCAGCCGTTCGGACCAATCAAAAATACCCGTTGTCCGCGGTGGATTTCCAAATCTGCTTTCTGGAAAATGTCCGTACCGCCAATAGTCAGGGAAAGGCCGGTGGTTTTGAGGACATCATTGCCGCCGCGGTTACGGATGGAGAACGTAACCTGCATGGCCTGCGATGGCCCCTGCGGACGTTCCAAAAGGGTATTTTCGCGTTCCATTTTCTCGAGCGCCTTGACCCGCGATCCCACACTGTTCGTACTGCTCGACGCCGCCAAATTTTTGCGGACATAATCGCGCATTTTATCGAGCTTTACCTGCTGTTTTTCATATTCGCGCTGGGCAGTCAGGTTGCGTTCTGCCTTTTGGGTGCGGGACGCTGTATAGTTGCCTTTATATTGCCACAATTTCCCATGTTCCAGCTCGAAGGTACGGTTGGTGATGCGGTCAAGGAAATAGCGGTCATGCGAGATCACCACAAACGCCCCTGTATAAGCCCGCAGAAAATCCTCCAGCCATTCCACGGAGGCAATATCCAAATGGTTCGTTGGCTCGTCGAGCAGCAGCAGGTTGGAGCCGCTGAGCAGTAATTTTGCAAGCTGCAATTTGGCCTTCTGCCCTCCGCTCAAGGACATCACCGGCAGCGCCATTTGCGCCTCGTCAAACCCAAGCCCCATCAGCGCCGAACGTGCCCGCCCGCGGAAGGTCAGCCCGCCCTGTGCAAGGAAGGTATCGTTTAAATGCGCCTGTTTTTCGATCAGGGTATGCAGTTGCTCGGGCGTGAGCATCGAATGTGCCGCAAGCTGCTGGTTCATATAATCGAGTTCTTCTTCCATGCGTATGAGCGGCGCAAACACCTGCATGGTTTCGGCAAGCGCACTGATTTCCGGGGTACGGCAAACGTGCTGCTCCATGTACCCAATGACCGTTTCTTTGGAACGGAAGATGTCCCCGCTGTCGGCTGGCAAGTCACCAGTGAGCACCCGGAATAACGTTGTTTTCCCACAGCCGTTGCACCCCACCAGACCAATCCGGTCATTGTCCTGGATCTCCAGCGATACCCCGCTGAAAATCACATCTGTGCCGTATGCTTTTGTCAAACTTCCCGCACTCAAAACCGCCATGACGACCCCTCCTGCCTGATTTGCTCTTATCGTTCCATTATAATCAAAAGACGCCTTAAAATCAAGCAGGCAGGGCGTGGTTTTGGATTTTTATGCGGATTTTAGAGATATTGTTTCATGTTCTCCAAATGGAACTGTTCGGCATCCAGATAAGACTGGGCAAGGCTGCGTGCAGTGCCGTTGCAATCCTTGTGTTCGCGTAACGTCCTAGTCATATCCACAATGCCCATATTGGTTCCATTCACCATCATTTCTGCAAGATGGCTCGTCGAGCTGTCCATCATGGTATTCATCTGTACCGAACCCCACAGGCTGGCTTTTTCCATCATGCCCTGTTTTTTCAGCGGACGCTGTTTCTCCTGCAACAGATGCGCGCACTGGTCGGTAAAACGGCGGTAACATTCCCCCTGTTCGCGTACCGCCTTGCGAAAGGCTGGTTCCCGGGTTTTGGGGAGCAGCATTTTTGCGGCTTCCATTCCCATTTTTGTGGTATGGTAAAGCTCCTGCAACACTTCGGTATTGGCATCGTGACACGTTGTTTGGCTCATGCGTATTCCTCCCAAATGGTTTCTGTTCCGGCACATCCTTAGCCTGCGACATTCGCCCATGAATTATGTGTTTGAAACCAGTGGAATTTCGTGCTATGATAGAGGCAAAAGAAACCGAGCATACTAACTAGAAAAGGAGGTTTCCCCGTGAAGGTTGGGATCTCGAGTGCGTGCCTGTACCCCATGGAAACCGCAAAGGCTTTGCAGGATTTATTAGAATGTGGGTTCCGGCATTTTGAAATTTTTTTTAATACTTACCGCGAAATCCAGCCGGAATATCTCTGCAAGCTGCAAGCATTATTGTACCAATATGGCGCAACGGTTCAATCTGTGCATCCATTTACGTCAGGGCTGGAAGGGATGCTGCTCTTTTCCAACTACCCTTCACGCACCCTGGATGGCCTTGCCTTTTATGAACAGTATTTTGCCGCCGCCAAACGCCTTGGCGCCCAATATGTGATCCTGCATGGCCAGCGTCTGCCCATCGACGGGCGCACCATTGGCCTTAGCGGATATCTGGAAGGGTTTTGCAGACTTTCAGAACGGGCAGCAACCTATGGGGTGACGGTATGTCAGGAAAATGTCAACGGGTTTGCCAGCCAAGACCTACAATTTATTTTGGGTATGCGGCAGGCGCTCGGGGAAACCGCTGCCTTTGCTTTGGACGTCAAGCAGGCAGTACGCGCAGGCGCTGACCCATTCTCGATGGCGGCTGCCATGGGGTCCTGTGTGCGCCATGTGCATTGTAACGACCACAGCCCCGGGAAAGACTGTCTGGTACCGTTTCAGGGACATATGGATTATGGGCGTTTTTTCCGGCAGCTCATCGGGCAAGGGTTTTGCGGAGATATCATATTGGAAGTGTACCGCTCCAATTTCACCCATCCCGACGAACTGTGGAACGCCAAATTAAAAACAGAAGCCTTACTCCAGCAAATCCACACCGAACCTCTCCCCTGACATCGAAAAAGTCTGCCCTCAGAGCTCTGGGGACAGACTTTTTTTAATCCATTTCCACTTGACGCACTAACTCCTCAAACCGCTGGAGCAAACGGGTTTCTTTTTCATGGGGCATACGTTTGTGCAGGGGGAAATCCCCGGGCTGGACAAATTCGTGTGCAGACCCCACCTTCTCAACGGCGTCAACCAGCATGGACACTTCCATCTCATACTGCCGTTGCGCCACAGCATGGAACGTATCGTTAAAATAAATCGGCACCAATTTCCGTTCAATAATCAGCCCGGCATCGACCAGATCCCCCAGCTGATGGGTCGTGACCCCAATGGGCTGGCCGTCATAAATGGCCCATTTGAGGGCATCAAGTCCACGCACATTGGGCAGATAGCCGGGATGGGAGTTCAGAATCCGGTATTTTTCGATCCGCTCCTGTGGGACGATCCCAGCCCCGCAAATTAGAATGATGCTGTTCTCGGGCAATACCCCTTCCTGAAAGCCCTCAAAATACTGATACCCAAAATTCTCGCACATTTCCTGCGGACCGGGCAGGGAACCGTAGATTTTCGGCCGATGCTCAATCAAAGGACGAAAACTTTTCTGATAATGCAGAGGCTCCGCAAACACCGCAACCTGACCCCCAATCCCACGCGCCTTGAGCTGGCACAGGGTATCATAGGTTTTGCGGTGCGGGATCTGATAGGTGAAAACTCCAATCATAATCATCGCTCCTTCTTTCTAAAAGAAACAAATTCCTTATCTTGTATTATACCCAAACCGCTCCCATTTTTCAACACTTTTCCAGACAAGCTCGCTTGGGTGCTGTTTTGACAATCCTAATTCTTGACAATTTTTTGGAAAAACGGTATATTTATACTCATACAGACAACCATGTAAAGGAAAGGTTTGTCTTTGTGTAAAACATTTGCTCTATTGGTCAAAATAGAACAAGAATACGTCAGGAGGATTCTTTTTATTATGTCAATGATTAACAAAGAAGTCAGCGATTTTTCGGTACAAGCCTATCAAAACGGAGAATTTAAAACCGTCACCAAAGCGGATATCCTAGGGAAATGGAGTGTCTTTTTCTTCTACCCTGCTGACTTTACTTTTATTTGCCCCACCGAGTTGGAAGACCTGCAAGAAAAATATGAAGAATTCAAAGCCGCAGGCTGCGAAATTTATTCGGTATCCACGGATACCCATTTTGTGCATAAGGCATGGCACGACTCGTCCCCGAGGATCAAAACCATTACGTATCCCATGCTCGCCGACCCAACCCATGC
>CATJNB010000040.1 GCA_949741605.1 uncultured Eubacteriales bacterium | reverse complement strand
CCGCCAAAATAAAGCTCTGGTACGTTTTCGTATCAGAGCTTTTTCTTTTTTACTATGTCACCAGTGACTGGCTAAAATTCCATATCAGGCATTAAAACCCATCAAAAAAAGACCTCGGAGCGTGGCTGTGTCCAAGATCTTTTTAATGGGTAAATTATACTTCTGCCGCCATACCTGCGTGAGGGATATCCGTATATTGGGCAATACTGGAATCAAGTGTAACAAGATCACGCACACTCAGGTCATGCACCGACGCATGCCCGGTAATGCGGGCAAACGTCATGAGCTCCCGGCGTGACACCTCTAAGAAATTAGCAACCCTTTGTGCAGCAGCATCCGTTTTCAGACGCGCACGCAATTCCGGTTTCTGTGTGGCGATTCCCACCGGACAGTCCCCGGTTCCACAAATTCGGTACTGTTGGCAAGCCGCAGCGATCAGAACTGAACTTGCGACTGCAATAGCGTCTGCACCCATAGCAAGCGCTTTGGCAAAATCTGACGATACCCGCAGCCCGCCGGTAATCACAAGCGAAATGTCTGAATGGATAGAATCAAGGTATTTGCGTGCGCGATGTAGGGCAAATACCGTTGGAATTGAGGTGGATTCCCGTAGGAACAGTGGACTGGAACCCGTCGCGCCCCCGCGTCCGTCGATGGTGATGAAGTCAGGCGCAGCATAAACACAATGTTCTAAATCGCGTTCGATTCTCCCTGCAGCGATCTTAATGCCAATCGGTCTGCCTTCGGAACGTTCGCGCAGCATGTCCACCATATGTTTGAGATCCTCTTTGGAATTGATTTCCGAAAATCTGCTTGGACTCTGGATATCTTCCCCAGCATTTTTTCCACGAAGCGCTGCAATTTCTGGTGTAACCTTTTCGCCAGGCAGATGACCTCCCATGCCGGGTTTCGTGCCTTGACCAAGCTTAATTTCAATGGCATCGGAGGATTTCAAATTTTCATCGGTCACCGAATATTGATTGGGGATATACTCAAAAATATACCGATAAGCAGACTCTCTTTCTTCCGGAAGGATGCCCCCTTCCCCGCTGCACATGGCAGTTTTGGCCATAGCGCTCCCCTTAGCTAACGCCACTTTGATTTCCCGGGAAAGCGCACCAAACGACATATGTGAAATATAAACTGGATTTTCCAGCACCATCGGTTTTTTTGCATGCCTGCCGATGACAGTTTTGGTTTCCACTGGGTCAGAATCCAGAAGTGGCGCAGGATTCAACTGTGCGCCAAGCAGCAAGATGTCATCCCAGCCGGGCATTGGCATCTGGGTCCCCATCGCAGCGTCAAGGCTTTTTCCGCTCACCGCCATCTCATGGATTTCCGCCATATAACGGCTGTTTTTATCCTGCCGTGCATACTGCGGATCATACGCAAGTTCCCCTTCATACTTCGTGGTTAATACAGGCTGCGCCTCGTCGGCAACCAGTTCAAATTTGGAAATCGGCTGTTTGCAAATTGGACAACACTCCAACTCGGAAAGCTGTTTCCTTTCCTTTTCCTCATCAAAAATCATCCCGCATACACTGCATTTATAAACTGCCATAATAAATTTCCTCCTCTATTTTTAACTTCCTGCGTTTTTTAATATTTCTGATTGTGGGTCAGTGAAAGACGCCACAAAGTCAAACTCAGGTATTTCAACTTTTTGAATCCTGCCATCAGCCCCAGCTGTAATGGTAAACGGTACGCCATCGCTTACACCCTCAAATGTATGATCGCCGCAAGCAGTCAAAGCCGCAGGTTGCTGTGCATAGTTCAGGACACGGATCAGCAAAGCCGCAAAAGATGAATCGGGCAACGGACAGTCCTTCGACTGAACAGAAAGCCCCTGATAGGTTATTTGAAAATGATCGCCCTGCCAAAACCAGGTCAGGCTCTTGAGTTCCTCCGGGCTGTCCAGCGTAAAACTTGCAACCTGACTGGGATGATACTGCAACTTGCCGTGATATCCCTGCCCGACCGACTGGATTTCGACGTTGGCTTCCAGCGAAAAAACGAGATCCGCAGCAGAAAGCTGTTTTGGTGGCAATGTGGAAATTTCACACCCACAGCATACCAGCAAAAAAATCCAAAGGCAAACCAATACAGAAAAGGCAAAGCAACGTCGTTTCAACATGGAATCACCGCTCTTCAAGTTCTAAAAACAGCGCAGGCAATTCCTCCAACAAATCCGTCGGCAACATGGCACGTTCGGAATATTTTTTTGCACAGCGATCCCCGGCCAGTCCATGCAAATACACGCCGAGAACCGCTGCCTGCCATGGCTTTATGCCCTGTGCACAAAAAGCCGCAATCATCCCGGCAAGAACATCCCCGCTGCCGCCCTTGGCCATACCAGGATTCCCGGTGGGATTTATGTATACTTTACTGGTAAAATGGCTGGTGCTTTCTTCAGAAAGTTCACGGCTCGGCACAGCAATTAAAGTCTGGTTCCCTTTGAGTACCAAAATAGCCGGATATTGCTGCACAAAACTGCGGGCAATTTCCAAACGGTTTTTTTGTACCTCTTGAGCAGTCATACCCAAAAGCCGCGCCATTTCACCAGGATGCGGCGTGAGAATCAAGGGTGCACGCGCTGTTTTCAATATATCTATATTCTGGGCCACCGCATTTATACCATCGGCGTCCAGAACCAGCGGAACCCGCGACTGTGCAATCAGTTCATACACTCGTTCCCGTTCGCTTTCTCCACAACCCATTCCACAACCAACCAGACATGCCGTACTCTTTGCGAGTTGTTCGGAAAGCAGACGGTTTCCCTCCCTGCCTTCTTGCAGAAGGGTAAAAATCGGTTCCACCAAATGGCTCGCGGCAACTGGATAAAAGGATTTTGGCAACGCCAGATCAACCAGCCCAGTCCCACAGCGTACTGCGGCTTTGACTGCAAGTACCGCAGCACCTGCCATCCCCTCCTGACCGCATACCGCAAGCAGGCGTCCATAGCTGCCTTTATTGGTTTCGGGGCTGCGTGGTACGGTCAGGGGATTGAGAAAAAAGCGCTCCACTACTTCCAGCCCGCACTCCTGTTTTCTTAGCACATCTTCTGGAATGCCTACATCCGCTAACAGAACATTTCCACAATCTTGTTTGGCAGGCAAAAAGAAATGGACCGGTTTTTTCGTGCTAAAGGTGATAGTATGGTCAGCCTTGATATGTACCCCTTCTGCCCGGCCCGTATCACCGTTGAGACCGCTGGGGATATCCACCGCTACAACCGGGACTTTGGCATCGTTGACCGCAAAAAAGACGGGGCGCATAGCCTCCGGCACCGACCCCCGGAACCCAATCCCATAGATTGCATCAACAATCAAATCCGCCTGTAAAATTGCGGCATCAATTTCCCCTTCATCGTCCTGAAGGCTCAGAGTATGGATGCTGGTACTGCGAACATTTGCCAACCTTTGACGTGCCAGCTCTGTTTGGGGAAGACCGTCAAGCAGGACAATCGTAACCTTTGCACCCGCTTCCCACAAACGGTACGCGATCACAAAACCGTCGCCGCCGTTGTTGCCTTTGCCACACAAGATTAAAATTTGTTTCCCACAAATTTCAAAATGTTTGCGTAAAAAACAGGTCACGGCTGCCCCAGCCATTTCCATCAAATCCGCATAGTTGGCACCATATTCTACGGCCCGCTGTTCCAGTTCACGGGTTTCCCTGCAATCCAATACTTTCATTGTATCGTCCCCCTATTGGGCATTCGTCTGCATACGCCCGGACGCCCGGACCAACCCCTTGAGCCGGCGTGCTAAACTTTTTGTCAACTCCCCTTCTTTCAGCCGCCATTGCCAGTTCCCGCCCACAGTAGATGGGAAATTCATACGCGCCGAGTTTGGCAGTTCCAACAAATCCTGCGCCTGAAAAATCACCAGACGCGCTACTGTTGCATATCCGACCTCCAGCATCGCAAAGGGGATTTCTGCAAGGCTCTGAGCCCCCAGATACGCTTTCGCCCGTGCGGCTTCTTCTTCGCGTTCTGTGAAGTATCCGAGCAAGGTTTCATTATCATGCGTTCCGCCATAAACCAGCATATTGGACCGGTAATTTTCTGGAAAATGGTCGTTCGATGGGTTTCCGTCAAAGCCAAACTGCATAATTTTCATCCCTGGATATCCCATCTCATCGCGCAGCTCATTGACCTCCTGTACTACCACGCCCAAATCCTCGGCAATAATCCGTCTGGCATCCACCACGGTATGGATCGCTTTGGTGAGCTTCTTGCCAGGCCCTGTAACCCATTTGCCATTTGCAGCAGTTTTGTCGCCTGCTGGGATCGAAAAATAACGCACAATCCCAATAAAATGGTCAATGCGGATCCAATCATAACGTTTGGCGGCAAAGGCCATGCGCTCCTTCCACCATGCAAACCCATCCTTTTCCATCACGTCCCAACGGTACAGCGGGTTTCCCCAAAGCTGGCCGTCTGCCGAAAAGGCATCCGGCGGCACCCCTGCGACTTTCGTTGGTTTGCCATCCGTATCCAGCTGGAACTGTTCCTGATGTACCCACACATCTGCGCTGTCTAAGGCAACATAAATCGGCAGATCCCCAATAATCGCTATCCCATGTTCTTTGGCATACGACTGTACGCGCTCCCATTGACGGTCAAATTCATATTGCGTGAATTTATGGAAGTCAATTTCCTCCTTGAGCGTTTCCTTCCACTGTGCCAAAGCCTGCGGTTTTCGATCCCGTAGGTCAGGTTCCCAGTCGTGCCAATCCACCCCATGGAAATGGCTTTTGAGTGCCATGAATAAACTGTAATCGTCCAGCCATGCTTTGTTTTCTGTACAGAATGTTTGATAAGCCATACAGGCTGGATGGCGGCTTTTTCGAAACGCTTTTTTCAAGATCCCCATACGCGACTGGTACAATTTGTCATAATCCACATGCGCCGGATCATCCCCCCAATCGACTGCGCTCACCTCCTGTTTGGAAAGCAGCCCATCCTGAATCAGGCCGTCCAGATCAATCAGATAGGGATTGCCTGCGAAGGTGGAGTAAGACTGGTATGGGCTGTCGCCAAAACTGGTAGGCCCAACTGGCAATACCTGCCAGTATGTTTGCCCCGATGCCTGCAAAAAATCAATAAAATCAAAGGCTGCCTGCCCAAGCGTCCCGATCCCGTACGGCGATGGCAAACTGCTCACCGGCAGCAACACCCCCGCTTCCCGCAGATACTGACGCGGAATATGGCTCCCAGCCTCATCAATAAGGTAAGTTTGGAATTGTGACATAACAGGTTCCCCTCTTTAACTATGTAAAATTTATGTTTTTCTGGTTTCTGGAATCTTCTTTAACAATAGCAAAAACTCATAAAAAAGTCAAGGAACTGTTGAGGAATTAAACAGAAATCCACAAAATATTTTTCTTTTTTCGTGATCTTCCTTGCTCATGCTTGCAATCTTCCCTGCAACATGATATAGTAAATACCGAGAGAAACGCAGAGAAGAAGGAAAGTACTTTCCCCCATGCTGGCATCCAGAGAGGGCTTGCCTTGGCTGTAAACAAGCCCATGCCCAGCGGGAAACGAAGTTCCCTTCGGAGCGGCCCGGCTGAATACGTTCCCCGTTTGTAGGCCGGGACAGGTGGCGCTGTTATCCGCCGGAAAAGTGTTTGCTTTGACAAAAATTAGGGTGGTACCGCGGATGTGTCCTTACAAAAGGCGCCTTCGTCCCTTAGTGGGACAGGCGTCTTTTTTCTGCCCGTTTCATAAAAAACGCAAACCCAAAACCATACGATCTTGAAAGGATGATGACCATGAAACAACAATTGGAAACCATTCGGGAACAGGCCCTCAAGGCGTTCGCGCTGGCTCACGACCAGACAGAACTCGAAGCCCTGCGCGTACAATATCTCGGTAAAAAAGGCGAGCTGACCGCCATCCTCAAACAAATGGGTAAGCTCTCTGCACAGGAGCGTCCGGTCATGGGACAGCTTGCCAATGAGGTGCGTGCCGCCATCGAAGATTCCCTTTCCCAGCGTGCCGCCCGGCTCAAACAAGATGCTTTAACCGCCCGTTTGGAAAGCGAAAAAATTGATGTTACCTTGCCCGGTGTCCCGCAAACACTCGGCGCCAAGCATCCGCTCTCCATTGTCCTGGACGAGATCAAGGAAATTTTCATTGGTATGGGCTTTGAGATCGTCGAAGGCCCCGAAGTCGAGTTGGACTACTATAACTTTGAAGCCCTCAATATCCCCAAAGACCACCCCGCCCGCGATACACAGGATACCTTCTATATTAATGAAAATGTGCTGCTGCGCACCCAAACGTCCCCGGTGCAGATCCGTACCATGGAAAAGAAAAAGCCGCCGATCCGCATCATTTCCCCGGGCCGTGTTTACCGTTCGGATACCGTCGATGCCACCCATTCCCCTGTGTTCCACCAAATCGAGGGTCTGGTAGTAGACAAGGGGATCACATTTGCCGACCTCAAAGGAACACTGGAAACTTTTGTCAAACGGCTGTACGGTGAGGATTCCGTGGTACGCTTCCGCCCACACCATTTCCCCTTTACGGAACCCTCTGCAGAAGTCGATGTGCAGTGCTTTAACTGTCAGGGCAAAGGCTGCCGTTTGTGTAAAAACGAAGGCTGGATCGAAATTCTTGGCTGTGGCATGGTCCACCCCAAGGTGCTGAGCAACTGTGGCATTGATCCTGAAGAATACAGCGGTTTTGCCCTTGGGATGGGGCTGGAGAGGGTCGTGATGCGCCGCTATAATATTGATGATATGCGTCTGTTCTATGAAAATGACGTACGCTTTTTGAAACAGTTCTAAAGCACAGAAAGGAGCGAATTTACCAATGAATCTTTCCATGAGATGGTTACATGAATTTATCGATATCCAGATGGACCCCCGCGAATTTTCCGAGGCCATTACCATCAGCGGCTCGAAGGTCGAAAGCTATGAAACCGAAGGCGCCGAAATCCAAAATGTGGTTACAGGCAAGATCCTTTCAATTGAAAAACATCAGGATTCCGACCATCTGGTGATCTGTCAGGTGGATGTCGGAGCACCGGAACCCGTACAAATTGTGACTGGGGCAAGCAACCTTACGGTTGGCGATGTGGTACCTGCCGCGCTGGACGGCTCGACCTTGCCCGGCGGTGTCAAAATTAAAAAGGGCAAGCTGCGCGGCGTTGCAAGTAATGGGATGCTCTGTTCGTTGGGCGAGCTGGGGTTGACGAAAAATGATTTCCCCCATGCCATTGAGGACGGTATTTTTGTCCTAGATGAAGAATGTGACCTTACGCTGGGAAAACCCATTCAGGAAGCGATTGGCCTGAATGATACCAAAGTGGAATTTGAAATCACCTCCAACCGCCCAGACTGCTTTTCCGTAATCGGTCTTGCCCGCGAAGCCGCCGCCACCTTCCAAAAAGAACTGACTCTGCATACCCCCGTAGTCAAAGCAGGACACGGTTCGTGTGCGGGGATGTTGGATGTTAAGATTGAAGCTGCCGATTTATGTTCGCTTTATAGTGCACGTATTGTCAAACATGTACGGGTCAAGCCTTCTCCGCGCTGGATGCGGGAACGCCTGCGGGCGATGGGGGTGCGTCCTATCAATAATATCGTGGACATTACCAATTATGTCATGCTTGAGTATGGACAGCCCATGCACGCCTTTGACCTGCGCTTTATCGAGGATGGGAAAATCCGGGTACGGCGCGCACAAAACGGGGAAACGATCACCACGCTCGATGGGGTGCAGCGTACCCTCACCGACAAAAATCTGGTCATTGCGGACGCCAAAAAACCAGTTGCGATTGCCGGTGTGATGGGCGGCGAATACAGCGGTATTATGGACGACACCACCACGATTGTTTTTGAATCCGCCTGCTTTGATGGCACTTCTGTGCGCACGACTGCCCGCGATCAGGGAATGCGTACGGATGCGTCCTCGCGTTACGAGAAGGGGCTGGATTACCATAACTGCCTGCCAGCTCTGGAACGTGCCTGTGAACTGGTCGAACTGCTTGATGCCGGGGATGTGCTGGATGGGATCATTTGTGATGACAAATCCGTGGATAACAGCCGTAACATCCCGCTTCAGGCAGATTGGATCAACCGTTTTCTTCACACGGACCTGTCTGCTGATGAGATGAAAGCGATCCTGACCAAACTTGGCTGTACCTTTGATGGCGATACAATCCTTGTCCCGACTTTCCGTCCAGACTTGGTCCATAAAGCCGACATTGCCGAGGAAATCGCACGTTTCTATGGTTACAATAAAATTGTAAGCACACCGCTTTCCGGCAGTGCACAGGGGCAATATACCCCGCGTCAGAAATTTGAAACCACCATCACCCAGACAATGCTTGCCATGGGACTCAGTGAAATTATGACGTATTCCTTTATCAGCCCCAAATATTATGATAAAATTGCCTTGCCAGCGGATTCCCCATTGCGGAAATCTGTGACCATTTCCAATCCGCTTGGAGAGGATACCAGTGTGATGCGTACTACGGCTCTGCCCTCCATGCTGGAAACCCTCGCCCGCAACTTCAATAACCGCAATGAAGAAGTCGCACTGTTTGAACTGGCCAGCGAATACTTGCCAACAGGCGAAGAACTGCCCTGTGAAAAAACAACCCTGCTTGCGGGTCTTTATGGGAAACAGGCAGATTTCTTTGTCGCCAAAGGGATGGTCGAACGCCTGCTTTCTGTGCTTTCGGTCACTGGCTGCGAATATGAAGCCTGTGTTGACCAGCCCTCCTACCATCCCGGACGCTGTGCCGTTCTGAAAGTTGGCGATACCCAAATCGGGATACTGGGACAAGTCCACCCCGCAGTCGCGGAAAATTACGGTATGGATACTGCGGTTGTCAGCTTTTCGCTGGATGTGGATTCCCTGTTCCAGCTGGCTTGCCCGGAAAAAACGTATGTACCGCTACCAAAATTCCCGGCCGTCACCCGTGACCTCGCCCTGATCTGTGAGCAGGACCTCCCTGTGCGCGAACTGGAAAAAGCGATCCAGTCTGGCGGCGGCGCCTTGCTGGAAAGCATCCAGCTGTTTGACGTGTATCAGGGAGAGCAGATTGACGCTGGTAAAAAGAGTGTGGCCTTCCGTCTTTGCCTGCGCTCGAGCGACACCACCCTTACGGACGATGCTGCAAATGCAGTCATGAAAAAGGTCATGAAACAGCTCGAAAAAATTGGCGCTGTCTTACGTTCGTAAGTTTTCTTGCGATTTGCTCTTGTAATTTTGTAAAAACTGTTGTATCATAGGAGTGTGAACTGATTTTCCATGTACTTGGGGGTGCTGAAAAATGCTTGATATGACCATGACGTTCTCCTTCGAAAGTGACCGGGAAGGTGACATCAAAAAAATGATCACCACCGTTTATGATGCTCTGAAAGAAAAAGGATATAACCCCATTAACCAAATCGTGGGCTACATCCTCTCTGAAGACCCAACATATATTACCACCCATAATAATGCCCGGAGCCTGATCCGCCGCATTGACCGCGATGAACTCCTCCAGGTCCTTCTGAAATCCTACCTTGGTGAGTAAAGGCTAAGCCTTCACCCTTGCCCGCAAATTTTGATTCCCTTTGTTGGTTGTGTACGCGGACTGGTTATAACCTTCCCGTACTCTAAAAGGAACCTTTCCCTCTGTGATCCGATATTAGGACAAAGGGAAAGGTTTCTATTTTATCCCCCGAAAGGAATCGAAATATCGGGAAATCATAAAGTTATCACCTTGATTGCATAATCATTACATGTTCCCTG
>CATJNB010000039.1 GCA_949741605.1 uncultured Eubacteriales bacterium | reverse complement strand
GGGAATGACGTTCACCCGTCCAGAATCGAAAATCGTTGGGTCAGTGACTTTCGGCAGATGATTCGTATTGATGAACAGCTTAAACTGCGGCACATACTGAAAACTATTTTCGTTTAGAAAACGTGCGGTAATGGTATCGCGTCCGGTCAGGGTTTTGACCGTTGCCGCCGATAACACCATCTGCTTGTCCGGTTCGGAAATGTTCACCACCCGCGCCCCGGCTAGCCTTGCAATATCTTCGCTCGGTGCGCTGCTGTTTGCCTTATCTTTCTGGGCGATCGTTTCCGGTCGGGCTGCTCGGCCGTAGTCGCCTAACATCTTCATGTAGGTTTCCATGATCGTCCCCTTACCATTGCGGGTGCTGGGGCCGTATAGAGTAAAGAACGATTCTTCCGACGTGTCCCCGGTCAGGCCGTAGCCCATGCAGCTTTGCAGATATACCGCTCGGCTTTGGTCGTTCTGCATGGTGTCGGCAATCACCTTTTCCCACAAGGGGGATTTTGCAAAGGGGTCGTAATGTACCCCGGCAATCATCGTCAGCATATCTGACGGCGTATGGGGATGAAAGCTCCGGTTTCGCAGGTCAAGGGTTCCATTCTGGCAGTTGAATAAGTATGGGTCTTTGTCAAACTCTGACAACTGCACCGGATGCACGCTTGCAGCATCTTTCAAAATGGTTTCGCGGTTATTGCGTTTTTGCCAGCGGTTGACAAAATCCCGGTAATCGTCGCGCTGGCTTCCTTCTGGAAGGGACAAGGCGTAAATGGCTAGTGCGTCCGCCAGCTTCTTGCAAAGCTCCATAGCGCGTAAGTTTCCAATATCAGGCACCCACTTTTTACCATTGTAGACAAACCACTTTTTCCGCTCCGGGACATATCGGGCCTGATCTTTGAACCAGTCCGCAAACAGGTTACCATTGCCAATATCATTCCATGCGTAACGGTCATTCTTTTCGGGGTGTAAATCGGCGAGTTTTTTCGGGCCGCTTTCGGTCATGGTAACAAAGTAGTCTGTTTTGGATTTGAAGTATGCTGTTGGGTTATAGACTTGGGTTGCGGTGTCAATCGCTTTTTGGATCGTAATCGCGCCATAGGTAGAGCCTGCGGTCGGACGGTCCCACTTGTCACGCATGAGGCCAGACGTGCGGAAAATACGATCCATCTGGTCTGCGTTCTTGCCTGTCCAGTAGGCTAGCATATCGCATAAAGCCATATCTGCGCGGCTCTGGTCGCCCTCATAAGCGGACGTATCCCCGTCCATGAGAGCGGTAAATTCTCGCCCACGCTTGGAGCGTTTCGCCCGTGTAATGAGTTCTAAATCATCCAGCATCATAGGAACGGCAGGAACAGGCTGCACTGTGGGCTTTTTCCTTTCCGCGAGTAATTCCTCATAGAGAGCATCAAGCGCATCCTGCGCCGCTCGAAGCGGCTTTACAGTGCCGTAGAGGTTGCCGGTCACGGTAAAGTAACGGGCGCGGTCGTACATTTCCGCTCTGGGGCGTTTGACAGATTTGTCCGGGAGAGTACCCTGACATAAAATATGTAATCCATCACCGCTGGGGCTGATTTCGGTATAGCTGTCGAACCGCTCCACCCAAGAAGCTACCCATGGATCGAGCTGACCGCCTTTGAAACAGTGGTCAAAGTCCACACCGACAATGCCATTTGCGTTAAACTCGAAGCCGATGCCTTCATACACGCCATGTGCCACGCCTTCGCACACTGCATCAAAGGTTGTCCATGTAGACGGCTCATTCGCTTTGGCAGCGCGGGCGGTTTCGGGGTTGTATGGCTTTTTGCGGGCTTTGTCGCCAACCGCTCCCCAGTTCACCCACTGGGTCAGGGCTTGAAGTTCTTTTGGTATGTTTGCGTAATCGTGCAAAGAATCACCTTCCTAGTTTTAGAGTGGTTTTTCAGTGTTTTCGTTATCGCCTGCCGCTCGTTTTAGCCAGCGTTGGAAGGATTCTACCGGGATAATGATTTTGCGTCCTACCCGGATTGCAGGAAAGTCATGGATGTGGGTTAATTTATAGGCTTTGGGTTTGCTGATGCCCATGATCTGGGCCATTTCTTGAACCGACATTGTTAGTTTTTCCATGGTGAGTCCTCCTTAATGATTTCGGATACTGAGACATTCAGTCCCATTGCCAGCTTTCCGGCGGTTTTCGGTTCGCATGTGCCCCGCCGGATGATTGTGCTGACGTTTTGTCGGGAAATCCCGCAAGCGCGAGCAAGAGCGGATTTTGTCATGCCGCGTTCTGCTAGTAGGGTTTCGATTTTGGTTGCGTTGATGGTCATTTGTTTCACCTCTTCAAATTGTTCCGTTTGGAACTATTATATTTTTAATTATATACCCAATTGGTACTCTTAGTCAAGACTTTTTTTGAAAAAAGTGTTCCATTTGGTTATATTCTATGATATAATTTGAAACGGGTGATAAAATGAATATCGGTGAACACATAAGAAAAATAAGGAAATATCAAGGGTTAACCCAACAAGAACTAGCAGAAAAAACAGGGATATCTCTCATGAGTATTAGGAGATATGAAACTGGAGAAAGAGAACCACGTGTTGACATTTTAGAAAGAATTTCTGAGGCGTTAAATGAACCGCTATTGTGTTTCTATGGTATTCAAGAATTCAGAGAGGAAAACGTTGAGAATTTTAACACTAATAACATCAATAATACCGATGGGGAATATAGAGCGATTTTGATTATGTTAGCGCAAATATACGATAAAGTAGAAAAAAAAGAGATCGCCGGTTACGATTGGATTGCGCAGTATTATGTAATCAGCAATGCGAAAGGAGAAAAATTCATATTATATGATGATGATTTAGCGGCATTACATGATGCAACAACAGCATATCTTCCAGCCATTATAACAAGGTTAAAAGATACTCGTTCCGAACAAGAAATTATTGCAGAGTGTGAGAATTGGAAATGCAATCAAGATGACATACGGGCAACTATTTTTGAAATAGAACCACTGGAAGATAGAGAAATAGACAATTAAATTTTATAAAATAGAAAAGAGGTGTCAGTCATGCCACGCAAAACAACCAGAAATCCACAAGGGGGAGGGACGATCCGTCGCCGGTCAGATGGACGCTGGGAAGCGCGGTTCACGGTAGGGCGCGACCCAGGCACCGGAAAGCAGGTGCAAAAATCTGTTTACGGTAAAACACAAGCGGAGGTTCGCAAGAAGCTGCAAGCGGCTTGTTCCGCTCTCGATAACGGCCTATATATCGAGCAGGAGAAAATCACTCTGGGACAATGGCTGGATATTTGGCTCGAGGAATACGTGAGGAGGGAGGTTAAGCCACTCACCTTCAAGACGTACCAAGAACAATGCAATAACCATTTAAAGCCGTCTTTGGGAGCGGTCAGGCTCTCCGCTCTTAACGCTCATTCTATCCAGACCATGTACAATAAGCTGGAAACCGGCACCAAAGAGAAACCCGGTCTTTCTCCGAAAACCATTAAGAATATTCATGGCGTACTGCACAAGGCATTAGCAAAAGCAGAGGAATTGCATTATATTCCATTTAACCCGTCTGCTGCCTGTACGCTTCCCCGTATGGAACGCAAAGAAATAAAGCCCCTAGAAGAATCAACAATCGCTGATTTTCTGGGGGCT
>CATJNB010000038.1 GCA_949741605.1 uncultured Eubacteriales bacterium | reverse complement strand
GTTTGGGAAAGCAGTCTTTAATCTGCTCTTATTGTTCTATTGTTAGCTTTATCCTCTTACTATATCACAATTCCCTTTATGTGATCAGTCCCTAGGGCATCCAAAGAACAAAATTTAAATTCTTGACAGTCTCCAAATTGGGGGATTATAATTATATGTACACCAGAAAAAGAAAAATGGTTGGACTCATCATATAAAACTAAAGTTTAGTGATATGTATTTAGTAGTATTCTATTTTCCAACAGCTCTCTTATGCATTCCATGAGAACCGTTTTTCTTTTGTTTTAGACTGGAGGGATTCATATGGATGTGGCATTTATGAGAAAAGCATTCGCTCTGATCGCAAGGGGATTAGTGGAGAAAAAACAACTTTTGTAAAAGAGGAACCAACACGATATCCCTATGGCCAAGCATTACAACATGGGATAAATATGTTTTAACAGCAAGCAGGCTGTCAATCTCTTGTATAATATGCCAATGAGGCCGCTTTTCTTGCACATTTTATTATTAGGCCCATTTCCGATTGGTTTAGCGAGTGGAATCCGGGTGTCATGGATAAGCTGAACTTTCAGGAAGAACCCTTTTATGCCTATGAGGCTTTTGCGTATCAGCGAAGCGGAAATCTGTACACCCCCAGTTCTGATTGTTATGAGTTTTTGGAGATACAGGACAACGATATCATGGACGGAACGAATGAACGTGTTCTTTGTGAGAAAATGATCGTTTTAGATCAAGAAACTTATTGCAACGTCAGAAGATACATAATCGAGAATCCTATCATCACGCTCGAATATAGGCGGACCATGTCTTTTGAACTGGCCGATCATCAGGTCGCTAGAGAGGCATTCCAGTTTGCTTATGAAGAAATTATGGAAGATAGCTATCGATGTCCTCGCTGTGGTTGAACCATGACACAAGGAAAGTACGGATACTGTTGTCACTCATCCCACTGTGCAGATATTATTCCTGAGCTTACAGAGGAAAGGAAGCTCGATACGTCGGCTGGAGGTCTCTATCGCTTGAAAAAAGGGATTATGCGGTATTTTGCTGCCCCCGGAAAAATGGATCGTTATGATGTGGAAATTCAGTTCTCGGATGGAGAGATCTGGGAGGTTGACGCCAAAGCGTACCGTAACTCCATTTCATTGCGTGCCAAAATCCAGCATGACAACGGCTTTCCTGAGGGCGAATATACAAGAGGATATTTCGTTGTCCCCAGCGAATACACGGTAAACCAACGAAATTATACTTCGATTATCAATCGTGCATTGTAGATCAAAAGAACGTAAAGTGCGTGACGTTAAGATCCTTGAAGACCAAAATTACGAGAAAGGAAGTGTTTTGTCATGAAGAAAAATAACCGCGATATTTGGTATGCGCCTCTTTCCTCCCAGTTTCAGATCATAGAAGGATGCTATGCCGCTCTCCCGTTTTGCGGCGATGGAAGCAGTCTTGCATTTACTCACGCTCCATGCGCTGAAAGCCGGCCCAACAAAAGCTTATCTTCTGTTTACTCAATATCAGCTGATTGGTACAACCGGATGCACAGCTATGGAACATACGTTACAGCGGAGTTGTCACATGCTTGGATACTATCGTTCTCAAAAATACCGGCAGGATGATTTAAGGGATTTCGGGAGCAGCGGTATGATGCGATTCGAGCTTTTTCCTTTGAAGAAGTCAAGGGAACTCTGTCTTTTTTCAAGACAGAGGGTGTATACCCTTATCCGTATGAGGAGCGGGAGAAAGAATGGAAGCGTTTTGGGTCAGAGTGTATGGAGAATTTGAATGCTCCTTCTTATGCAGGAATCGGAACATACAAGTACCGATATCCAAATCTCGAAAGCGGAGAAGTGGAGAGCGTTTCTGTTATATTTGGGAAGGACCATGATCTTTCGGTTGGGTTGGCTGTTTCGGAAAAAGGCTGCCGGGTACCCATTTCCATCTCTTTCCATGCACTTCTGGCTGCCGCAAAATTAATGGCTGAAATTTCTCATGGCGAGCCTTGTCATGCGATTTTGAAGACGAATATCCTCAAACAAATTGTCAGTGCCTTTGTCCAATTATCTACAGAACTTACCATAAACTTGCAGAAATATTTGTCTTCGTTTGATGTTACGGTTAAGCCCTTTGATTGGCCGTAAGGAGAGATTAAAATACATCAACCAGGTCACTCACCTTATGCAACCTGTTTACCCACCATTTTTTCTCAATATTTAACACCAGCATGTTTCATAGATGGTATGGATGTACAGCACAGTAAGGCTATTGCTTTCGGCAAAGAACCTTGTTACTCTTTGAAACAGGGAAACAAAAATTTCCTTTGCCCCTACTTTGACCAGTGTTTGCGCACAAAGATGCTCAGGGAATGTTACACAGCGCATCCGTTGTCATTACAACAGTGGCAGGGTTTGCAGCGTTCCGTAGGCGTGAAGGGAAGCGAGGCGATTTCGATTGTCTTTCTGAGTTAGGCAGATATTTGGAAGCATTGATGACGCAGAAAGAAAGCGCCGAAATTGCTCAAACATGCCCCATTCTATCAAGCTTACAGAAAGGACATTCCATATGAACGATACTATTTCGTCGGTGAATTCCAGGCAACTCTCACAAAGAACATGCTCCCTTTATTTTTGGGAGCATCCATTGCCATATCAAGGTTTTCCGATGACAAGTATTGTCAAGTCCCGATTATGTACGATTACCATAGCAAACGGCTTGCCTGGAAATCACAAGATAAAGAATGCTACAATATCTGAGGATATGATCGGGAAGCATGTCTTGAAATGGCTCAGCTTTTCTGGAAAAGCGATCTGGAACAATTGAGTGTTGATGCAAGTCGTGTACCTGCAAAGCAGAAGCTGACAGAACTCAAAAATCATTATGATAGGAAAGAGCATCGTGTACTGTTTTTGATTCAGTCGGACAGAAATACCCGTACACTAAGTATGACGATGTATATTGGGGGATTCATGCAAGACCGAATGATTTGCAATACACAAACAGATTTAAAGCCTCTAGGATCGATCATCCGAAGCAAAGATTTGCAGAAAAGGACATGATTGAGTTGTATCCCTTACAGCTTCAGCCGGGTGACGATGCTTCTAACTGGGTTTTCTATACCCATGCGTTACGACATCTTCCAATTCAATATCATCAATCGACTGTTTTGCCCATACCTCTGCATTTAGCAAAGGCTCTGGAAGAGTACCTTTTTGAGGCGTAGGTTAGGAGAAGGATCCAGTTCTCAGGATCGCCATATTCAAAGCCTCATTAACAAGATACTCAAAAGTTATGGATTTCCGACCAATAGCTTGTAGGGTAAAGTTCCAGTGTGATTTCATCACAGATTATTCTTTCTAAATCTGTTATGTTTATGGATAAAAGAAATGAGTTTGACAAGGTTCTGAATCTGAGAGGAGAAACTATGAAGAAAATTTTACCTTTTTTGGTGGCTGCGCTGCTCTTTACTGGCTGTGCAGTAACTACACAGGAAGCCAATTATCGGCAAATCAGCATGGAGGAAGCGGTTACTATCATGAAACAAGAAAGCGGCTATATCCTTCTGGATGTTCGTACCGTTGAGGAATTTAACGAAAAACATATTCCAGATGCTGTCAACATTCCCAATGAATCCATAGGCACACAGCCAATTTCTGCACTTCCAGATAAGGATCAATTGATTCTTGTGTACTGCCGAAGCGGCAACCGCAGCAAACAAGCGTCCGAGAAACTGGTAGCATTGGGTTACACAAATATTGTGGAATGTGGAGGCATCAATGACTGGCAGGGAGAAACTATATCGGAATAGGAAGGGTTCTAAAAGCAAAATGGTTGTAGCCGCCATTCATAAAGCCGTATCGAGAATTTTATCATGACTGCAAAAAGCCGCCCCGAAGGACGGCTTTTCTTGTTGATTAATAGAACCCGGAAGGATTCTCCGCTAGGTTAATCATGATATTTTTCATATAGGTGTAATGCTCAAGCATAACCTTATGCGTTTCGCGGCCGATGCCGGACTGCTTGCAGCCGCCAAACGGTGCGCCTGAAGGAATGGCATTATAGGTATTGACCCACATGCGGCCGGTTTCGATACCACGGCATACCCGCAGGGCACGGTTGATATCGCGAGTCCAAACGCCGCCGCCTAAGCCATATTCACTAGCATTTGCCAGTTCGATCACTTCTTCTTCGGTGCGGAATTTGATGACGACTGCCACAGGTCCAAAGATTTCTTCCTGAGCTGCTTTTTTATTATTGTCCAGACCAAGCAGCAGCGTAGGAGCCATGAAACAGCCCTTGTCCAAACCATTTTCCGTCAGGCGGACACCGCCGCATGCCACAGTCGCACCGTCTTTTTTGGCCTGTTCGATATGTGCCAGAATCGCATTGAGATGGGATTCGTAGATCTGCGAGCCCATGACAGTATCTTTTTCCCAAGGCATCCCAACCTTGATGGCCTTGAATTTTTTGACTGCTTCTTCCACGAAACGGTCATAGATATCCTCATGCACAAACACACGTGAGCCTGCACAGCAAACCTGCCCTTGGTTGAACAGAATGCCGAGCTGGAGTCCGTCCATCGCCATGTCCCACTGGCAGTCGGGGAAAAAGATATTGGCAGACTTGCCGCCCAGCTCCAGCGTAGCGGGAATCAGGCGTCCGGCAGCGGCCTGGGCAACGTTGCACCCTACTTCGGTCGATCCGGTAAAGGCCAGCTTGCGGAATCCCGGATGCTCCAAAATGTACTGGCCCGAACGGGAACCCTTGCCTGTGATGATGTTGAACACACCCGCAGGCAAAACACCGTCGATCAGTCTGGCAAATTCCAAGACGCTCAGCGAGGTATTGCTGGAAGGTTTAAATACCGTACAGCAACCAGCTGCCAAAACAGGAGCCAGTTTCCACGCAGCCATCAAAAACGGGAAGTTCCATGGTACAATCTGCCCAACTACGCCAATTGGTTCGCGGAGGATCAGGCTCATGGTGTTGTCGTCCAGCATGGTGGCACTGCCCTCGTCGGTACGGATGGCTGCGGCAAAATAACGGAAATGGTCTGCGGCAAAGGGGATATCAATTGCCATCGTTTCCCGGATCGGCTTGCCGTTATCCAAAGTCTCCACCATCGCCAAATGCTCGGCATTTTCCTCGATGATATCTGCAATTTTCAGCAGAACCTCTGCCCGTTGTGCCGGAGTTGTGTGCTTCCAAGTAGCAAAGGCTTTCCACGCGGCATCTACCGCAGCGTCAACGTCCTCTTTGGTGGCTTCCGCACAGACCGATAGTTTGTCTCCGTTTGCCGGGCAATAGGAAGCATATGTTTGGCCATCCGAGGCATCCACCCATTTCCCGTTGATATAAAGCTGATAGCGTTCCTGTAAATTGTAGTTCATGAGAACTGCTCCTTTCTGATCTTCAAGCCTGTCTGATTCCCTTTAACAGAATCTGCATCCCATTAGGGTTTGATGTTGGGATTATTAATAGTATATCATAAGGATGTGAATAGTCAATAATAAATATAAAAATAACAATCTTTGATAATTTTCATGCAAAGTAGATAAAGTTTTTCCCAGTTTCTTTCTTCACATTCTGTTCTTAATAGAATAGGCCATAGGGGACTTTCTGTTTTCTATACCAAACAGGTTGAGATTTTTGGAAAAGATCACTATAATGGGAAGAAAGGATAGAAGGGAGCAAACAGATGACAGCCAAGAAAATATTACAAAAACAACAGGAATTTTTTGCAACTGGGGTAACCAAATCGGTTCATTTCCGACGGCTGGCTTTGCGGCGTTTACGGGAGGCGGTAAGACGATGGGAACCGGAGATTTTACGTGCCCTGAAAGCGGACTTAAACAAATCGGAAACCGAAAGCCGTATGACAGAAACCGGCATGGTGCTCGAGGAGATCAGACATCTCGAACGGTATGTAGGCCAATGGGCAAAGCCCCATTCCCGAAGGGCTTGCCGTACACAGCTTGGCGGGCACAATGTATCGTTTGCAGAACCTTATGGATCGGTTTTGATCCTGTCGCCATGGAATTATCCGTTCCAGCTAAACCTGATTCCGTTAGCCGATGCCATTGCCGCAGGGAATTGTGCTGTGGTCAAACCATCGGAGCTGGCTTTGCGAACAGCAAAGGTCATCCAAGCGATGATAACAGAATGTTTCCCAGAAAAATATGTTGCGGTACTGGACGGTGGGCAGCCGGTCAGCGAGGCGCTTTTGGAGGAGCCGTTTGATTTTATTTTTTTCACAGGCAGCCAGCGGGTAGGAAAAATCGTGATGGAAAAAGCGTCCCGGCATCTGACCCCGGTATGCTTAGAGCTGGGCGGAAAAAGCCCCTGCATCGTCGATCAGACAGCCGATTTACGCTTGGCTGCCAAGCGCATCGCATTTGGGAAGCTGCTCAATGCAGGACAGACCTGTGTAGCTCCTGATTACGTGTTGGTTCAGCAGGATATTTTAGAGCCGTTCCTTCCCTATTTGAAATATTATTTTAAAAAATTCCTGCTTCACCCAAACGATTATCCGAAAATTGTGTCTCCAGAACATTTCAGCCGGTTGGTGCGCCTGCTGGAAGGTCAAAACACAGTCTTTGGCGGGGTATGCAAGGCCGATACTCAACAGATTTTTCCCACTATTTTACGGGTGGACAATCCTGATATTCCAGTTATGCAGGAGGAAATTTTTGGTCCGATCCTGCCGGTACTCCCCTTTGGACACATCAGAGATGCAATTGCCTTTGTGCGTGCCCGTCCCAAACCATTAGCCCTGTATCTGTTTAGTCAGGACCCCCTGCATCAGGCGTGTGTCCTCAATCGGCTTTCGTTTGGCGGCGGCTGTATCAATGCTACCATATTGCACATCACGAATCCTCAAATTGGGTTTGGAGGCGTTGGTGCGAGCGGCATGGGGGCTTATCACGGCAAGGCTGGTTTTGACCTGTTCAGCCATGAGAAAAACGTTTTCGTCAAAGGCCGTGTTGACCTCCCGGTCGCTTATCCGCCTTATTCCAAATGGAAACAAGCGGTAATCAAAAAATTCTTTTCCTAACCCTTATGGGTTTATCTTCTCTTTGTGCTGCCAGAAAATACTGCGGAACCAGTGCAGATCTGCCTTGCTGAGACTTCCTGAGAGGCGCAGCAGAGTATAATAAAGCAGGCTGGAAAACAGGATTTGCAGGGCACATAGGATTCGTGTATGTAGCAGCGATGTAGGGACGAACTTGCCAAGGAACGTTATGGTCAGTACTGCCACTGCACCGCATAATGCCGGTTTCAGAATCCAATCGAGGAACCGGATTTCCACTTGTGCGACTTTAATCAGCCGGTGGATACTTAACGTTGCATTGAAAATGGTACTGAAAAATAATATGCCAATATACCCGCGGCTGCCGGTCAGCGGGATCAGGAAGAAAATCAGGACAACCCGGATCGCAGAATCCGAAAAGTTGTATTTCATGGAATGTAACTGCTGGTCAAGCCCTTTCAGAATCCCGTCCACTACGCTGTCCAGATAAAACAGCGGCACAAGCGGAGCGAAAATCCGCAGCAAGGTTCCGGCCTGTTCGCTTTCATAAAAGATCATGCCCAGTTCCCGTGAGAAACTCAGAAAGATCGCAGTCACAAAAATGGAAAATAATAGCGTCAGCTGCATGGAACGGCTGGTGGCGCGGTTGATGAAACGGCTTTTCCGCAGGGCGTTGGCTTCCGACATTTCCGGGATCAGCAGGGAAGAAAATGCAATCAAAAACGAGGACGGGAAATATAAAACCGGCATGACCATCCCCTGGATCGTCCCATATTCGATCATGGAAGCCTGTGCGGACGCACCGTACTTCCGCAGTCCCACTGGGATTAAAATATTTTCCAATGCCCCCAGCCCACTGCGAAGGGTCGAGCTGCAAGTGATCGGCAAGGCAATGTGGCAGATTTTATGCAGGACCCCACCGCTTTTTTGTGCGGGCAGGTTCCCGCGCAGCCTCCGGACATGCAGCAAATATAAAAGATAAATATACCCAAAGGAGGCCACTTCTCCCACGGTCGAACCAACCATAATGGCACAGCATCCGCCTTCGATGCCGCCGGGCATGAGGAACGTGAATATAACAACAGTGACCCCGATAGTAACCAACTGCTCCAGAATTTCCCCGCAAGCCGATTTTACCACGCCACGCACAGCCAGAAAATATCCCTTCAGGCACGAACATAATGCCATAAACGGCAGTCCCGGCGCCAGCAGCCTAAGGGGTAAAATCACCCGTTCATCCCCCAAAAGGGAATGGCCGATCCAGCCCGAGCATCCATACATGGCGGCCATCGCGGCTACGCTGACCCCAAGGCTGAAGCACAAGCATTTACGTACCCCGCTGCGGACAGTCTGCGGATGCCCGTCGGCAATGGCTTCTGATACCAGACGGGTCACGGCAAGGCTGACTCCGGAGGTGGATAAGGTAATCGCCAGCACAAATACCGAAAAGACCAGCTGATACAGCCCCATACCTTCGGCGCCGATTTTTGACGTCAGGTACATCCGGTAACTGATGTTCATGGTACGCAAAAGCAGCGTGGATGCTGTGAGCAGAACCGCATTGAAAAAGAATACCTTTTTTTTCATCCCTTTCCTTCTTTCCGTGCGTAAACACCGTTTTTACCATCCTATGTTGTCCGGCGTCCGGAAATGAAACGAAAGCTTGAAATCCTCTCCCTTTACCGCTATAATGAAAGCGGAAGCTTCACACATGCTCGCGCGGTTTGGCACGGGGAATCCCTGATTCTGATTGTGCGCGCTTGGATTTTTTATCACGCATCCAAAAACAAGGAGGATATCACATGGACTGGACGGAAGTAAAGATTACGGTGGAGGTTCGGGACGTCGACCGCGCCGGGGACATCGCGCAAATGGCCACGCCATATGGGATTTACGTGGAGGATTATTCCAATCTCGAACAGGAGGCTTGGGAGATTGCACATATTGACCTCATTGATGAGGATTTATTGCAAAAAGACCGTACCAAGGGGATCATCCATTTTTATGTAAGCCCGGAGGAGAACCCCGCAGAAGCCATGGCGTTTTTGAAGGAACGCTATACGGCTGAGCAAATCCCCCATACGATTGAAACGGCGGAGTGTGTGATGGAGGACTGGCTCAACAATTGGAAAAAATATTTCAAACCCATTGAGGTTGGTCACAGTATTTTGATCCGTCCCACATGGGAGGACGACTATGATGCCAAAGGACGCCGGGTGCTGCATCTGGAACCGGGGATGGCTTTTGGTACTGGTACGCATGAAACGACCCGGTTGTGTATAGAGCTGATTGAGGATTATCTGCGTCCGCAAATGGATCTGTTGGATTTGGGATGCGGCAGCGGGATCCTGTCGGTGGCAGCGCTGCTGATGGGCGCGCAACGTGCGCTGGGGGTAGACATTGACCCGCTGGCGGTGAAAACGGCTCTGGAGAACGCTAAGATAAACGGAGTAGAGAACCGTTTTTCCGCAGTCACCGGGAGCCTGACCGAACAGGTAGAAGGGAAATTCCATATGATTGCGGCCAATATTGTCGCAGATGTGATTTTGGAACTGCTTGGGGACATCCATCCCTTCCTGTATGATGACACAGTTTTAATTTTGAGCGGCATTATTGATACGCGGGAACAGGAAGTTCTGGATGCTTTGCAAAAGGAGTTTGAAGTGATTGAC
>CATJNB010000037.1 GCA_949741605.1 uncultured Eubacteriales bacterium | reverse complement strand
CTGACAGAGGCAGATCTCGCAGCCACGGCCACTTGCTACCGCCATGGCACCTGCATCCTGCCAGTGATTGCAGCGATGTGCGAGGGTTATGATAAAACTGAGTCTGGGGATCAAACGATTACCGTTACCTATGGAGGGCAAACAGCAGAATTGACCATAGCCGCCCGTCACACTTGGGACGCGGGCACAGATAAGAAGTCTGCCACCTGCACCGAAACTGGCGAGAGACTTTATACCTGTCAGGATAACGGCTGCAACGAAACCCGAACAGTAACCATTCCCGCTACGGGACACGACTTTGCGTCTGGCAGCCTTAAATGCAAGAATGGTTGCAACACAGAAATAGAAACGGTTGCAAACGATTCTCTGAACAGAAATCTTGCAGACCCCGGTTTAGACAAAGAGGAAGCCAAAGCATATGCAGAAAACCTTACTGCACAGTGGCTGGAAAACTTAGGAAGTACGTGCCAGCCTACCATTGAGGTCGTTGAGTATGTTGCTCCGGTTGACGGCACTCCTGAAAAACCAGAGGGTGAATATGGCCACTTGGACTATCAGGTAAAAATTTCTGCGGCAACCACCCGCATGGCGAAAGCCAAAGCAGCTTCAGCCACACCGTCTACTTTAAGGTTGGATATCCCACCCAAAACCAGCAGTCTGTCGGCTTCTCAGGAGAATGTCCGTATTATCACCCTGGATGCTGGCGGCGGCACAGTAAACCCCGAGGCCATCACCAGCGGCGAAGACGGAACCCTGTCCAGCCTGCCTTCCCCCACCCGCAGCGGTTATACGTTCCAAGGATGGTTTACAGAGGCTTCCGGCGGGACTCCGATTACCACCAGCACCGTATTTGATGAGGATACCACGATCTATGCACAATGGAAACGCAAAAAAAGCAGCAACCGGCCAAGCAGCAGCAGACCAACCACTCCAAGCCTGCCAGTTCCCCCTACGCCCCCCACTGAGCCAGTTCCTCCCACCACGCCGTCCACTACGGTAACTTTGGATACTTCTGCGGTTACCATGGCAAACGGCTCTGGTTATTCCTTCTTAGTCAAGGGAAATCATGATACCGCAAACCTCCGGGTAGAAACCAGCAATCCAAACATAGCCGTTGTTTCCCTGGAGGATGCCAACGATCCGCGCGGCGCAAAATATCTTGTGACTGCAAAATCCACTGGCATGACGGAAATCCTTGTAACCTATCAGGGCCAAACCACCCGTATGCTGGTCAATATCCAGCAAAGCAAAGGCTCGATGACGCTGGATACCTCCCATTATTTCTTGGCGCCGGGCAACCAGTATACCATCGGTTTCTCGTTGCAAGACGCGGATGGCCAGCCATTGAGTGCGGAGCAAATTCAAACCATGATGGCACAAGGCAAACTGACTGTACGCGATTCCCGCACAGGCTCTGTTGCAGCATTGGAGCAGCTGCCCAGTGGGAATTTCCTTGTGACTGGGAAACAGGAAGGCACAACGTACATCATTTATGAGATTGGCGGGATTCATGCATCGGTACGCATTGACGTAAAAAATGGCGTACAACCGCATGGAACCAGCGTAAGAAAGACCGCTCATTTTTTTAAATAAGAAAATAAGAAAATCATAGTAGCTTTATTTTGACAGCCATCCACCACCCTACAATAAAAAGAACCATCCACAGGTGTTTGTGATGGTTCTTTTTTCATTTTCTTGCGGGTAATCTCTCGACAAAAAATGGAAGGTGTGCTAAAATATATGGGCATCTAAGCATCCTGATACTTGCCTTCCCGGGCAAAACTATTTTGATCTGTTTGTGTGGAGGAAAGTTTATGAAGATCCTTGTGAACAAAAAACTTGCTACGCGCATTGGCATCATTACCACGGCCATCACCTTAGCCGGAATGTTGCTGCTTTGGATCATCGTGTCCACGAATGTCGCTTCCATGGTGCAACACGATATTACCAACCAAATGACCGATGCCGTAGAATCCAGAGCTGCTATTATTAACAGTTATGTTACTTCGGCGGAAGAATATATGACAGCCTTCGCCCAAAGTAATGATATCCGTGCACTCCTGTTGCATCCGGAAGATCCCGCCCTGTTGGAGAAGGCCCAGAAATACACCGAGAATTTTGCTTCCGTGAAGGGCATTTTCGAGGGACTGTATATTGCCACCCCGGATACCCATGTACTCACGCACACCTCGCCGGGAGCCATCGGAATCACTACACGTACCGGAGAATCGTTGCAGACATTCCAGGATACTATTTTGTCCCAAGAGAACCTCACGAATCTGGGAATCATGAAATCCCCCGGCACAGGGAGTATGATCCTTTCCATGTACTATCCCATTTTTGAAGGCCAAACGTGTATTGGCTATGTGGGAGCCGGCGTATATGCCAGCCATTTGATGGATGCCCTGCTGAATTTGAATATCAAGGGCCTGCCCGACAGTGAGTATGTGTTTTTGAATGCACAAACTGGTGTGTACCTGTATCACGAGGACGAAACGCTCCTAAATACAGCCACTTCCGATGTGGGGTTCCAAGAGATCATCCAGCAGATCCAGACAAATGACAGTACGCAGGCGAGTACCTATTCTTATCGGGATGAAAACGGTACGAACCAATTGGTTGTTTATAAATATTTGAAAGACCGCGGCTGGGTCTTTATGGTGCGGGACAATGCTACGGAGGTTTATGGCTCTGTAATCACCGTTCGAGTGGTTGTCGGTGTACTATGTGCGGTTGTAGCTGCTGCCATTATCGTGGTTACCCTGCTGATCTTACACCGGGAGGGCAAGGAATTGATGGTCGTAGAGCGTGCCATCAGCCGCCTGGGAGACCTGAACCTTTCTGCAGACCGCGAACTGGAAGCTTTTTATCACCGGTCGGATGAAATTGGTATGATTGCACAGACAACACATCGCGTTTGCGGCAGTCTGAGAAAAACGATTGACGATGTCGGACGGATTTTAGGCGAGATCGCAGACGGAAATCTGGCTGTTGATGTTACAAAGAACGAAACGTATTATATTGGCGATTTTAAAATCCTGTCCGAGAGTTTGCAATCCATCCACGCCAACCTGATGAATATGATCCGTGATATTTCCCAGATCGCAAAGCAGGTGGATACCAGTGCAGACCGCGTATCTACGGGTGCCCAGTCCGTGTCCAACGGAACATTGGAACAAGCGGATTCCATTGAGGAACTGGTGTCGAATGTGACCACAATCACCTCGCAAATTCAAACCAGTACGACACGCTGTGGCAGCGCCAGTGAACTGGTAGATAAAGCCACTGGTTATGCAGATGAAGCCGACACCAAAATGGAACAGCTTCTAACAGCCACAAAAAATATTGAGATGTCCTCCAGTAAAATTGGGACGATCATCAAAACGATTGAGGATATTGCTTTCCAGACCAATATTCTGGCATTAAACGCTTCGGTGGAAGCTGCGCGTGCGGGTACTGCGGGAAAAGGGTTCTCTGTTGTGGCGGATGAAGTACGCAACCTTGCCGCTAAGTCTACAGAAGCCGCCCACAATACAAACAGTCTCATCAACCATTCGATTCAAGATGTAAAAACAGGGACAGAGTCTACAAATCTCGCAGTTTCTGCCATGCAAGTGATTCATGATTGTATCCAGTCCATCAAAACATTGATGGATGAGATTGCTACGGCCAGCGTCCAGCAGTCTGAAATGATTGTCCTCGTGGAAAATGGGATCAAGGAAATCTCTGAAGTCGTACAAACCAACTCTGCGGCCGCAGAATCCAGTGCCGCAGTTTCCAAGGAACTATCCGACCAAGCCCGGACTTTAAATGACTTAATCAGCCGTTTCCGTATTACATAAGGACACAGGCTT
>CATJNB010000036.1 GCA_949741605.1 uncultured Eubacteriales bacterium | reverse complement strand
TCCACGCGCACGAGGTTCCACATATGCACCGTCCCGCCAGCCTCACCATTCATCAAACGGCATTCCATATCCGCATAGCTGAGCAATAGCTGCATGGTCCGCGCATAGCCTTCGCACACCGCCTTGCCATTGATGAGCAGGCCATAAATGGTGTAGGACTGCCACAGGGAAGAGTCTTTGGCGGCCGCGGTATCATAAGTGCAAAGCGAAGCAATTTCGTCAAAGAGGAAAATTTCGCGGTCGAGTTCGGAAAGGCCGGCAGGCAGCCTGTATAGGATTTCCTGCACCTTCTGGTCAATCTGCTCCAGCATCCGGGCACATTCATCGGCCGAAACATACGAGTACAGGCGCACAATCGTATGATTTTCCGAGTAGGCTTTGCTGTATACATTGGCCAGCCAGAAAACCTCCGGGTGGTCATTCTTGAAGGCTGTGACCGCCATACGGATATGCTCCTCCCCCACGTTCCCATCCATGGTGATCTGCCCAAGGCTGTAATACCCTTCTGCATGCTTTTCCTGGGAAATACCCCATGCCTGCTGTTCCATCGCGTGGTAGAGGTTTCTGGCGTCGGGGGACGACAGGGAATCATAGTTATCGGTCTGGGCGCGGAACGGGTAAGGGGATGCCTGCTGCGGGGTGGAAACGGTCTGGATGGAGGGGTTATCATGCTCGAGCGTAATCCCGGAGGCTTGCAAAGGGTCCTGCGGGGAACCGCTAAACAGCGAACACCCGGTCAATACCGCGCCAGCAGTAAACACGAGCAGGGAAAAAATCCCAATCATGGTATGGAAGAAGGAAAACCGGGTTTTCAAAGGGCGGACCGCCTTTCTATCATTAAGATGTAATTTATTCAGTATACCATACGCAAAAAGGATGGTAAAGCAAAATTTTGCGCCCCCTCTTGCAGACCTGCCAACCAATTGCCTATAATAAAGGAAAAACCAAGGAGGTAACAACATGGAATTTCAGCGTTACACCAACACAGAACAGGAAGGCTGGCAAGCGATCTGGCAGTTATATGAACAGAGCTTTCCAACCTGCGAAACCCGCATGGAGCGCGACCACATCGACGCCATGCGTGACCCGCAGTTTTATGCCATGGGCATCTGGGAGGCACACACTCTCATCGGGCTGTTATTTTACTGGTACAATGGGGAATTTTGCTATGTGGAACATTTTGCCACCCTGCCTTCTGTACGCGGGCAAGGCTATGGCGCACAGTGCCTGAAAGAACTGTGCGCCAGATACCCGATGGTGCTTTTGGAAATTGAGGTGCCGGTCGATGAGATGACCCGCCGCCGGCAGGGGTTTTACGAACGGTCTGGCTTTCAGGTCAGCGGATACCAACACAGTCATCCGCCGTACCGGTCTGGCGACGACCCGCATGAGCTGATCGCCCTTTCCCACCCCGGCCCGCTGACCCCGGAACTCGACGAAACGTTCCTTGCCTATCGCAAAACGTATGTCATGCGCTATTCCGAAGCAGGACGGGCATCACGCGCCTAGAAATTCTCTCACGCAATCCGCCTGTATGCCCTGGCAATCCTCCAAAAAGGGAGCCAGCTCCTGCAAAATCTGACGTACCCCGCCCTCCCCGTTGCTTTCCACATTCAGGGGCAGGATCGGGTCATGGACGCTCAGCCGCAGTAAAAACCAGCCATCCCCACACCCCGGCTCAAACGACACCCGCAGCCCTTCGCGGTTATCCGGGGCAATCTGCCAGCCGCGCTCCTTGGCACAGGCTTCGAGCTGCTGCAAAACCTGTTCCCCGGTCTCGCGGAACTGCTGCGAAAGAATCGGCAACCGTAATTCCAGCGTTTCCTTAGGCTCTGCCAACGGCGCGAGCAGGGATTCGAGCGTTTTCCCTTCCTGATGCAACCGCGCCATTTGAATGATTAGTTTGGTAATCAGATACGCCCCGTCATCGAGAAAATAATTCTCCCGCATGGCGGCATGCCCTGAGGTTTCCATGGCCAGCGGACAGTTAATCCCGCTCTCGTTGAGCCGCACCGCTTCATTGATAACATTTTTATACCCGCGCTTAAACCGGTGGTGTACCCCGCCAAGGGTCTGTTCCAAATAGGTTTTCAGCCCGTCGGACGTAATCGAATCCGTGACAACCGTTGCACCGGGTTCCTCGGCCAGCACAATCGCACTGGCCAGCGCCAGCAAACGGTTGCGGTTAATGGGCGTTCCGTCTGCCCCGACTGCCCCAGCACGGTCTACGTCGGTGTCGAAGATCACTCCGAAATCCGCTTTGTGCCGGATGACCGCCTCACAAACCGCCTGCATGGCCTGTGGGTCCTCGGGGTTTGGCACGTGGTTGGGGAAATGGCCGTCCGGCTCCAAAAACTGGCTCCCGCTGACATCCGCCCCCAGAGGCTCGAGTACCTCATGGGCATAAAACCCGCCTGCGCCATTGCCCGCATCCACCACAATATGGAACCCTTTTAAGGGCTTATCGTATTCCTCCCCCTGCACCTGGCTGCAAATCATCTCCCGCAGGCGGCGGCTGTATGTATCCAGATAGCGCACCGGAACCACCAGGCCCGGCACATCCGCTTGCTGCAACTCGTAAAGTTCCTGTGCATACCCCAAAATCTCCCGGATATCGTCATGATCCAGCCCGCCTGCGCGGGTGAAAAATTTCAGCCCATTACGGTGGTACGGGTGATGGCTTGCGGTAATCTCGATGGCCCCCGTACAGCCCAGATCAACGGTGGTCAGGAACATCGACGGGGTCGTAGACAAGCCGCAGTCCAAAACCGTTGCGCCCATTTTTGAAATGCCAGCAAGCACCGCCTCGCGTAAACGGGGGGCGGAAATACGCGAATCATGCCCCACAGCGATTTTCATATCCGCCATGCTGACCCCGGCTTTCCGGTGCAGCCATTCGACATAGCCCTGCGCGGCTTTGCTGACAACATCGCTGGTCAGGTTCATGGGCTGCCCGGCGATCCCGGCGACCGCTACCCCGCGGATATCCGTACCGCTTTCCAACTGTTTCCAAAACTCTCTTAATTCTTTCATGATTTCCTCCTTGCCGACTGGGACTGGCGGTTTTCACCCTTGTCAAACTCTGTCTCTCCCTATTATAATAGGATTATACCAAAATGTACAGATCAAGAAAGGATGATTCTCCCTGTGAAGAAAAAATTATTTGCCGGCGTACTGAGCGCTGTGCTGCTTTTGGCGTGTGCCATTGTGTTTACCGGGTGCGACCTGAAAAACACCCTGTCGCCACAGGAAAGCAGCCAGCCCTCTGCCTCCCAGACCACCCCGGCCACCCCGGCCGGGAAAACGGCTGATGTCTATTATCTGGATGTCGGGCAGGCCGACTCCCAGCTAATCCGCCTGCCAGACGGCACAAACATCCTCATCGACGCCGGCGACCGCGGTACGGCCAACCAGATCGTGCCGTACCTGAAAAACCTCGGCGTAAAGAAAATCGACCTGCTGATCGCCACGCATCCCCATGCCGACCACATCGGCGGGATGGCCAATGTCATAAACGGCCTTGAGATCGGCAAAATCTATCTGCCGCGCGTGGACGATTCCCAGACCCCTACCACCAAAACCTATGAAAATATGCTCAAGGCCATTTCCGACAAAAACCTCAAAATGACACAGGCCAAAGCTGGCATGACGGTCTACGAGGCAGACGGCGCAAAGGTGGAATTCCTTGCCCCCAATTCCAAAAAATATGACGACCTGAATAATTATTCCATCGTCACCAAGCTCACCTACGGAAACACCTCCTTTTTATTCACCGGGGACGCCGAATCCGAAAGCGAATCGGAAATCGTCCGGAACTACCCCGACAGCCTTGCCTGTGACGTACTCAAGCTCGGCCACCACGGAAGCTCCACCTCGTCGAGCGACCGGTTCCTTGAAATCGTGCAGCCGCGCTATGCGGTCATCTCCTGCGGGGTGGACAACGATTACGGGCACCCGCACCGCGAGATCGTCAATAAAATGGACGATTTCCAAGTCCTGACCTACCGTACCGATACCCAGGGCACCATCCGCGCTGTCTCCGACGGCTCCACCGTTACCCTGACGGCCAAACAGCCTTCGGTCATCGACAAAGACTAAAAACATAGAAAACTCCCGTTTGCAGGACAAAGCCTGTCACGGGAGTTTTTTTCATGGCTGCTTACACGTTACGACGCACTGCCGCCTGAGGAGGCCGGCAAGCCTTTGACCATCCAGCGGTACGCCTCAATCTGGTTAAACAGTTCCAGCTGGGTATTTTTCTGCGCCGCCTGTGCCGACGCCAGATCTGCCTGCGCGGATTCCAGTTCCACCCGCGACGCCATGCCAAGCCGGTACTTCATTTGCGCCTGATCGTATTTGCTCTGCGCGACCTGTACTTTTTGCCGCTGAAGCTGGTCGGTATTCTGCGCCGCCTGAATCCCTGCATACTGTGCCGCCATGGACGCCTGTACCGATGCCTGTTCGGTAGAAATCTCATTGCGCTTGATCTGCCGGGTGCGCTCGACGGATTTGTATTCCTCGTCGTTGTCGATCTGGCTGAGTTCCTCGAGCTTATAGCGGATGCTGTAACTATTTGCCAATGCCGCCTTGGTACGCTCGGCAAGGGTTTGCCCGGTAAAATAGGCAAGGTCCGGCTGGGGCAGTTCGCCCAGGGTAAACGGCGTATCATAGGCACGCCCCAAAAGGTTATTGAGCTGGTACTTGATGCTTTGCAGCTGGTTTTTTAATGCCGTCAGGTTCTGGTCAAATTCCGTGAGGGAAATCTGCGCTTCCGTTACGGCCAGCTGCGTCCCTGTGCCTTGGCGCACCTGTACCTGTGCGATCCGCAGGGACGTTTCCAGCAACGGGCGGGAGGCGTTCATTTGCTCCAGGCTGTTTTCGAGCTGTTTGCACACGCCAAACAGGCTTTGTGCCGCGCTCACCATCTGGTCATCCACCTGATCGAGCTGGAGATTGACCAGTGTGCGCTGGTCTTTGCTGACCTTCATTTGATCCAGCTGTGCTTCGAGATTCTGCACCGTCATGGTCAGGGAGGTCTGGTTGCCAAGGGCTAGCAGATAAAAGCTCTTTGCCTGTTCGATGGCAGCCGCATTGCCGCCTGCCATGGCTGCGCCCATATTTTTTTCCGCCCATTTCACCGCATCGCCTGCACCAGACACCAGCTGCTGCATACTGTCAATGGCTTTCTGCAGCTGTTCGCGGCCTTCCTTTAATTGGTCGTTGCCGTTTTTTTCCATGTTGCGGCGGGTCAGGGCGTTATTGCGCACTTGGGGATTGTTATTGCGCACGAGCTGGTCGATCTGTGCATAGCCGAGCGTGGTACTCTGCTGGTTCTGCGCCGCCGGTACCTGTACCGCCGATTCTGCCGCCGACACAGCCCCCGCGCCTGCTGCCGACACCAAAAGCGCTGCTGCACACATACATAAGGTCCGTTTAACGTTCACATTCATCACTCTCATCCTTTCCGGGGTGTTCCTGCGGCAGCCCCGCCACAGCCGCTTCCCCGCGCGGCCCTTCGATGAGGAGGGGTTCCTCCTCTAAACTATGTTTAGGTTTCTTTTTCTTCTTGCCTTGCTTGCCATTGAGGATCAAATAGAATGTCGGCAATAACAGCAGGGTCAGCACAGTGGAAGCTGCAAGCCCGCCGATTACGACAATCGCCAGCCCCTGCATCATTTCACTGCCGTCGCCAATGGCAAGCGCCGTTGGGATCATCGACAAAACGGTGGTCATGGTTGTCATGAGGATCGGGCGCAGACGGGTTTTCCCCGTGAGGATCAGGGCGTCGCGTACCGGCATGGTTTTCTTGTACTGGTTGGTGGTATCGACATACAAAATGCCGTTATTGACCACCGTACCCACCAGCAGCAAAAAGCCAAGTACCGACGTCATGCTCAACGAGCAGTTCATGAGCCACATCAGGCCAAACGACCCAATCAGGCTAAACGGGATACAAACCATGACCATCAGCGAATGGCGCGCCGACTCAAACTGCATGGCCATGACCATGAATACCAACAGCACCGCTACAATCAGCGCGGTCCCCAGCGAGGTAAATTCCTCCATAATCATGTCGTCCATGGCGCTGTTTGCAAGGGATACGCCCTGCGGGAACGCATACGTGGTTTTCATGTAATGGTCGAGATCCTTTTGCAGCTGGCCCGATAAGCCTTCCCCGGTGACAGCGCTGACCTCCAGATTATACTGCCCGTTGCGGCGCGAGATCGACTGCGGGCTTGCCTGAAACTGGATCTCTGCCAGATCCGTCAGCGGCACAGCCGTACCCATCGGGCTTTGGAGGGTCAGGGTATTCAGGTCGCTCACCGATTCGTAACGGCCCTTGGGGTATTCCACCATCACGCTGTATTCCTGCCCGTTTTGGGTCAGGGTGGTGGCCTCGATGCCGCTGAGGGTAGAATTGAGGGTACTTGCCACCTGGATCGGCGTAAAGCCTGCGCCAGCCGCCTTAACCGGGTCGATGACCACCTTGGCAATCGGCCCGCCCTCCCCAATACTCGAATGGATCTTCAAAATCCCGGACTGGGTACGCAGCCATTCCTGTACCTGCTGGTCCGCTGCTTTGAGGGTATCGAGGTTTGTGCTTTGCAGGTTCACAGAAATTTCGTTTGCGCCGCCGGCGCTCATGGAGCCCATGCTGTTAGAGGATTCCATGGAAATATCGCAGTCCGTAAAATCCCTGGTTTTGTTTTCCCAGTCCGCTATGACCTGCTCGGTTTCGCGGGAACGGTCTTTTTTGAGATAGGCTGTGAGGGTAGCGGTCGAGCCGCCGCCCTGCATACTGCTCATGGAAGTCCCGCCGGAGGTACCCACAGTCAGCAGGTAATTTTCCACATCCGGGTCATCCGCCACCACCTGCTCCGTCTTACGCAGCACCTGATCGACCCCGTCAAGGTTCAGGCCGGGCTTGGTGTCAATGGAAATCGAAACCGTACCTTCGTCCATCTGCGGGACCAGTTCGATATTCAAAAACGGCACAATCGCCAGCGCGCCCACCAGCAAGAGGAACGCAATGGCCACCATACTTTTTCGTTTGTTGAGGATTTTCCCCAGCAGATTGCCATATACCTGCTCAATCTTATGTAACACCCGGGTAACCGGGGTATTGGTCTTTTCTTTGGGCTTGTAAAACGCAAAGGTCAGCGGCACGAGCATCACTGCCGAAATGAGCGACGCCACCAGGGAAAACACAATCGTAAACCCCAAAGGTTTAAACATCTGCCCAGACATCCCCGCCGTCAACGCAAGCGGTAAAAAGACGACACAGCTGGTAATCGTGGACGCGGCAATGGAGCTGGTGACGGTTTTCGCCCCTACAATGGCGGCATCCTTAAAGGAACGCCGGTACCGGCTCCGGTGCTGGAAACAGTTCTCCAGTACCACAATGGAGTTATCGACCATCATACCAATGCCAATTACGAGGCTGCTCATGGTAATCAGGTTGAGGGAGAAGCCCATGAAATTCATGCACAGGAACGTCATCAAAAGCGATACCGGCATCGAGCTGCCAACAATGAGCGATGCTTTGATATCCCCGAAAAACAAAAACAGAATCGCCATGGAGATCACCACGCCCAAAATCAGCGTGAACGCCACCGAGCTGATCGAGCTCATAATCATGTTGCTGTCGTCCTCCACGACCACCATATGCAGGTCGGGATAGGTTTTCTGCAAATTTTCCAGCTCTTTTTTTACGTCATTGGCCATATCGACCGCACTGGCGCTCTGCCGCTTCTGGATGCCCAGCGAAACGCTTTCCTTGCCGCTGTACCGGCTGATGCTCTCGGCATCTTTTGAGGAGGTTTTCACATTCGCCACATCCGACAAATGGATCTGGTTGCCGCCGCCCAACGGGATCGGGATTTGTTTTAAATGTTCGGCGGTTTCGTATTCGATGCCCGCACTGATGGAAAGCGACGAATTGCCCAGATTGGCTGTGCCGGACGGGATGGTAAAGTTTGCGGTACTGATGCAGTTGGCAATGGTGGACATATCCAGCCCATACTGCTGCATACGGTCCTCCATGAGTTCAATGCTGATGTATTCCTCCTGCCCGCCCGCGACATCCACAGTTGCGACTGTGGAAATCTTCTCCAGCTCCGGGACAATCTCATCCTCCACCAGCTGCAGTAAATTCTGGCCTTCGCCGCCGCTGATGGATAAGGTCATGGCATCCTGCGCGTTCATGTCCAGTTCCATGATAATGGGCGTCAGGATATCCTCGGGGAAAATATTGGCATAGCTGTCCAGCTTTTCCTTGAGGTCGGAATATGCCTGATCCATGTTGGTGCCGTACTCATACTGCAAAATCACGAGCGACGAATTTTCACTGGAGGTGGACATGACCGTCTTAACGCCATTGAGCGTATTGACCGCTTCCTCCACCTCTTTGGTGACCAGCTTTTCCACATCATCAGGGTTGGCGCCGGGGTACACAATCGCGGAAATGAGCATCGGCATTTCCATTTCCGGGGTCAGCTCGAGCGGGAACGAGAAAATGGACATCACCCCGAACACCACCAGCGCACAAATCCCAATGACCATGGACACCGGACGTTTGATGGCAAGTTTGGTCAGGCCCATTACGCTCCCTCCTCACTTGCCGCCGAAGAAGGCGCTGGGGAAACAGGCTCCGGCGCCGAAACGCTTACCTTGCTGCCGTCCTTGAGCTGCGAACTCCATGTGGTAATCAAATGGCTTTCCTCAGTCAGCCCGCCTGTCACCTCAATCTTCTCGGTATCATACAGCCCGGTTTCGATGAAGGTCTTTTTCGCCACACCGTCCTCTGCCAGATACACATACGGTTTGCCGGACTGGTAATACACCACATCCAGCGGCACCACCATGGCATGTTCAATGCGCTGGGTCGTCGCTGTCACCTTCACCGTTGTGCCGGTATACAGGTCGCCGGCCTCCTCTACGCTGCCCTTAATCAGGAACAGCCCTGTTTGCTGGTCCACCATGGTTGAAATTTCCAGCACAGTCCCGGAATAGGTCTTGCCGCCTTTTTCCACGGTGATCGGGTCGCCCACCTGCATATGCTTCATGCTGTCCTCGGAAACGGAAAAATTGACTGTCATTTCATTACGGCTTGCAATCACATAAACCGGGTTCTGGGGGGATGCCATATCGTGCGTATCCACCATTTTACGTTCCACCACCCCGCTGATCGGCGCTGTGACCCGCGTATATTCGAGCTGTTTTCTTGCCGAATTAAGCCCTGCCTGCGCCTGCTTGAGCTGTGCCTGTGCAGCGGCGAGATTTTCCCCGATCACCTTTTCGGTGGTCAGATCATAGGCTTTCTGGGCAGAATCGTATTGCAGTTTTGCCATATCATAGCCTTTTTGCGCCTGCTCCAGCGTCTGCTGCGACACCGCGCCTGCCTCAAACAATTCCTTGGTACGCGATAAGCCCAGCTCCGCCTCCTCAAAGGACGTTCTGGCAGACTCCAGCTGCGCCTTCAACTGTACTACCTGCTGTTCGGTCGCACCGCCGCCTACCATGGCGACATTCGCCTGCGCGATGGATACCCCGGCCTGTGCCTGTTCCACCTGCGGGCGTACGGCGTCGTCGCTGATGGTACACAGCACCTGCCCGGCACGCACTGTGTCCCCGGCTTCAAAATACGTGCGCGTGACTTCGCCGCTCATTTTGGGGATCGCATAGACCAGCTCCCCCGGCTGGACAGTCCCGGTAATCTGGGTTTGCAGGGCGATCTCGCCAATGCCCGGGGTATCGGCCGACACGCTCACCGGCGCTTCCAGCTGCGGCGCCTGCCGGTTGACTGCCTGCAAAATCCGGGGCACCGCAATGCCTGCGGCGATGCCCAGCACCAAAACGATCACGATTGGAATGACAATTTGCTTTTTTATTTTCATCGATCCCGTTCCTCCGTTTTCTTGTTGCATTTCCCCACGGCTTCCCGGTATAATAAAGGGGTAGTTTTCCGATAGCCGTAGGGTTTGGCTACATACGTCTATTTTACCTTACCCGCCCCCCCTATGACAAGAGTTATTTTCTGAGGTTTTATCGCTTATGGCTACATTTGATGGAGGTTTGTATATGAATTCACAAATTTTTCACGAAGATATGCGTGCCCGCCGCACCAAACGCGCCCTGTACGATGCGATCATGCGCCTGCTGGAACAACGCCCGCTCAGTGAAATCACCGTCAACGATATCTGCGAGCAGGCCATGGTCCACCGCACGACCCTGTATAAATATTTTGAAAGCAAAACCCATTTGCTCGAATACGCCCTGATGCAGAATTTTGAGGAATTTAAAACACAGATGCAGTCCCTGCCCGGCGAGAACCGCATGATCGAAACCTGCGACCTTGCCATTGACTTCATCGACGCCCATAAAAACTGCATCTGCCATATCATCGAGCACGCCTTTATTTCCGCCATCCCCTTTGATCTCGACCGGTTCGGACAGGTGATCACGCAGCACGTGGCCGCCCACTGGACAGCCCAGGGGTACCCGGCGCTGTCCAGCGAAGTGTCCAACCGGATCATCGGGCAGTTTTACGCCGGCGGCATTGCCTCCTTTATTCTATGGTGGATCCGCGAGGGCAAGACCATCTCCAAAGAAGAAATCAAATCGTATCTGCACGAAATCTTTTACAGCGTGAGGACGCCATAAGGATGGCGTTTTCCCCCTCTTGTGTCATGGTTTTATCTATGGTAAAATAGAAAAAGTCCCATTGTTTTTTTGGAAAGGAGCTGATTGATTTTGTATTCCCATTCTGACCTCATTGCCGGAGGGATCTGGTTTATTTTGATGATCGTGCTTTGCGGGCTCATGTTGATAGTCGGCCAAGTGCTGCTGGGGGTGGCGGTGTACCACAACGCCAAAGCATACTGCAACCAAAGTTCTGGTATGTGGTGTGCGCTGACCATCCTGTTTGGCTGGATTCCGGCAGTGATCTATCTGGCCACCCGCCATTCTGCGCGTAACCGCCTGATGTCGTGTCCAAACTGCCATGCCGTACATCCGGTTGGCCTTGCCAACTGCCCGCAGTGCGGAGGGTATAACCCTTATTCCGAACCCTTCCATTCCCCGAATGCCCAGCAGGAAATTGCATGTTCGAAAAAGTTTTTGATTGCTGCCATTGTGCTCATGGGGGTAGGGATCCTTGCGATTGTGGCTTGTGTGTTTGTATTTCTGTTTGCACTGGTCCCGTATATCGACACCCATATTGATTCTTCCTATTTTTACCGGCACTATTGGTAAACAAAAAAATCTCCATCCTGTGGAACAACAGGGTGGAGATTCTTCTTTTTATGTTATTTCTTTTTGGCATCCAGCTCGATTTCCCCATGCTTTTGTTCGTATTTCTCAATAGCATCCCGGATCAAGATTAACACCTGACTATTGGCGCTTCGCCCTTCATAGTCCGCTACCACGTGTAACTTGTGAAGCATTTGCTCATCAATTCGAATAGAGATATTTTTAATAGCCATATGAAAACCTCAAAAACATTTTATTGTGTATTCATTTTATAGCTATTTTCTTCCTCAGTGGTAAGAGTCGATGTATAATATAGTTAAAATATGTTTAAAAAGGTGGAATTATCATGAAACTTGCCATTATTGGTTCCAGAAGCCTGCGTATTGAAAACTTAGGAGATTACCTGCCGGAAAACGTCACCGAGATTGTGTCC
>CATJNB010000035.1 GCA_949741605.1 uncultured Eubacteriales bacterium | reverse complement strand
TCAAAATGTAGCTTTTAACTTGGTGCGGCAAATGGGACTTGAACCCATACGTCATACAACACACGCCCCTCAAACGTGCCTGTCTGCCAGTTCCAGCACTGCCGCAAATATAACTGATTGGTAAAAAACAAACTGTCTTAACCCAACGTGTTATATCTTACCATCAAATTGAATTTCTGTCAACACTTTTTGCAAACTTTTTTTATTTTTCTCTCATTTTTTTGCAAATAACTCCTGGATAACCTGTTCGCACTGTTCCCGCGTGAAGATACTGCCCAATACTTTGACTAACGCATTGGCCGCTAAATGTTCGGGAAGGTTCAGATGTTGAAGGAGTGCCTTGCGTTTTGCAGCGCTGTCCTCCTGCCCGGAAAGCCCCCACTGAAAAAGGTCGGCTTTGCGGATCGGCTCACCGCAAGGAACAGTTTGCGGGAGATTATCATGATCCAAAATCGTAGCCCCTGCTCGGCGCAGCGCATCCAGAATCACACGCGCCTGTATCCCCTCCACGCCAAGCTTGCCTTCTTTGGACCCCTTCTCCTTACGTTTCTCCTTGCCGAACACATCGGGGATATACGCATGTTTGATTTTCCGGCGGTCAATCGAACCATTCAAATAATTGCGGATCACAAAACCAGCCGCATCACTGTCTGTGAGGATAATCAGCCCTCTGGTATCAGCCAGACGCCGGATAAGCGCCATTTGCTGTTTGTCTTTGAAAATCTGGAACCCATGCGTTTCCAGAATCAGCCCGTCGACCAGCGAGGACAATTTAATCTTATCATACTTGCCTTCTACAATAATCGCTTCCTTGACTTGTATCAAACCATGTGCTCCTTCCGGGAAATTAATAATAACCGTGCGATTAATTCTTCCATCCAAAGGCGGTTGTCTGTACGGGTGCTTTTGAGGGCTGCATCTGTGTCCAGCAGGACATCCAAATATTCCCGCAGCTGTTCCAGCGAAATCCCGCCAACATCCCGCTGGGCATTGCGCAAACGGAACTCTTTCCCTTTATAATCGAAGGTTTTCGCAAGACTGGAAACGGTTTCCCCACTTTGCAGGGCAGCCCGTACCCGGTACAAATCCACATAAACCGATCCCAAAGCCGCCAAAATCATGACAGGCTCCTCCCTCTGTGCAAACAGCAGATCCATCATTTGGTAGGCTTTGTCATACTGGCCAGCAAGCAAGGCACGTGCCAGTACAAATACCGTAGTTTCGAGATTTTTAGTGACAATCTGATCCATCTGTACACGGGTAATCTCACCCTGTTGGACAAATGCACAAACTTTTTCCAGCTCCTGATGCAGGGTTTGCAAATCGTTGCCACATTGGTCTACCAGATAGCCAGCATTGCCCCGGGAAAGTTGACAGCCACGTCTGCCTGCCGCCGCACATAACCATTTTTCCAGCTCTGGTTTGCTTCTCAGGGCAAATTCAATGGTATCCGCCCAAGGAGACACCTGTTTATAAAAACTTCTCCACTTGGATGATTTTTTATAATCCATGACTGTGGTAGGATGGTAAAAAAGGAATATCGTCGTATCGGGCGCCTGCTGCATCACTTCTGTCAGCTTGGTGACTTCCGATGGACTCCGGCTTTCCAGCGAAAAATCACTGACTGCCACACATTTGCGCTCCGCCATAAACGGTAACGCTTCTGCTGCTACGGCAATTTGATCGACCGAAGCGGTCAAACCGTCAAATTTTTGCAGGTTGAAATCCGGGAACACATCCCCAACCACCGCTGCCATCAATTTACGCGCAGCCTTTGCAAGCAAAAATTTCTCCGCCCCATAAAGCACATACACCCGGGAAAAATCCCCAGTTTCCATGTGCTTTTTCAACATCTGTTCCGTACATTCGGGCATTAGGGTTCCCTCCTTATCGTAATTTCCCGTCCCACGCAGTCAAACACAAGATGTCCTTGCCCTAACGTGGCGTAGGTACTTTGGCTCGTCGGCCAGTCCTGTTTGAAAACCGGCTCCTCGATTTGTTCCATGGACAGCACCGTAAAAAAGGGTTGTAGCCAACTGCCGTTTTCCGGGATGCCTTCGAGGATCGCAACATCGGCTTTCCGGGAATTCTCCTGCACAATTTCCAGGGTTTGCGGCGCTAACAGAAAATCAAGTCCGTCCACGGAAAACCACATCCCATCTTTCTCATAAGTACCCGCAATCCTCACCCAGACACGCCCCCAAAAGAATATTTCCGATTGCTTGTTATAATAGTCTACCTGTTCCACCGTAGCAAGGGATGCCCGCAAAGTCCCATCCACATATTCGCCCTGCCGCAGCAAAACCTGTGTGGTTGGATAGGTTTTGAGGATCTGCACCGCATGTTCCATTTCCTCATCCGAATGGTCGGTAAATTGAACCAGGTCGATCTGGGTAATTCCCTGTGATTTCAAGTATCGCAACACAGGCGCACTGCTGTAACCATCACACCCCAGAACCGCCGCACGATGGTTTTGGCTCAACACCACACATGCCCCCTCCCCGATATCCAAAACTGCAACCCGGATGACTGGCTGGTAAAACTCCTGATGGGACAAAACTCCCAATAATAAAAGGATCACCGAGAAAGCCGATACCATCGAAAGCGGGAGTTTGCGCCGATGGAACAGCACGAGCACCAGACCCAGCAAAAACAGGGAAGCTGACAGCCAGATCCCCACAAACCCAAACGAGGCTGGCACACTGGCAAACGGAATCTTTGCCAAATGATGGGCTGCCCAGCAAACGATTTTGGTCAGCACTCCGGCAGCAAATGCCAGTGGTTCCGACACCAACGAAAAGGCAGGAATCAAATGCAGTACGCCAGCGATAAACCCAGTCTGGACAAGCAACGCACACGGAACTGCCAGCAAAAGGTTCGCCACAGGGGCAAGCAGGGAAACCTGCCCAAACGCCAGTACCGTAATGGGCAGGGTAAATAACGCAGCCCCTGCGGTCACGCTCAAGGACCGCCACACACTCCATATCGCGCGGGGCAACAAACGGCAAAACCACCTTTTGGAATGAAGCAGGGGAAACAAGAACGGGCGTCCCCATCTGCGTACAAAAAAGCGGCGTGCAGCAGGCGGAAACATTTGCAGGCCAAGGGTTGCCGAGAAGGACAGTAACAGCCCAAGGTCTGCGGCTGCGTAAGGGTTTGCGATGCACAGACAAAATACCGCAAATCCCAGAGAATTTAAAGGATGGACGTTCCGGCGGATCAGTTTGCCGCCAAGGTAGAGAAGCAGCATCAGCCCACTTCGTAAAACCGAGGCCGGAAACCCCGTCAGCGCCATGAAACACAAAATCCCTGCCATAGACAACGCAATTCCCATGCGTTTTGGTACGCGGCATACGTGCATGAGCCTGAGAAAAATCTGCGAAACCATTGCCAGATGCATTCCCGATACTGCAAGAATATGGGAAATCCCAACTGTGCGGAAATCTTCTTTCACTTCTTCGTCTAAGGCTTCGGTTTGCCCCAAAATGGCTCCAGCCAAAACTTCTGCCTGTTCCGGCGGCAGCATGGTACGCAACGAATCGAGCATCCCCTCACGCATACGCAAGGCGTAATAATACAACGGGTAAGAATCGGCAGGTTCTATGGCATAATCTTCATACTCATACAAAAAGCCTGTCAAGGAAATGCCTTTCGAAAGGTAAGACGACCGGGACGAAAACCCGCCGTCAGAAGGACGTGATACCCCGACCATTCCCTCCAATGTATCGTAAAGGTCAATATCGAGCGCATTTTGCACAGATACCCGGATTTTCCCGACCCCCTCGATGATCTCGCCCTGCTGGGTCTGTATCTGTGTGACATCGAGCAAATAGGAAAAACGCTGGTACTGGTGTGCCGGCAATTCGCAAACCTTTCCAGTCACCAGTACGGTCTGTCCGTCCAAGGCAGAAAGCTTTGTTTCCAAATGCAGTTCATTGCCATAAAATACGCCAAACGCCACCCCGATCACCAGAAATACCACAGGCAATATCCCAGTCTGACGCAAGCGGCGCACCACAACCGAAACCCCAAACCCAATCAAAAACAGGATTCCAAGTATCCCCGCCGCTACCCCTCCAAACGCAACACAGGCTGTCAGCGCGGAGAGATAGGAAATCCCAATCCACGCAAACAGCCGTGTCATTGATTGCCTTGTCCCAAGATCAGCCGGGCGGCCAAGTCATAGGACGTCCGCCGAGCAGATGGATATGCAGATGCCCGACCGTCTGCTGGCCATCCTTTCCGCAGTTATTCACCAGCCGAAAACCCTGTTCCAGCTTACACTCTTTGGCGAGCTTTGCCGCCACTTCAAAAATATGCGCGATCACACCGCTGTTTTCCGGCGTGATCTCCATGGCCGACGCAATATGTTCCTTGGGGATCAGAAGAATATGCACCGGGGCCTGTGGGTCGAGGTCATAAAAGGCCAGAACCTGATCGTCTTCATAAGCCTTTTTGGCGGGGATTTCCCCGCTCACAATTTTACAAAATACACAATCCATATTTAATACCTGCGCTTATTTCTGGCTTTCCAAAATGCGTTTGCTGTCCCGTGCGATGACCAGTTCCTCATTGGTCGGGATGACAAACACCTTGATTTTGGAATCCGATGTGCTGATCTCGCCGCCTTTGCCACGGATCATTTCCTCATTTTTGGCAGCGTCTGCCGCAACGCCAAAGAAACTCAGCCCATCACAAATTTTCTGGCGGTGGCTGACATGGTTTTCCCCTAATCCAGCGGTAAAGACAATCGCGTCGCAGCCGTTCATCGCAGCCATATAGGACCCAATATATTTTGTGATCTGGTAAATCAGGATATCATGGGCAAGCGCCGCTCTGGGATTGCCTTCCAGTTCTGCTTTGGTAACATCGCGGTCATCGCTGGAAATACCAGAAATACCCAGAAGGCCGGATTTTTTATTTAAAATCGCATCGATTTCCTTGGGGGATAGGTTTTCTTTTTCCTGAAGGAAAGTAACAATGGAGGGGTCAAGGGAGCCACAGCGGGTCCCCATCATAAAGCCGTCCAGCGGGGTCAGGCCCATCGAGGTATCCACCACCTGACCATTTTTGACCGCTGTAATCGACGAGCCGTTCCCAAGGTGGCAGGTGATAATTTTGAGTTCCTCTATGGGTTTGCCCATCCGTTCCGCACAACGTGCGCTGACATAACGGTGGGAGGTGCCGTGGAACCCGTAGCGGCGGATATCATATTTTTCATAATATTCGTACGGGATTGGGTACATATAAGCTTTCGGCGGCATAGTGGCATGGAATGCCGTATCAAATACCGCAACTTCTGGTACTTCTTTGCCAAATACATCCTGACACGCGCGGATGCCCTCAATATGGGCAGGGTTATGCAGGGGTGCCAGAGGGATTTGTGCCTCAATGCCAGCCATGACTTCCTCGTTAATCAATACGGATTCGGTAAATTGGGCGCCGCCCTGTACCACCCGGTGCCCAATGGCGGAAACCTCGCTAAGATCCTGGATCACACCGACCTCAGAGTCCAGAAGCGCATCCTTGACTTTCAGGAACGCTTCGGTATGGTTTTTCATCTCCACGTCCTGATTTTTTTCCTTGCCATCGTGGTTCTTATAGGAAAAGATACCGCCCTGTAAACCGATGCGTTCGCAATTCCCCTTGGCCATAACGGACTCATCATTCATATCAATCAGCTGATATTTCAGTGACGAGCTGCCTGCATTGATAACTAAAATTTTCATGTTACATTCCTCCTAGACTGGGTTCCAATCAGATTCATCATCACTTTTCCATAAAATATTTTGACAAACCATCTTGCTATCGTATATCATAGTATAAATCAGAAAGATTTTCAAGGAGTTCTGGAAAGAAATGTACAAAAAAGCAAGGATTTCTGGGATTATTTGTGAATATAATCCCTTTCATAACGGGCACCGCACCCTAATCGAGCAAACCCGCCAGCAAGGGGCTACCCATATTATCGCCGTGATGAGCGGAAATTTTGTACAGCGTGGGGAAACGGCCTGTCTGGAAAAAGGCGTGCGGGCACGTATGGCGCTGGCATGTGGCGCTGACCTGGTGATCGAATTGCCAGTACCATGGGCGGCGGCACGTGCGGAAACCTTTGCCTATGGCGGTGTGTATCTGCTGGAACAGCTTGGGTGTGTCGACCAGCTAGTATTTGGAAGCGAACACGCAAGGATTCAGGAATTTCAAAGCCTTGCCCGCCTGCTTCGCTCCCAAGCTTTTCAAGCCGCTCTGAGCGTGGAAATATCCACCGGAAAATCATTTGCATGTGCGCGTCAGGCAGCTGCCCAAACGCTCTGCGGGACACCAACCGCCGCCCTTCTGGAACAGCCCAATAACATTCTGGGCATCGAATACTGCAAAGCCTTGCAACAGCTTGGTTCGCCGATCGAACCCCAGACATTCCAGCGCACCGGTACCGGGCATCATGACGCCATCCCGAAAGGGGAATCTGCATCGGCAAGCTTTTTACGTTCCCAGCTCATAAAACATCCACAGGCTGACCTGTCCGCCTATTTGCCGCGCCCTGCGTTTGACCTGCTCCTCCACGAAGCCAAAGCCGGACATATCGCTTCCATGGAACGTCTGGAAACCGCCATACTGGCGAGCCTGCGTACCCTGCATCCCGAAACCCTCTTGCAGCTGCCAGATGTCAGTGAAGGGCTGGAGAAGCGTTTATGGCACGGGATACGGCAGGCGGTAACGCTCGGCGAATTATACCAGACTGTGAAAGCCAAACGCTATCCGCACGCCCGCATCCGCCGTATGGTGCTTTCCGCCTTTCTGGGACTGCGTGCGGACCATACAGCCGAGCCGCCCCCCTACCTGCGGGTCCTTGGCATGAATCGTAGGGGAATGGAAATCCTGCATCATGCCAAACAAACTTCCCGTCTGCCTATTGTCACCAAATATTCCCAGCTGAAATCCCAGAGCAAACGCGCCAAGGATATCTTTGCTTTAGAAGCCCGTGCCACAGATCTCTTTACCTTGTCGTTTTCCCAACCGCTGGGATGTGGCTTGGAAGAAAGCCGCAGGATGATGGTTACAGACTAACAATACCAACAAAAAACCAGATGGTTATGCGGAACCATCTGGTTTTCTTTTCTCTTAGAGTTCGCCGCGCTCAATAGCCGCAATCTGGTCAATCCGACGCTGGTGGCGGCCGCCGTCAAACGGGGTCGCAAGGAAAATACGGGTAAATTCCACGCC
>CATJNB010000034.1 GCA_949741605.1 uncultured Eubacteriales bacterium | reverse complement strand
CTAATAACACACAAATAATTTGTTTCTGGATGCCGTCCAAATATCATCACCTCATTTCCTGCTAAGTATATGAACCCACTAAAAAACAAATTCCTGTGCGCTCATGAACAGAAAATGAACTCTGCATGCAGATGTTTATCTCTTATCCATAACGTGCAACTCTCATCCCGTTACTCTTACATAAGAGAAATGTTCCTAAATATCATAATGTTCTTCCCAGTAAGCAAGCACATCCGTACTGATCATCAGAAGATGTTGCGTGAGACGTTCTTGGGGGTTTTGGATTGCGCGTAGTAAATGATAGAACCCCAGCTTTTGCTGACTGGATCTCCCAACCCTAAAAAACTCAGGAAGGATTCGGATAAAATTCCAGACTTAATCCGGTCACTGACCCGGTACATCAAAAATGGGAGCAGCTCCCGCAGGACATGTCGGGTAAGGATATAAAAACCGCTTGCCCCCATGGCGCGGATCGTTAAAATATAATCTTTGGTTTTAATCGGCATCGTTCGCGAACGGATGACACGTGCCAGCCAAGGACACGACATGACACCTAAAATAACGGCGGTTGTCCACACACTGGAACGGGTAAACGCTGCTAAAATAATGACCGCAAGGTGGTAATCTTCATCACCATGGCGAAAGGATCGTAGGGGGCAATCAGCGGTGCAAAAACCGCTATCAGAATCATAAAGCCCACCATCCCAATGCGCCCAATGATCTTACTGCTCATGCGCCACCTCCATAACTGGGTCGATCTTTTGGTACAATACATCTGCCAGAAACAGGGCGGCAATTGTCAGTACGGAAGACAGCAGGAACGTATATTGAATCAACGGGTAATCACGTGCCGATACTGCATCGTGCATCAAGGTACCAAGCTCTGGATATACAAATACCGTTTCAATCAGCACCGAGCCGCTCAACAACATCCCGACATCCAACCTGACAACCGTAAAAACCGGAATCAAGGTATTACGCATGATGTAAAAAAGATCGATCCCGCGTTTAGGGATGCCACGAAGCTTAGCCATACGCACGTAATCCTGACTGATGACGCTTAGCACACTAAAACGTGAGGTGGTAAAAAATGTCATCAGAAACTGAAAATAGAGATCGGTACCCTGCACAAGTAACCAGTGGAGAAAGAGTGGTCATGCACGTGTTAAAAAATCCGTAATCATACTCTCAAAACCATAGAAAACAAGTACTGCTATTCCTGTACCCAAGCCTAACCTTTCACAGTGACCAAGGTACACAGTACGCCACCGATCCTTACCGCAATTCTCTTCTGTATGCTAGTTTGACCCCAAAAAACCTCCTCTTTCCTGCCGGAATCTCATGAATACGGAAAAAGAGGAGATTTCTTTTTTAAAACAAGTTGCAAGCGTCTGGGGGACACTTGATGGCAGGCAGATCTTGTCTTGGACGGTTATTTCACCCCGAGATTTTTAGGTCTGCTCCGCTGTGCACATCCCCGCCGTGTGATACATGAACTCTTCGAATGCGTGGACTGGGCAGGCAGTTTCGATTCCGTTTTACTTGGTGTCAGTCCAACCAATGCCTTGGATAATTTTTTATTCTTTATCATCGTGATATTCCGCCTTTACTTCTTTTTTGTTAGTCTATCATGTATACTGCTATACTGGGAATGCAAGAGAATTATTTTGGTAAATTTATTTAACATTTAACTCCTTTCAGATTATTTTTTTATGAATTCTCCCGCTTGATATAAGGTATCATATCACAATATGTCGAAAATAGCAAGTCAAAACTGAGTAAATTTTATCATACAATTTTTCTTATAAAAATAACCGTCCCTTTTCCATTTTTTCTTCCCAAGAGTCCAAAGTTTGTATCTGTGGTTTCCAGCCATCTCCGGTTGATGCGGTGCCGTTGCCTGTGTAGAAATCAAATCCCTCTTAATTTTCTGATTCACGAAAAGCTATGGTAGGATCAGGATGTTAAGTATTGCAAAACACCTACACTCTGCTATAACAAAATGATAAATTGATAAATTGAAAATTTCATATTTTATCAAATTTGTTCCAAATAGTAGACCTTTGGTCACAAAAATCACTATTGGAATATTATATAAAATTTATTTTATATAAAGGAAAAACACAGATAAACTAAATACAATTCAGTCGATAAATTTATTTTTTTATTATACCACACCTTGTGACCAAAGGTCTACTATTTGGAACAAATTTGATAAAATATGAAGTTTTCAATTTATCAATTTATCATTTTGTTAT
>CATJNB010000033.1 GCA_949741605.1 uncultured Eubacteriales bacterium | reverse complement strand
GTCCAGATTAACATTCCTAAGAGCCACCGTACCATTGGAATACGTCTTAGAAACATTTCGAAATTCAATCAAAATAATCCTCCTAACGGACGGCAGGCCATATGCCCACGCCGTCTCTCTTGCAGAAATCGGAAAACCCTGTGTGCTGCGCGGGCCTTTCCCTGTTCCCGTTGCCCGATCCGGCCAGTGCCGCACACCGCAGCACCAAACACACAAAAACCCCATGGTATCTAAAATCATGATACCAATGGGGAGCATGAATATAATTCTTTTAAAGAATGAACCATTAATTTTTTGTAATAATTTGTAGCAGAGAGGGAAAGCGATGGAAAAAACTAGAATTTCACGGGATTCGAGGAGAGGTATTTTTTGACCATCAGCGCCACTTTAAAGACAATCGCATCTTCAAATTCCCGCAGGTCCAGCCCGGTAATTTTCTTGATTTTCTCCAAACGGTAAACCAGTGTATTGCGGTGGACAAACAGCTTGCGCGAGGTTTCCGAAACATTCAAATTATTCTCAAAGAAACGTTGGATAGTAAAGAGCGTTTCGTGGTCCAAAGACTCAATGGAGCCGCGCTTGAATACTTCTTTTAAGAACATATCGCACAGCGTCGTTGGCAGCTGGTAGATCAGGCGGGCAATGCCGAGGTTATCGTAGCTGACAATGGTTTTCTCGGTATCGAACACCTTGCCGACCTCCATGGCCACCTGCGCCTCTTTAAAGGAGCGTGCCAGATCCTTGATCCCGGTGACAATCGTGCCAATGCCGATCATGCAATGGGTATAGAATTCGCTGGACAGCGTATCGACAATCGAGCTTGCCAATTTGTCGAGGTCTTTGGTTTCAATGTCGTTGCGGATCTCTTTGACCAGTGCAATATCCGTCTCATTAATATTGATGATGAAATCTTTATTCTTATCCGGGAACAGGTTCTGCACAACGTCATATGCAGAAACGTCGGACTTATTGGTAATTTTGATGAGCATGCACACACGGCTGACATCCGAATTAAAACGCAGCTCGCGGGCTTTGAGATAGATGTCGCCGGGGAGGATGTTGTCAAGGATGACATTTTTAATAAAATTGCTGCGGTCATATTTTTCATCGTAGTATTGCTTGATGCTGTTGAGCGAAACTGCCAGCAGGTTTGCATATTTGACGGCTTCGGCATCGTTGCCGGAAACAAAAACCGCATATTCGGGTTTGGGATGGTTGCCGAACGATTTATAGGTATAGCCGTTGAGTGTGAAGGTACCGGTGGAGGCCATAGTATCGGAAGTGACACTTTCATTGACTTCGCCGATACGGCCCAATTCACTGCAGGCAATGATCACAGAGGTTTCATCCATGACGCCGATGGTACGGTCGATGGCGTCACGCATCTGGTGGATCACGCCTTGAAAAAGTCGGTTGGACATAACTTTCTCCCTCACTTTGTAAAAATAGATTTAGTAAAAAATGGTTCATAAAATCCGGTAACAGGATAGTAAAGATGTATGAGAAAAGAGAATACAGTTTGTTTAAAATGCTGACGGAAACCATCATACTGTACCATTTATTCTACACAAAATTTGCGGATATTTCAACTAGCAAAGCATAAATTCCTAAAATTTCTTTGAGAATTAGAAAATTTTTTACAAAATATTCACACTTCGTTTTGTGAAAACGCACAAAAATCAGAACAAACATCCATTCTCCCTCAGCCATTCAGCGCGGCTCCCATGCCTTGGCAAGACGCTGCACAGCGGTTTGGATTTGCTCGGGGGACAGGCGCGCATAGCCAAACAGCAGGGTTGGGGACTGCCAAAGGGGTGCCGGCGGCGCAAAACAGTATTCCGACAACCCTTTGAGAAGCACCCCCGCAGCGTTGGCTTTGGCGATCAGCTCGGCTTCTTCCCCAAGGCCATGGGTTTGCAGCAGGCCATGCAGACCGGCATTGGTGCCCAGCATCCGGACGCAGGGGGCAAGGGGGCTGTTTTTCCACGCAGCGAGCAGGGCTTCGCGGGATTTCCGATAGCTGTTTTTCATCCGGTTGAGGTGGCGTTCGAGATGCCCGCCGGACAGGAACCGGTGCAGGGTATGCTGTTCAAACCGGGAAACGGTGGAGGAATAATTGCCAAATAACGCTTGGTACCGCGGCAGCAGGCAGGGCGGCAGGACGAGATATGCAATCCGCACCGACGGGGCGATGCTGCGCGAAAACGTGCCAATATACAGGACACGTCCGGACGGGAGCAGGCCCTGCAAGGCGGGGACCGGGCGTGCGGAAAACTTAAATTCACTGTCGTAATCGTCCTCAATCACGAAACGGTCCGGGGACTGTTCGCTCCATTGCAGCAGCTCGGAACGCCGGCCAATCGGCATGACGACACCCGTAGGGAACTGGTGCGAAGGGGTAATATACGCGACATTGGCGTTTCCCTGCCGCAGCTGTGACAGGGAAACGCCGTATTCTTCCACATCCACAAAGCATACGTCACGCCCGCAGTTGCGGATGGTCTGGCAGGCTTTGGGATATCCGGGGTTTTCCATGGCAAATACCGCCTTGTCCCCCAACAGCTGGCAAATTAATGTCAGCAAATATTCCATCCCTGCACCCACCACCAATTGGGCAGGCGAACAGCTCACCCCGCGGAACTCATGCAGATATTTGGCGATGCTTTCCCGCAGGCACAGGTCGCCCTGCCCATGGCCTTGCAACAGCAGCTCGCGCTGATGGTACATAATTTCTTTGGTAATCCGCGCCCATGTGACATAAGGAAAGGCATCGGGGGCTGTGGTGTTGGTGGAGAAATCAAACGCAAAGCAGGGCATGGGGGATGGTTCTGGCTGGGGCGGCGGCGGGGCCGGGGCAGAAAAAGACGGCGGTTCTACCCGGCAGACATAAAACCCGCTTTTGGGTACTGCGCGCAGATACCCTTCTGTCACCAGCATTTGGTAAGCGGTATCTATGGTATTCTGGCTGATTTTGAGATGGTCGGACAGGGCGCGCTTGGAGGGCATTTTTTCGCCTTCGGCAAGACGCCCCTGCCGGATTTCCCGCACAATAAACCCATATAGCTGATAATAAAGCGGGGCTGTGCTCTGACGGTCCAGATGGGGGGTGAGGGTGGCCACGTGAAAACCTCCTTTGCCATGTGATACCATAAAAAAGATGTCATCTGACTGTTTAATTGGCATCAGTTTTTGACTATAATAATAGCACATTAAAAACGGATTGCAAAGTAACATCCGTGAAAAAACAGGAGGCCATCCCCATGAATCAGGAACAATACAGTTTCAACAAGAATTTAGCAGAAACATTAAAAGGCGGCGTGATCATGGACGTCACCACGCCAGAGGAGGCCGAAATCGCACAGGAAGCTGGTGCGGTAGCGGTTATGGCGCTCGAGCGGGTTCCATCGGATATCCGCAAGCAGGGCGGCGTGGCTCGTATGAGCGACCCCAAAATGATTAAAGGCATCAAAGCGGCTGTGAGCATTCCGGTTATGGCCAAGGCACGTATCGGGCACATTGTCGAAGCCCAGATCCTCGAAGCTTTGGGCGTCGACTACATTGATGAGAGCGAAGTGCTGACCCCGGCCGATGACCTGTACCATCTCAATAAGCGCGACTTTCAAGTACCGTTTGTGTGCGGTGCGCGCAACATCGGCGAAGCGCTGCGCCGGATTGGCGAAGGCGCATCCATGATCCGTACCAAAGGCGAAGCCGGCACCGGCAACGTGGTCGAAGCAGTGCGCCATATGCGTACCATGCAGACCGCGATCCATCAGCTCAAAGCCATGGACCCCGCGGAACTCATGACCTTTGCCAAAGAAAACGGTGCGCCGTTTGAACTGGTGCGTTATGTAGCCGAACATGGCAAGCTCCCGGTTGTGAATTTCGCAGCCGGCGGCATCGCCACCCCGGCCGACGCCGCCCTGATGATGCAGCTGGGCAGCGAAGGGGTATTTGTCGGCTCCGGGATCTTCAAGTCCTCGAACCCGAAAGTCATGGCACGTGCCATTGTCAAAGCCACAGCACACTATAATGACCCCATGATTTTAGCGGAAGTCAGCGAGGGGATCGGGGAGGCCATGAAGGGGCTTTCCATCGACGAAATCCCGCCGCAGTACCGTCTGGCAGAACGGGGCTGGTAATTACACGAAAGAAAAAGCACTCAGGAAAATGGTTCCTGAGTGCTTTTTTCTTGTCTTAAGACGGGTCAGCGGTCATTGAGGGAAATATAATCGCGGTGGTCTGCCACAGCCATGTAAGCCGGACGGATAATTTTGCTGGCATTCATCAGCTCCTCCATCCGGTGGGCGCTCCAACCAGCGATTCTGGCAATGGCAAACAGCGGGGTATACAGCTCCTGCGGCAGATCGAGCATACTGTAAATAAAGCCGCTGTAAAAGTCCACATTCGCACTGACCCCTTTGTAAATTTTACGTTCATGGGCAATAATCTGCGGGGCCAGACGCTCCACAATCGAATACAGTGCAAATTCTTTCTGCCTGCCTTTTTCCGTAGAAAGGCTCTGTACGCAGGCGCCCAACACTTGGGCACGGGGGTCGGAGAGCGAGTAAACCGCATGGCCCATGCCATAGATCAGGCCGGCCTTGTCAAATGCCTCCTTGTGCAGCAGGGCACGCAGATAATCGGTAATTTCCTCCTCATCCTCCCAGTCGGTGACGTTTTGTTTGAGATCGTCAAACATCTGCACCACCTTGATATTTGCACCGCCATGTTTGGGGCCTTTGAGCGAGCCGAGCGCTGCGGCAATGGTGGAGTAGGTATCTGTGCCGGACGAGGAAACCACATGGGTGGTAAAGGTCGAGTTGTTACCGCCGCCGTGTTCCGCATGAAGCACCAGCGCCAAATCCAGCATTTTTGCTTCCAGATGCGAATATTTGGAATCCGGGCGCAGCATATGCAAGAGGTTTTCGGCGGTCGAGAGGTCGGACTTAGGCGGATGGATATAAAGGCTGTTGTCCCGGTAGTAGTGCTGGTACGACAAATAGCTGTATACAGAAAGCAGCGGGAATTTCGCAATCAGTTGCAGCGACTGCCGCAGCACATGGGGCAAGGAAGTATCGTTTGGGAACTCATCGTAGGAATACAGCGTCAGCACACTTCTGGCAAGGGCATTCATCATATCGGTGCTGGGGGCTTTCATGATGACGTCGCGCACAAAGCTCGGGGGCAGACGGCGGTAAGACGCCAGCACACGGCTGAAATCCTCCAGCTGGGAGGGGTTGGGCAAATCGCCAAACAGCAGCAAATATACCGTTTCCTCAAACCCGAAGCGGTCATCCTTCATGAAGCCGTTGACGAGGTCTTTGATATTGATGCCGCGGTAATACAGCGAACCATCACAGGGCTGGCCGGTTTTTGCATCATAAGACGAGATTTCGGAAATCTGGGTCAGGCCGGTCAGGACCCCTTTTCCGTTGGGGTCACGCAGGCCGCGCTTGACCTCATATTTCCCATACAGGGTGGGGTCAATGCCGCCGTTTGTTTTACACAGTTCGGACAGGGACAAAATGGCAGGGGTAATTTCGGAGTAGGATGGTTGTTGAAATGGCATCGGAGAAATCTTCCTTTCTAAGATCGTATAGACAGAACCCTTCTTTGCAATGAAATTAAAATTCCATGTTTTTCAGCGCAAATACATGGAATATTTGAAAACCGCTGCTTTTTTGGGGCATGGGGAAAAAAGTGCCAGCTTCTGCTGTGTTCGCAGCTGCGTGGGGCACTACGGTTATCGAGGTTTATAAGTTTTTTTATTATAGCATAAAGTATGAAAAAATTGCGCGATCCGATAAAAATTTTACATTAAATTCACAGATCAGAGCGAAATCCCCCGTTGCGTATTGATGGCAGGGATCAGTTTGAGCATCAGGTCAATGGATTTTTGCGCCGCCATGGGGGCAAACTGTTCAAAGGAAACGTCTGCTTTTTCGTCCGCATTGTCGGAGATGGCGCGGATCACGACAAAATCAATCTGGTTGAGCAGGCAGACCTGTGCAATGGCGGCGCCTTCCATCTCACACGCCATGGCGTGGAAGGTGGAATGGATATCAAGCAGCTTGTCGCGGGAGGCAATGAACTGGTCGCCAGTAGCAATGATCCCGATATGCACGTTGCCGTCGTACACTTCGCGCGCTACATGGGCGGTCAGCGAGGTGAGCATCGGGGTAGCGGGGATCACCGCTTTTTCCAAATTGGTGATCAAGCCTTTTTGATATCCGAGGTCGGAAAGGTCGAAATCGTGCTGTACCAGGCCGTTGGAGATGACAAGGTCCCCCACACACACGCCCTTGCCGATCCCGCCTGCCACGCCAATATTAATCAGGATCGAGGTCTGGAACTGGAGCGCCATGGTCTGCGCGCACATGGCGGCATTGACTTTGCCCTCCCCGCAGCGCGCAACCACACAGGGAACCCCGCACAGGACGCCCTGATAAAAGGCAGAGCCGCCAATGGATTCGACGGTGACCGAAGACATCTTTTCTTTCAGGCCATCCACTTCCATGTCCATGGCACCAATAATACCGATCATAATGAAAAAACTCCTTTCAATAATAGCGGATAACGGCAATCACACGGCCTAAAATAGAAACTTCCTGCGTAAAAATAGGGTCAAAATCGGGGTTTTCGGGTTGCAGGCGGATGCCGTCTGGCTCGCGGAAAATACGTTTTACCGTGGCTTCATCTTCCAGCAGGGCAACCGCAATTTCCCCGTCCTCTACCGTAGGGGTCTTTTCCGCCACCACATAGTCCCCGCTAAGGATTCCCGCGTCTTTCATGCTCTCGCCGCTCACTTCCAGGGCAAACAGCTCTTTGCCGGAATGGTGCGTGGTGGAAAAGGGCAGATACCCGCTGATTTCCTCCACAGCAAGGATCGGGATACCGGCAGTCACCTTGCCCATGATTGGCACTTGTGCAATGGGCTTTTGGCCTTCCAGACGGATGGCGCGGTTCAGCCCGGCTTCCCTTGTGATGTAGCCGGCGTTTTCCAGCGTTTTGAGGTGGGCGTGGACGGTGGATGTCGAACGCAGGCCCGTCGCAGAGCAAATCTCGCGTACCGACGGCGGCACGCCATAGCTCATGCGTTCCTGAAGGAACTCATAGATTTTTTTCTGGCTTTTGGTTAACTGCTTCATGACCACTGACTCCTTCATTTCCACAACAAATATGGGACAATCTCTTTGTATCATACCATACCTTCCGCGATGATACAAGCAGCAGACCACCCGGTCCAACAAGTTTTTGCATGGTTCGCCAAATTTAGACAATATTGCGGACAACCGTTTCAAATGTTTTAAAGAATATTCATACTCTATTTACAACTGCCGTACGCACAGCCGTTATAATAAACTTGTATTCCACAGATGGAGCCGCACCATCTTTTGGCAATACAAGTTCTACCCTCCTCAATATAACACCCTTCAAGCTAATTGAAAAAAGACTGGGCTGTACGGTTTTCAGACAGGCCCGGTCTTTTTTCATGTTGTCAGGGAGCCTTTCCCCTTATTGTACCTGATTTTTGCGAAAAAAGCCAGCATTTTCGACAAAAAAAGAAGCGTAC
>CATJNB010000032.1 GCA_949741605.1 uncultured Eubacteriales bacterium | reverse complement strand
GCGGGCAAATATTATAGAAAAGAGGTTTATGCAAAATGGCAGAGATCCATCTAACCCAATACGGTATTACCGGAACCACAGAGGTTATCCACAATCCTTCTTTTGAAGTGCTGTTTGAAGAAGAAACAAAACCAGATCTGGTTGGCTTCGAAAAAGGACAGGAAAGTGAGCTTGGCGCGGTAAACGTCATGACCGGTATCTACACAGGGCGTTCTCCCAAGGATAAATTTATCGTAGTCGATGAAAATTCTAAGGATACGGTATGGTGGACGACCGAGGAATACCCCAATGATAACCATCCGGCTACACAGGAAACATGGGATGCTGTCAAGAAACTGGCTATCGAGGAACTTTCCAATAAGAAGCTCTTTGTAGTCGATGCGTTCTGCGGTGCAAATAAGGACACACGTATGGCAATCCGCTTTATTGTTGAGGTTGCATGGCAGGCTCATTTTGTGAAGAATATGTTCATCCAGCCTACTGCGGAGGAACTCGAAACCTTCCAACCGGATTTCATCGTCTACAATGCCTCCAAAGCGAAGGTGGAAAATTACAAGGAACTGGGTTTACATTCCGAGACAGCTGTCGTTTTCAACCTCACAAGCCGCGAACAGGTCATCCTCAATACTTGGTACGGCGGTGAGATGAAGAAGGGCTTGTTCTCCATGATGAACTACTATCTGCCGCTCAAAGGCATCGCTTCGATGCACTGCTCCGCAAACACAGATATGAATGGCGAGAACACAGCGATTTTCTTTGGTCTTTCCGGCACAGGCAAGACCACGCTTTCTACCGATCCAAAACGTCTTTTGATCGGCGATGACGAGCATGGCTGGGATGATAACGGCGTATTTAACTTTGAAGGCGGCTGCTACGCAAAGGTTATCAATTTGGATAAGGATTCGGAACCTGATATCTACAATGCCATCCGGCGCAACGCCTTGTTGGAGAATGTCACGCTGGACGAGAATGGAAAGATTGATTTTGCGGACAAGAGTGTAACCGAGAATACTCGTGTTTCTTATCCGATCAGTCATATTGAGAATATTGTACGCCCCATTTCCACAGCTCCAGCTGCGAAGAACGTCATCTTCCTATCCGCAGATGCTTTTGGCGTACTGCCTCCCGTATCCATCCTGACCCCCGAGCAGACCCAGTACTATTTCCTGTCTGGCTTCACTTCCAAACTTGCTGGCACAGAGCGCGGCATCGTCGAACCGACTCCAACCTTCTCGGCTTGCTTTGGGCAGGCATTTTTGGAACTCCACCCGACTAAGTACGGCGAGCAGCTCGTGGAGAGAATGAAACAAAACGGCGCTAAGGCTTATTTGGTCAACACCGGCTGGAACGGCACTGGCAAGCGTATCTCCATCAAGGATACCCGCGGCATCATTGACGCGATCCTGAGCGGCGATATCCTGAATGCGCCAACAAAGAAAATTCCATACTTCAACTTTGAGGTTCCAACGGAACTTCCTGGCGTGGATTCCAAGATTCTGGATCCTCGCGATACCTATACCAATGTTTCCGAGTGGGAGACGAAAGCAAAAGATCTGGCTACACGGTTCATCAACAACTTTGTCAAATACGAAGGCAACGCTACTGGTAAGGCTTTGGTTTCT
>CATJNB010000031.1 GCA_949741605.1 uncultured Eubacteriales bacterium | reverse complement strand
TCCTGCAAATTTCTGTGGGAATGCTGTGCAAAAAAAAACGCTCCCGGCTGTTCCTCCTCCCCATGGATCAGCACAGAAAAATGGGTCCCGCAAATCCCGCATTTCACCGCTTTTTCTTTTCGGAACTGTACCGCAGGAATCCCCAACTGATTCAGATATTCCAGAAAGTCGTCTGGGTCAGGCAAAAGCTCCAACAAAGCAGCGGCCAGCATATCCCCGGCCGCCCCCATACCGCAGTCCAAATACAGGGTTTTCACTGTTTCACCTCCATATGATTGATCCGGTTGGCAAGATACCCTGCGCCAAACCCATTATCAATGTTCACCACCGAAACGCCGCTCGCACAAGAATTGAGCATAGAGAGAAGTGCAGCCAGTCCATGAAAAGACGCACCATAACCCACACTGGTTGGAACAGCAATCACGGGGCAATCCGTCAGCCCACCGACCACACTCGCCAATGCGCCTTCCATCCCAGCAATGGCAATCACCACGCTCGCACGCATGATTTCGTCCAGATGTGCAAGGGTCCTGTGCAGCCCAGCCACGCCGACATCGTACAGGCGCACGACTTGGCTCCCCAAAACCTGAGCCGTCAAAGCAGCCTCCTCCGCCACCGGAATATCACTGGTGCCGCCGGTCACGATAAGAACATCCCCAATTCCATCCGGTACCGGGATCTTCCCCACAATACCAACCTTTGCCTCTTTGTGATACTCCAGTTCATAAACCGCGCTCAAAGCCGCAGAGATTTCCTCTGCCATACGGGTAATCAAAACCGTAGTTTGCCCGTGTTGTTTCATCACATCCAAAATTCCAATGATCTGTTCTGGTGTTTTGCCCGCGCCATAAATCACCTCTGCTGTCCCCTGCCGGACTTTCCGGTGCAAATCCACCTTGGCGTAACCAATATCCGCAAAGGGTTTTGCCTTGATTTTCAGCAAAGCATCCTGCACCGACATACTGCCTTTCTGGACAGCCTCTAAAATCTCTTTGATTTCATTTTTCATTGCAAAACCTCCATCCCCCTTGACTCTGCGTTTAGTATAGCACACCTGCACAAAAAAAGAAACGCCCTGAAACACAAAAAAACCAGTCCTCCCATGTGTCTTTAGGACTGGTTTTCCGTCTGGTTACAGAAAGTTCACAGGGACGAACTCTCATGGAACAACGGATATTTTTTTGCATACGCTTGGAACTGCCGTACAAATTCCGGGCTGTGGCTACGCAAATCCCGCAGGGATTCATGCAGGTTCAAATGGTGGTGGGTCATATCAATCAGACATGCGGCAAGATTCGAACAGTGCGCGCAGGTCCGCTCAAGGGCAGTGAGCAAATCTGACCAGATAAACCCAGCGTCAATCGAACAAAGCCCCTGCTGCAAACGCAGGATATGGCGCATACGCATTTGTTCCTTAAGCTGTTCGATCACTTGTGCGAGAGGCTCCACCAAGTAGGCGCTCTCAAGATTTCCGGTTAAAAAGGCATCCAGAGAAAGATCCAAAATCTCGCTGACTGCTGCGGAAATCAACTCCAGCTCCCGTGCCGCCGCATCACTGAAGGACAGCCCCTTCCCCTGCATTTCCTCGGCACATTCCAGCAGGCTGACTGCATGGTCTGAAATCCGTTCCACATCCCCAATAATTTTCAGCAGCTTGGCGGCTTCTGCGCTGTCATTTTCGCTGATCTGCCTTGCGCTCAGCTTCACTAGATAGGTCCCCAGCATGTCCTCATACTGGTCGGTTTTCTCCTCTTTTTTTCGGATCGACACCGACAATTCCTGAGTATGTCCGCGCATACATTCAAGTCCCTCTTTGAGCGCCTGCACCGAAAGGTTTGCCATGTCCGCTGCCACTTCCTGGCATCTCTGTAAAGCAATGGGCGGGGTTGTCAGCAGGCGTTCATCGAGTTCCGAGTGTTCTTCGGGCTGTTTGGCGTCGGGGATCATGCGGGTAACCAGGCGTTCCAGAAATCCCGAAAGCGGCACCATCAAAATCGTACACAGCACATTAAAAATGGAATGGGCAACTGCGATCCCAAACGCGGATGCCGGACCGGCGAGGAACACAGGTTGGAAAATAATTTCGATCAGCCAAAAGACCGTCAGCCACACCCCTGTCCCAAGCACGTTAAATAACAGATGCACCATTGCAGCACGTTTGCCGTTTTTGGTCGCACCCACAGAGGAAATCATCGCGGTGATGCAGGTCCCAATATTTTGCCCCATAATAATCGGCACTGCCGCGCCATACGAAATTTGCCCCGTGACAGCCAAGGTCTGTAAAATCCCCACAGATGCCGAACTCGATTGGATGACAGCGGTCAGCACCATGCCAGCGATTACCCCCAGAATGGGGTTCTGGAACACGACAAACAGGTTCTGAAACGCCGGGACATCCTTGAGTCCCGAAACGGCCCCAGACATCGTATCCATCCCAAACATGAGCGTGGCAAAGCCCAAAAGGATCATACCGGTATCTTTTTTGCGGGTATCCTTACAAAACATATATAAAATAATCCCGATCAGCGCTAACACGGGTGTAAAGGACGACGGTTTTAACAGCTGTACAAAAATATTTTTACTGTCGATTCCAGCAAGGCTCAAAATCCAGGCTGTCACCGTCGTACCGATGTTGGCCCCCATAATCACATGGATGGCCTGCCGCAGCCTCATCAAACCAGAGTTGACAAAGCCGACGACCATTACTGTCGTTGCCGAGGAGCTTTGGATGACAGCGGTAATCCCAAGGCCAGTCAGCAACCCGGCTGCTTTGTTCGTGGTGAGCCTGCCCAAAAGGGTACGCAGCTTCCCGCCAGCCCGCCGCTCCAGTGCCTGTCCCATGAGATTCATCCCGAACAGAAAGAGGCACAGGCCGCCCACGAGCGTCAGTCCATCAAAAAGATCCATAGAAATCCTGTCCTTTCCGCTTGATTTTTTCTATGGAATTATTGTAGCAAACATACATCAAATCCATTATCTGTTTCTTGTAAAATACTTGTAAAGTCGTTCAGGACGAGAGGGGGAAAGAAACCGTAACGGTCGTACCCTGTCCGGCTTCGCTTTCTATGCAAACCGCTGCGTCATGGAGCTTGGCTGCATGCTTCACAATCGACAGTCCCAGCCCGGTGCCGCCAATTTCTTTTGAATGGCTTTTATCTACCCGGTAAAAGCGTTCAAAAATACGCTCGTGATGTTCTTTGGGAATCCCAATTCCGGTATCCCTCACCGTAAGCACTGCCGTTTCCCCTTCCTGCCTGACGTTTATCCAAACCGATCCGTTGGGACGGTTATATTTGATAGCATTGTCACAAAGATTGAAAATAATCCCCTCTACTAACTGTTTTATTCCATAAACCATAGCCGTTTCGCCACAAAGCTCGATTTGGATACCAGCAGCCTGTGCTTTTGCAAACAGGGTTTGCAGCGTTTGTCCTGCAAGGGCGTACAGGTCCAGTTTCTCCCACACCATGTCCCCCGCGCCTTCGTCCAAATGCGACAGCTTGATGATATCTTCCACCAGACAAATCATGCGCTGTGCCTGCGTATAAATCTGCCTCGAAAACCTTGGAATATCCTCCGGCTTTACCATGCAGTTTGCAAGAAGTTCCGCACTTCCTGAAATCGTATGCAACGGGGTTTTCAGCTCGTGGGATACATTAGCCGTAAATTCCCGGCGCATTTGTTCGGTTTTTTCTTTTTCCGTCACGTCCAAAATCAAAAGCACAATCCCTGTAACCAATCCATCGGAAAAAAGAGGGCTGGCATCCATCTGGTAGATTCGGCTGTCCCACTCCAGAATCCGTTCGGTATGGGTGCCGTCCCCGGCAGCCTGAAGCAGTTCCTGTAGTTCCAGGCTCCGGTTGACTGACAACAAATATTTCCCCACACAGCTATGTCCGGTTCCAAAAAAACGCATGGCAGCCGGATTGATGCTTAAAATTATTTTTTTCCCATTTAGCAGCACAATCCCTTCTGTCATCCCAGTGGTAACAGCCGCAAACTCGTTATGTTTTTGCCGGAGTTCCTCCTGCTGTGTACAAATCTGACGTTGTTGTTCCGCGATGCGGTGCAGGAAAGGAGCCAGCTCGTCATACCCATGATTGTGTAAAGGGTTGTCCAGATTTAATTCATTGAGCGGCCTTACAATCGCCCTCGAAAGGCGGAAGGCCAAAATTAATGATAAAATTAGCGCTGCCACCACAATCATACAAATAGGCTGGAGCATCCCGAGAACGAGGGTAAGCAGGGTACTGTGCGCCATGGAAAGCCGCAGCACCGTACCGTCCGGTAAACGCGTTGCGTAATAGATCGACCGTTCCAGAAGCGTATCCGAATACCGTGAGCTTTCGCCACTCCCAGTGGAAAATGCCTGCTTGATTTCTTCCCGTTCCAGATGGTTTTCCAGACCCGCAGAAGCAGACTTGCTGTCATACAAAACCGTACCATCGCTATCAATCCAGGTAATCCGGTAATCCTGTACCTCCAGCCCATCAAAATACCGCAGCCCTTGCTGGATCGCCCCTTGTGCCGCCAAATCCGCCTGCATCCTTAACTGGCTGCGCTGCACGTTGGAAAAGTAATGGTACAACACGCACAGGAACACCACGGTCGATGCCGCAAAAACACTCAATGCCACAATCCAAATCGACCAGAAAATACGTTTTGTCATGGCTTAGCCTCCATGCGGTACCCCACTCCTCGTACTGTTTCAATATAGTCCGCACAGATCCCCAGTTTCGAGCGCAGTGTCCCGATATGCACGTCCACGGTACGCGTTTCCCCCGCATATTCCAACCCCCATACCCGTTCCAAAAGCTGGTCACGCGTAAATACCCTGCCAGGACTGTCCATAAACAGCGAGAGCAGTTCATATTCTTTGAGAGTCAGGCTCGTACGTTCCCCATTGACAAAAATCGTGTGTTCCCCGATATTCAACTCTAAACTCCCTACCCGCAAAATTTTATGTTCCTCTTTGCCCCTGCTCCGCCGCAGCACCGCCTTGACCCGTGATACCATTTCCATCATCCCAAACGGCTTTGCTAAATAATCATCCGCCCCCAGATCAAGGCCAATGACTTTATCATATTCTGTCCCTTTGGCACTAGCCATAATAACTGCAATTTCCCCCGTCTGGGTACGGCTTCGCAGGCGTTTTAAAATGGCAATCCCATCTTCCCCTGGCAGCATGATGTCCAATAGTACCAGCTCTGGTATGCCGTCTTTGAGTGCCGCAAAAAATTCTTTTCCATCCGCAAACCCCTTGGCTTCAAACCCTGCACCATGTAACGTATAAATCATTAAATCCCGGATCGCCTTATCATCTTCCACACAATAAATCATACCATCCTGCTCCGTTTCCTTTTCTAAATCATGCACACACTTGGTCAGTTTTGTGTGTACAGATAAAACTGATCCAAAAAATATTTTGCAGCTTTTGTAAAGACCTGATATTTTTCCAAACCATGCTCAGACCAACTTCAATTTTCGGTTCAAATGGGCGAAATACGAAGGGACTGCTTTCATGATTGTGGGATAATCCCCTCCAAACATAACGCACATCCTACATTAGCTTTGACCATAAGTCATGCGTTATACAATTATACGTCGAAACGATTTCTAATACTTCATAATGTCTGCCGAGCCAACCACACAATTCATTGTAGGCAAGCAATTGGCGGGAAACAATTACGGATCAAAAGCTGCTTGCCAAGTTCCCGTTCCAATTCTTTGAGCTGTCTTGACAAAGGCGGTTGTGTCATGTGTAAAGAAATCCAAATGTTTGGATTTCTTTACACATACAAACTCCTTTCCTATCCAAACCTTTTTTATCAAACACTGAAATTATGGGAATATAAACCGTTAAAAGGTTTGTATTTTTTATATCATTTTATCCCGCAAAAGTCAACCAAAGAGCCATCGGGGTTTTTCCATTTCGGTGAGACTTTTGCGTGCTTTTTCAGCATCTTGTCTATTGCTGGCTGGGTCATCTTTCCTGATGTGCCGATATTTCGGGAATAAAACAGGTACGAATCAGGGTGCGGCGTTTATGGCCTTTCCCTATAATGCTGACATATGGCTTTCGCAAATCCAGGTGCAGATCCTGCATTTTTAGCGACAAAACCTCATCCAGCCTTGTAGCGGTGCTGTATAGGAAGATCATGAACATAAGATCCCGCCTGCCTGTCTTTGTGGAAAGATCTGGCATTTCCAGCAGCTGTTTGACAGCAGCTTTGGAGAGGCCGCTGACCTTGCGCTTCGGAACCTTCATTGACGGGATCGTACAGACGGCCTCGTATACGGAAAGGTAGGCTATGTTCCTCTCGCCAAGGTATTTCATAAAGATCCGGATAGCGCCCAGCCTAATGTTGCAGGTCTGGGCGCTGCATCCCCGTTTTCCCTTGATCCATTTAATCCATTCTTCAATGCACTCTGGTGAAAATTTGATTTATCATACCGCCATGCCCGGTCACTGGGAAGGTTCTCTAAGAGATGTTCCCGCACATTTTTGTACTCCGGCCCAATCAGGCCCAGACACAGCAGAAACGTGCGGAACGTAAATGCCGGATTTTCCGTAATCTCCGTTTTACACATCACCGCACGTTTCTGGTTGATGGCCTGGGCGGAAATCGCCAATGCCAGCGTGATATTCGCCCGAACCTTTCCCGCATGCAGCGTACTTTCAAAACACCGCCATTCCAGAGTTCCCCGGTAAAACACCGAATGTAAATTTAACGCATAATACCGGGTTTCATTATAATGAGCATCGCGCGGACGAGTCGAATCAGAATACCACAGGTCTGCCATTTGATTCAGGCTTGCGTTGGAGGACAGCCTGCGGATTTTTTTCAGTTTATCTTCCTGCACTTTCTTGCACCAGTGATTCGCACGCCCCTCATTGACCTTGAGTGCCTTGAACAAGATATCCTCTTTGGAGTACATGATACAAAGCGCATTTTTCAGGCTTTGAGCCGTATGGTTCGAGGCATCCACATGAACATGCATCCCGCAGCTTTCATTCACCACAGCACCTGCCCGGCGCAGGGTTCGCACCACCTCCTGTAATTTCCCCATCTCGCTGTATTCCAGCTTCGGGGAATTCATTTCCACATGGTAACGTCCATCATGCGTCGCAATGAATTGACGCCTATTCCGGCATAAGGCACGAATACTTCCGTCATACACAAAACGCCAGACTTTTCCGTCCGGGTCAGTCACTTCCCACGGGTCATACGTCCGCGAGGCATGCGTTTGCAGGGCACTCGTCCCGAATAATCCAGCCACAGCGGTCGCCGCTTGTTCGCGGGTAATTCCGGTCATTTCAATCTCGCAGCCATAATATTGTTCCTTTAGGTCAATTTGTCCTCAGCCCCTTTTCGAAGTTCCCGATGCATCGCTGCCATCCGTCTGCCGATGGCTTCTACTACTGTAACGGTCACACCATTGCCAGCCTGTTTGTCAACCTAGGTACCCAACTGGATCGCCAACACCCGGTCAATCCGGTCATCCTTCCACCCCTGCAATCGCAAACACTCCCGTGGTGTCAGCCGCCGGATTCTGCCCGACCATTCCACCACGCCTTGGCTTGCGTCTGTGGTCAGCGTATGGGCAATCTGCCTGCCGACACGCCCCCGGCGCGTATTGCGCTGGGCATACGCAAAATTGACGCTGTCCCCCGGATAGGCTATCTTATATCCTTGCTGCGTTGCTTCTTTAATCGGCAGCCCAACTGCATACAGCCCGGTTTTCCCGCCAAATCCCCCAGCATCCTTTATACAAGCAAAGGCATCCCCCCTTTCGTGAAAACAAAAAGCCCTGCAGGGTTGAGGTTTTCTCATCTCTGCAGGGCTTTTATGCCTGTCTTTAATGGATTGGATATTTGCCATCCATCCATATGGCTGCCATGTGGCTCCCGTTTCTTCCGGACTGTCATCCTCGGCTTCTGGCTCATCCTCGGCTTCTTCCAGTGCGCTTTCGATCAGACCGATTACAAATTCTTTTTGTGTCAGTCGTCTGCCGTATGCTTGTTCGTACCGGGCAAGGTATTCCTTGACTTTCTGAAATAATTCCTCGCTGATTTGAAATGCTAATGTTCTGGTTTTTCCCATGTTTCCTTCCCCTTTCTTAACTTCCTCTTTCGGTGTAAAATGTTCGCGCAGTACCATTTCTATATATTGGTTCATGGTAATGCCAAGGCGTTCTTGTTCTTCTTTGATTTGCTGATGCAGTTCCAGTGGGATTTTGCAGGTGATTCCTTTGGTTTCCATGGATTGCGCCTCCTTGTTTTTCGGTTTCCCTTTTGGGTCAACACAAGCATACTGCAAAAGTTCCCGGAAAGCTATCACCAAAGTCAACAACTATACGCCCCCAATAACGTCACAAGCAACAATGCTGGGAATATCGGGCTTTTGAGGCTGTTTCCCCCCTGATTTTTCCTAAATCTGGCAGTCAAAACCATGTTTTCTTTCCTTTTGGGCAACAAAACAATGGCAATTTTGATATCTGCACACAATCCATAAAATCTTTGTATGTTCTGATAAAATCTTCCATTGCATTACCTGAAAGTTTGACTTGACTTTTTTCAAAATTGGAGTTTCAAGCAAGGCGTGTCACGCACATTTTCTCTCATTCCTCCTGCATCAAGCTGCCAAGAAATCCCAGCATTTCCTGCGGGATGCCTTGTGGCTTCTCTGGCTCCTTTTTTGCACAAACCTGTTTGAGTTCTTCCCGGATCAACCGCTGCAAACGTTCTTCCTGTACACATTCCACAATTGCTCTCGCCACAAAATCCGGCCCTGTTTTTGAATCATATTGCGGACACTTTCTTCCATACTGCACGATTGTCCTTGCAGAACACTCTCAATCTGCGCTTCTGTTACTGACAGTCCGATTTCCCTTCGTGCCTGTTCCCGAATCTCATCCATACAGCGGATCATGCCAAGTTCCAAGCTGCGGCAAGTGGAGGCGTTCGGGATGCCGTTATCCAGCCGCATGAGATCGACTGTCCAGCCGCCTATGTCCATCAAAATCACAGACGGTTCCTCCCGGATCATTTCCGGGTGGATGGCAATGGCTGAATACCCTTGTGGGAACAGCTTGACGTCCTGAATGGTCACTTGATACGCCGTCCCTTCATAGCGGAAACACACAGGCTGGCGGGGACGCAGCAAATATTCCCGGAACGATCTTTTCTCCCGTCCGAATCCAGCCAGCGGAAGCCCTGCGGCTATGGTT
>CATJNB010000030.1 GCA_949741605.1 uncultured Eubacteriales bacterium | reverse complement strand
TGGAAAAACAGGAACAGATCAAACAAGCGTTTGAGGAATGGATTTGGAATGACCCTGCGAGCAGGGAAACACTTTTTAACATATATAATGAGAAATTTAACAGTATCCGTGCGCGCGAGGACGACGGCAGTCACCTTACTTTTCCGGGCATGAATCCGGAAATCACTCTGCGGCCGCACCAGCTTAACGCAATCGCGCGGGCAGTTTACGGCGGCAATGCCCTGTTTGCACACGTCGTGGGGGCAGGGAAAAGTTTTGAAATGATTGCCGCAGCGATGAAATGCAAACAAATCGGGTTGATTCATAAAGCCTTATTTGTTGTACCGAACCATATTATTGGGGATTTTTCCGCAGATTTTCTCCGGTTGTATCCGGGGGCAAACGTGCTCATGACCACCAAAAAGGATTTTGAGAAGAAAAAACGCAAAAAGTTTTGTGCGAGGATTGCCACAGGCGACTATGATGCCGTGATTATCGGCCACAGCCAATTTGAGAAAATCCCGATTTCCTTAGAGCGCCAGCAGAACTCTATCCATAAACAAGTGGACGAGATTACAGAAGCCTTAGAACAATTGGCTAAGGAAAAAGAGAATAAATTTACCATTAAGCAAATGGAAAAAGTCAAATTTCGTTTGCTCGCAAAACTAAAACAATTGAACGACTCAAGCAAAAAAGATGATATCATGAATTTTGAAGAATTATTCAAGGACTTTTAATATGTGTTTTTAAAAGATTCCTCTATTTTTATTGGGATTAATAACAATTTTGTTAGGTTTTGGATTTAATAATGCAGCCATATAACTATACACACTGTTCAATTCCAAAATCATAATATCGCATGATGCCATTAACTGCATATCGCACTGATTTTCATCAAAACTACGACTTGATATCCCATACGTTACTTCATAAGGAAGTTGATTTAGCCCAAACTCTGGGGCATGTTCCTTACACCATTCAATTTCGTCTGAGAATACATAAACATGTGGCTTTTTCCTTGTTCCATAACTATTATTGCGCATATCTCGTGCTGCTTTACAAGCAGTTTTTAATGCATTTTTGAAATACTCAAATGGTGTTGTTTGTCCTCTAACAGCATAGGTTCCCCTTCGGATATGAACTGAAATAGACAAACTATTTTCAATCGAAGAAAGCATGTCCAAATCGTATGGTTTCCATAGTGGTACAAATTGCAATTCCCGGCGGAACATTTCCTCATGGCTCATAAACCAACCACCATGTGTAAACCATCCAAAGTAATATGTATTCCCCTGAGATTTGAGCATTTCTGGCATATAGTAATAGTAGGGCATCCGGGCAACTTTTCCATCAAATTGATACAACGGTGCCTCGGCAATCATGAAAAAATCCAGACCATTGTCTTTTAAAATTTGAGGCAACCAACTACCTCCATCCAATGCTGATTTTTGTTTCGCTATTTCAATAATTTCATTCCAAACATCGGTATCAAAGTACTCACTCATCAGACGTACCTTTTTTAAATTAGGGAATTTATTAAGTTGATATTTGAGATGTTCGATTTCATCCATGGATTGTACAGAATGACTCCTAGGGGCATAAAACCATAAATCATCTAAAAACACTATTTCATCGGTGTCTTTCAGTTCTTCCTCTAAGCACCGTGCAAAAATATACTGTGTCATCTGATTTGCGAGCCCGCCATCTAATAAAACAATTTTCAATATCTATTCCCCCTTTTCAACTCGCTCGAATATTGTATCTGCATCCATTTTATGGTGTTTTGTAAACCTTTGTCTAATGGAACAAAATCTGTTTTTCCAAATTCCTGTTCTATTTTCGCAATATTCAATCGTTCCACAAGCATACATCCGGCAACCGTCTTATTAATATTCGGAACAAGAACAGAAACTTCCAAAGTTTTTGCAATTTTTTCAGCCAACTCTAATATGGTGACTTTTTCCTTTGCTCCCACATTATAAATCGGCTCTCTGCCAAACAATAAGATATTCCACAAAATTTCCACTGCATCTGCTACATAACAATAAATCCGTTCTGCATCTCCGTGATCCAGTAAAGCAATATCTCCGTGCAATCCTTTTTCAATAAATGCATACAATGCCCTTTGGTCTCCCAACCGAACCCCCGGGCCATAAGTATAAGAAAGCCGCGCGGCCTTTACATGGATTCCTTTTTTTCGATAACTATTGCAGATCGCTTCGCCACATCGTTTCCCTTCAATATAACAGGCCCTTGGATGCAGTGTACTCGTAGTTCCCACATCCGATTCATCAAAACATTCTTTTTCTAAACCATTATAAATGCCACTGGAACTGATAAATAAGAACTTTCCATTTTGCTTTAGTTTATCTAACAAATCAAATGTTACCGTCGTATTTAGCTTAAGCGTTTTGTCCTCATTGATTACAAACTTTGCTGGCTGTCCGTATCCAGCTGCATGAATAATATACGCACATTCTGGGAGATTCTTGCGAAAAGAATCATCGCACAAGTCTCCTTGCCACAATTGTATCCAACTTTGATCAATCAAATCCTGGAGATATCCGGGTACTTGAGATCTACAAATTATATGTACTTTTTTTACTGGTATGCCGCTTTCTCTACATGCCTTGATAGTATATAAGAAATAGGTTCCAAGTAATCCAGTCGCTCCAGTAATCAAAATTTCTTTTCCTGCCAGTTCAGATAAATTCACCCTACTGACGATCGTTTTAGCATCTTCTTCCATAATAATATTCTGATTCATGTACATTCCTCCGCGATTCCAATCAAACATCGGTATGCCCGTTCAATATCCCTTCCTGACGGAACATATCCATGCATAAGCGGCTGGTCAATTAAATAATTTAATCCCTGACCTTTCTTTGTATTGGCAATAATACAATGCGGACAGGAATTTTGTCCATGTTTTGCTTGCATTAATGCTTGGTATATCTGCTTAATATCATGCCCATCAATTACCTGACAGTTCCAATTATGGCTGATCCACTTGTCCACAAAAGGCTCCAATTTCAACATATGTTCTGTAAAATCTGAGCATCCGAGATGATTGCGATCCACAATTACAATCAAATTATCTAACGGCTGATGTCCTGCAAACTGCGCGGCTTCCCATATAGAACCTTCATAACATTCTGCATCCCCTACCAGACAATATACTTTCCATGGATTACTTTGTAATTTAGCCCCTTTTGCTAATCCGCAGGCCACTCCAAGCCCTATCCCCAAAGAACCTCCATAAAAATCAAATCCAGGATAATAAATCTGCTTGATTTTTTTACTTGAACCTCCTATCTGAAGGGCTCCTTCCATTTCTTCTTTTGTAAAAAAACCAAAATCCTCAAAAATTGGAAACAAAATTCCCGCACCATGGCCTTTGCTTACTACCATTTTATCAAACATTATATTCTCTTGTCCTGATGGTGCAAAATCCAGAATCTCGTGATATAAAACAGTCGCGATTTCAGCCCATGAAAAGGCCGATGTCAAATGGCCAAAACCTAACCTCGTGAACAACTCTAAAAATCGTTTTCGGTACTGATAAGCTTTATATTCTAATTCTTTGATTCCATATTTCACTCATCCACCAGCTCCATTTCTATAGACCTTTGTATAAGTTTAAAAATCGCTGTTTCAATACTTTCAATATCTAATTTCTGTTCATGTTGAATATAATTTCGATTCGTAAAAACTTCATAATAACCATTTGGAAACTTTAACCCCATGCGTTTTACAGGACGTACTATTTGAAAATCAGATAAAAGTTCAAGAATATAAGATCCCACTCCTCCTGGCAATACGTTTTCTTCTATGGTTAAAATTTGCTGGCTTTTTTCAATAATATCAATCAATCGTTTTTCCTGTACTGGTAAGGAAAACAAATCAACTAATTGGATATTGACCCCTTTCTTTAACCATTGATCTACTATCTGGCGGATAGGGAAAACAAAATATCCATATGTGATGATGCAAAGGCGTCCTGGATGCCCGTATGTGGTGAATCCAAGATGGAAATCAATTTCGCAATCCTGATATAATATTTCTTGGATAGCCTTATCAAAGCGGATATAACGAGGATAATCACAAGAGATTACTTCACGAGCCATTTTTTGCGCCATAAGAGTATCGGATGGATTAAGTGTATGAATATTGGATAACGTGCGCATCATTCCTATATCTTCAATTGGCATATGTGTATATCCGCACTCAGCAGAACATAGTCCTGCATTTAATGCGCATAAAGTAACTGGAATTTTCTGTTCTGCTAGTAAACAACGAATTTGATCAAATGCTCTGGTAATCGGAAATGGATTTAGTCCATATACCACGACTTTTTTCCCAGATAATGACAATCCAGCCGAAACAGAAATTAAATTTTGTTCCGCGATCCCCACACTAATAAATTTTTCCGGAAAATATTTTCGAAAATTGTCTAAACTCGGTGCGCCCAAATCAGGTGTCACAATAAGAATATCATTTCCCTTTTTGGTCAATTCAAATATTTCGTTAAAAAACGAATCACGCACAGAAAGCATTCTATCCTCTTTTTTTCTTTCCATTGATTTATGCACACACCTCCAAAAATTGTGCTTTTCCATGAATTTTAACCGACATAGAATTTGCCGGAAAAAAGATACAATCTCCCTTGAAAAAAGGAAGAAAATCTCCATCCATCATCTGCACACTGCCGCACCCATCCATACAAAGCAACACACGAAAAGATGTCTCATCTGATCGATATTCCACAAAATCCCGACAACATTCCGTGTTAATCATCATACGGTATACTTCAAAATATTCGCACCTGCACAAAAATTCACACGCACACCCACGGCGGTATTTCAGCACACGCAACGGCTGTCTGGGTTCGATGCTTCTCCCCAAATTCGCCACTTGCAGCACCTTATCAATATGCAGTTCCCGTTTGTGTCCATTCCGGTCAACACGATCATAATCATACAAACGATAAGTAAGGTTCGAGCTTTCCTGTATTTCTGCGATCAGCACGCCCGCTCCGATTGCGTGGACCGTACCTGCCGGGATATAAAACAAATCATCTTTTTTGACTGGAATTTTCTGTAAGTATTTTTCAATGCTTCCATCTATAATGCTCTGACGTAACTTTCTTTCAGACACGTCATGACACAATCCATAAATTACCGCTGCACCTGGGTCAGCATCCAGTACGTACCACAGTTCTGATTTACCCATTTGTCCATTTTCATATCGGTTGGCATAAGCATCGTCCGGGTGTACCTGTACAGATAAATTTTGTTTTGCGTCGATCAGCTTCACCAAAATCGGAAGTCCATCTTCGGTTTTTGGGTGTGTTCCCAAAAACTCTGGATGTTCTTTTATCAGCTGTGCCAAACTGTTTCCTGCAAACTCCCCGCTCGCAATCATACTGGGGCCATCCTGATGCGTAGAACATTCCCAGGTTTCCGCTAATGGCGTCATGTCCAATTCTTTGTTAAAATCATCCTTCAAGCGTCGACCTCCCCATAGATAATCTTTACCGGACGGCTTTAATAAAAATGGTTTTGGATGCGCTTTAACTTCGATACACATATTTTTGTTTGTCATCCACACTGATCTCCCGGCCTAACTGTACTTCCATCAATTTTAATTCCGTTTCTGCAACGATCGTATGCCGGCATCCGGACTGCATGGTAATGACATCACCCGCGCATACCCGCTGTTCCATCCCGTCGACAATCGTCCGGCCTGTCCCAGCCACTACGACCCAAACCTCATCCCGATTTTGATGACTGTGGTAGTTCATGCTGTGTCCGGCACGCAGGGTAACTTTAATGGTCATGCTCTCCTGTTCTACGTCCAGCACCCGGAAATCTCCCCAGGATTTTTCTGCGAACATCACGTGTTGGTCAATCTTATCCACAAAAGGTTTGATATAACTGGACTGGTCTTTGTCAGACACCAAAATCCCCTGTGCGCTGGCCGAAATCACCACATCATGTAGTCCCATAGCCAAAATCGGAACATCCAGCTCGTTGATGATATGGACATTCTGGCAAGTTTCGTTCAAAATGGCATCACCGATACTGGATTCTTCCATGGCTTCGGTAAGCGTATTCCATGTACCGAGATCCTTCCATTGTCCGGAAAAACGCATCACCCGGATGCTGCTTTCCTTCTCTACTACAGCATAATCAAAGCTGATTTTCTCGAATGCTGCATAGCGAGAAAACAAATCTGCATAACTGCTTCCCCCAAGAAGCGTTTGTGCTTTTTCCAAAACATATCCAAGACGATACGCAAAAACACCGCCGTTCCATAACGCGCCCTGATTGATATAGTGTTCCGCTGTTTTCACATCCGGTTTTTCCTGAAATGTTTTTACACGGCTAACGGGTTCTGTGTTTTCCGGGATGATATACCCATACTTTTCGCTCGGATAAGTCGGCTGGATTCCCATCAAAACCAGATTGGATTGTCCTGTTTTTGCTTGCTCGCTGAGCTGCTTCAACGCCTGAAAATAATCTTCATTCACATAAGGGTCAACCGGACAAACCACCACAGGTTCCTGTCCGGAAATACCGCGGACATCATGCAAATATGCGCTCGCTAACACAATTGCCGGAAAGGTATCCCTACGGGTCGGCTCCATCGAAATATCCACGTCTTTGCCTAACTGGTTATGGATTGCGGAAATCTGTTTTTTTGACGTTGCGATTACAATGTTCGCCTCTGGGTCTACGTGACGGATTTGTCCATAAATCTTTTGCAGCATAGACTCATATGTTCCGTCTTTTGTTTTGAATATCTTGATAAATTGTTTAGAACGAACCCCGTTGGATAACGGCCACAACCGCTGTCCAGAACCACCCGATAATAAAATAATATTCATCTTTTGTTTCATGCTACCGTTCTGCCCGCACGGGATTTTTCAAAAAATCCTGGTAGGCCAGACGGATTCCATCCTCCAATTCAGTCGTATACTTCCAACCCAAATTCGTAGCTTTTGAGACATCCAGCAACTTGCGCGGAGTACCGTTTGGTTTTGAGGTATCCCACAGAATTTCACCCTCATACCCTACGATTTTTGCTACTAACTCGGTCAAATTCCTGATGCTGATTTCTTTCCCCGTACCAGCGTTTACTGGTTCATTTCCGCTGTAATGGTTCATCAGAAACACGCAAAAATTTGCTAAGTCATCGACATATAAAAATTCCCGCAGTGGACTACCATCTCCCCAACAAGTCACGCTAGGTTTATGTTCAAGTTTCGCTTCATGAAACCGTCGAATCAATGCTGGCAAAACATGACTATGATTGGGATGGTAGTTATCGTTTGGACCGTACAAATTGGATGGCATCACACAAATATAATCCGTACCATATTGCCGATTTAAAAATTCACAATACTTCAAACCAGAAATTTTGGCAAGGGCATATGCTTCATTGGTTTTTTCTAGTGCCGAGGTCAACAAATCGTTTTCTTTGATCGGAGAGCGAGCCATGCGCGGATAAATACAGGATGCTCCCAGAAGCTCCAATTTTTTGCAGCCATTTTTCCAAGCAGAATGAATCACATTTATTTCCAGCAATATATTCTGGTACATAAAATCAGCAGGAAATTGACGGTTATCCTCAATTCCTCCAACCTTAGCCGCAGCCAAAAATACGTATTCTGGTTCTTCCTGAGTAAAAAAATTCTCTACATCATCTTGACGGCACAAATCTAATTCCTGGTGCGTACAAGTAACTAGATTTGTATAGCCCTGATGTTCTAATTCCCGCATAATAGCAGAACCAACCATTCCCTGGTGTCCAGCGATATAAATTTTTGACTGTTTTTCCATCATGATGGTTCCTTTCCACTGTGACCAGATTCATCTAAATAACCACTGATGATACGAATTTCATATTGTAAATCTTGCTCAGTTAATCCGTGGTGGCAACCAATATAAAATCCATTGTGATTGATATACTCCGCAACTGGATACTGCTTCTCGATGTCTCCGAATATTTTTTTATAAATTGGTTGATTCAATAGGGAAAGCATCGGGCGAGTTTCAATATTATGTTTTTCCAAATACCGGATGAAATCTTCTTTGTCAATTCCACTGTTCCCGCGCACTAGGATCGGAAACATCATGTAAGTATGCTCCACATTTTCCGGATGACGCGGCAACTGAATTTTGTCCTCAAAAGGAGTTAAAGCATCAATCAGGGTTTGCGCATTGTGGCTGCGCGCACCCATAATTTCATCTATACGTTCTAATTGCCCCAAACCTAATGCGCCTTCCATCTCACCAACACGATAACTATATCCCAGACGTACAAATAAAAATCTGCGGTCAATTTCTGTCCCCATACGTTTCGGGCAAACCACATTCGCATCGCTGGCAATACACCTCTCACAACTGCAAGCACGACCATGTGCCAACAGACTGCGTAAAATTTCCATCAATGCAGAATCGCTCGTACACATCACGCCGCCCACACCAGTTGTGATCGTATGTGCTACATAAGTGCTGCAAGCCATGATATCCGAAAAACTTCCGATGGTTTGTCCATTTACTTTAGCGAAATGTGCCTCCGCACAATCTTCAATGATACGTAGCCCATATTTTTTGGCAATCGCCGTAATCCGCGGCATATCGCACGGCATCCCAAAACAGTGGACAGGGATAATGGCTTTTGTTTTTTCTGTAATATGTTTTTCAATTTCATCTGGATTCATGTTGTAGGTAACCGGATGAACGTCTACAAAAATCGGTTTCATGCCTGCATGCATGACGGCATTACTTGTTGCAATAAAGGTAATCGCCGGAACTAGAATTTCCGTTTCATCGTTCCAACCATCCACCTCGCGCAAAGCCTCCATCGCCAAATGTAAGGCACTTGTTCCGCTGTTGCACATGATGCCATATTTGTGGCCGTGCATATTTGCAAATTTTTTCTCAAAAGCTGCTACGTATTTTCCTTGGGAAAGTCGTTGGTTATCCAAAGCATCCATGACATATTTCTTTTCTAACTCCGTTACCGACGCATATCCAACACCAATTTTATTTACCATTTTGTTTTTCCCTCTTTGCTAAGGCACGATCGTGTTTTGCCATGATTTCAATCAATTCCTCATAACTGGTTTTCTGCGGATTCCAACCTAAAACCGTTTTGGCCTTGCTTGGATCTCCTAATAGGTTGTCTACATCGGTTGGACGAAACCACGTTGGATTCACACAAACCAACATTTTTCCAGTCTGCGCATCGTAACCTTTCTCATTCAGACCAGTTCCTTCCCATCGAATCAAAATGCCATTTACCGAAAATACCTTTTCGGTAAAGTCACGTACAGTGTGCTGTACGCCGGTCGCAATGACAAAATCTTCTGGCTTGTCCTGTTGAAGCATCAGCCACATACATTCCACATAATCTTTCGCATAGCCCCAGTCACGCAGAGAATTCAGATTCCCTAATTCCAAATGATCCTGCAAACCTTCTGCAATTCGTGCAGCTGCTAACGTTATTTTTCTCGTAACAAAATTTTCGCCTCTGCGTTCTGATTCATGGTTGAATAGAATCCCATTTACTGCAAACATTCCATACGCTTCCCGATATTCTTTGGTAATCCAAAAGGCGTACTGTTTCGCAACTGCATATGGGGAATAAGGGTGGAATGGCGTTGTCTCTTTTTGGGGAACCTCCTCTACCTTTCCGTAAAGTTCACTTGTGCTTGCTTGATAGAATTTGGTTCTCCCTGCCAGTCCAAGAATACGGACTGCTTCCAGAATCCTTAACACCCCCAAAGCATCCACATCTCCTGAATACTCTGGAACGTCAAAGCTGACCTGGACATGGCTTTGGGCGGCAAGGTTGTAAATTTCATCTGGCTGGACGCTTCCGATAATATGTATTAAGGAAGTGGAATCGGATAGATCCCCGTCGTGAAGTATGATTTTTCCTATAAGGTGGTCAATACGCGATGTATTTGAAACGGATGCCCGGCGGATTATCCCGTGAACCTCATATCCTTTT
>CATJNB010000029.1 GCA_949741605.1 uncultured Eubacteriales bacterium | reverse complement strand
TACCTCTGGTAGGACAATTGAAATCCCGATCCGTGCAAACTACCGTGAAGGCCTGAATATTTTGGAATACTTTATTTCCTCACGTGGTGCAAGAAAGGGATTGGCTGATACCGCATTGCGTACAGCTGACTCCGGTTATTTGACTCGCCGTCTTGTGGATGTTTCCCAGGAGGTTATTATCCGGGAGGATGATTGCGGTGCAACAAAGGGGCTTGAGGTGTTTGACATCCGTGAGGGTAAGGAGTCCATTGAATCCCTAAGCGAGCGTTTAATTGGACGCTATCTGGTTCATGATTTTGTCGATGAAAAAACCGGAGAAATTTTGGTTTCTAAGGATAAACTCATGGATGATGATGATGCGGAAAAGATTATTTCCCGTGGTGTTACGCATATTGAAATCCGTTCTATCCTTGATTGTTGTGCCAAACATGGTATTTGTAAAAAATGCTATGGCGCAAACCTTGCAAACGGGATGCCAGTTAGTGTCGGGGAAGCGGTTGGGATTATTGCGGCACAGTCCATTGGTGAGCCTGGTACTCAGCTAACCATGAGAACCTTCCATACTGGTGGTGTTGCCAGTGCGGAAGATATTACGCAGGGTCTGCCGCGTGTTGAAGAACTGTTCGAGGGACGCAAGCCAAAACATTTGGCGATTATCAGTGAGATTGATGGTGTTGTTTCCTTTGAAGAAATTAAGAAAAACCGTCATGCTGTAATCACCAATCAGGAAACTGGCGAACAAAAGGCTTACCTGATCCCATTCGGTTCCCGTTTGACCGTTAAGGAAGATCAGGAAATTAAAGCCGGTGCGAGAATTACGGAAGGTTCCGTTAATCCACATGATGTTCTTGCCATCAGTGGTACGCAAGCTGTACAGGATTACCTGATTCAGGAAGTCCAGCGCGTTTACCGTATGCAGGGTGTTGATATCAACGATAAGCATATTGAAGTTATCGTGCGCCAGATGATGAAAAAAGTCCGTATCGACGAAGCTGGTGACACACCTTTGTTGCCTAGTTCGCTTACCGAAAAGAGCGAGTTTGAAGCCGAAAACCAACGTATCCGTGAACGGATTGAAGCTGGTGAGGAAGGACTCCAAGAAGCGACCTGTACGCCAGTTCTTTTAGGTATTACCAAGGCTTCTTTGGCAACGGATTCTTTCCTGTCTGCGGCATCCTTCCAAGAAACAACTCGTGTCTTGACAGACGCTGCGATCAAAGGAAAAATTGATCCGTTGCTTGGTTTGAAAGAAAATGTCATTATTGGTAAACTGGTTCCAGCAGGTACTGGTATGAAATGTTACAGCGATGTGCAAATACAATCTGAAAATGAGGTATTGACAAACGACACTCTTTGATGTTATAATATCAAATTGTAGTGGTTTGTTGAAAATCTGGAAAACAAACCCATCAAATACAAGCTATTTGATGGGTTTCTGTTTGGGGATTTCCTGCATAACACTGGGATATTTTGGGTATCCTAATAGTCAATTTATCCAAATTATTTTTTAGTGAGGAGGTGTCATATGCCTACGTTTAACCAATTGGTTCACACTGGCAGAGAGGTTCACGAGAAAAAAGCAAAGGCTCCTGCTCTTTTGAAGGGCTGGAACTCCAAGAAAAGAGTCGCGATCAATCAGAATTCCCCACAAAAACGTGGTGTCTGTACTTCGGTTAAGACGGCTACCCCCAAAAAGCCTAACTCCGCTTTGCGTAAAATCGCCAGAGTCCGGCTTTCTAACGGCATTGAAGTGAGTGCTTACATCCCGGGCGTTGGTCATAACCTGCAGGAACATAGCGTCGTTATGATCCGCGGCGGCCGTGTTAAGGATCTCCCTGGTGTGCGTTACCACATTATCCGCGGTACCCTGGATGCTCAAGGGGTTGCCAAGCGTATGCAGGCCCGTTCTAAGTACGGTGCAAAGCGTCCGAAGCCCGGCGCTGCAAAATAATTCCTGCAAACACTAATTTTTGACAACAAACCTAACTGGCTGCGTGCTGTTTACCAGTACCTTGCAGCAGCGTTTATTATAAATAACCGCTTCTGTACTGGCCAACGGGAGTTTGTCGCTTTCGAGTACCAATGATATCATTTATGTGAAGGAGGGAAGTAAAGTGCCAAGAAGAGGCTCTATCGCAAAACGTGATGTTTTGTCCGATCCACTATACCATTCCAAGCGGGTTACTCGCTTAATCAACAATATTATGTATGACGGGAAAAAGGGTGTTGCCCAGAAAATCGTCTATGGTGCATTCGATATTGTCCGTGAGAAAACTGGCAAAGATCCTTTGGAGGTTTTCGAGCAGGCAATGGAAAACATTATGCCGCAGTTGGAGGTTAAAGCTCGCCGTGTCGGTGGTGCTACCTACCAGGTTCCCATGGAAGTCCGCGCAGAACGCCGCGAGACTCTGGGCCTGCGCTGGATGACCAACTATGCCAGACTGCGCTCTGAGAAAACCATGAGAGAAAGACTTGCCGGTGAAATCCTCGATGCTGTCAACGGTGCTGGCGGCGCTGCGAAAAAGCGCGATGATACCCATAAAATGGCCGAAGCCAATAAGGCATTCGCTCATTACAGATGGTAATCCTGTCTGTGAATGGGTAACATCATTTCCAACATTCCGATGCAGAATTTAAGGAGGAAACTATGGCAAGGCAAATTGCTCTCGAATTAACCCGTAATATCGGTATCATGGCTCACATTGATGCCGGTAAAACCACAACAACAGAACGTATTTTGTTCTATACCGGCGTTAACCATAAGCTTGGTGAGACTCACGATGGTTCTGCTACGATGGACTGGATGGCTCAGGAACAGGAAAGAGGTATTACTATTACTTCGGCTGCTACCACCTGTTTTTGGAAGGGTCACAGAATCAACATCATTGACACCCCAGGTCACGTTGACTTCACCGTCGAAGTAGAGCGTTCCCTGCGTGTATTGGATGGTTCCGTTACTGTGTTTTGTGCCAAGGGTGGGGTAGAACCGCAATCCGAAACCGTATGGCGTCAAGCAGACGAATACAAAGTTCCGCGTATGGCATATGTCAACAAAATGGACATCATGGGTGCCGATTTCTACCGCGTCGTGCAGATGATGAAAGACCGTCTGAAATGTAATGCGGTCCCGATCCAACTGCCGATTGGCAGTGAAGACACCTTCCGTGGGATTATTGATCTGGTCGAAATGGAAGCTGATATCTATTACGATGATATGGGCAAGGACATGCGTACCGAAGAAATCCCAGCGGATATGCTGGAGAAAGCTCAGCAATACCGTACTGAACTGATCGAGCATGTTGCGGAACAGGATGACGCGCTCATGGAGAAATATCTCATGGGCGAGGAGCTAAGCAAAGAAGAAATCATGGATTGTATCCGTCGCGCAACCCTTAACAATCAGATGGTTCCAGTATGTTGCGGTACTTCCTATCGCAACAAGGGTGTACAAAAGTTACTTGATGCAATTATTGCTTATATGCCCGCTCCGACTGACATTCCGGATATGAAGGGTGTCCATCCAGAAACCGGTGAGGAAGATGTGCGTAAGTCATCGGATGACGAACCATTTTCCGCTTTGGCGTTTAAGATCGCAACGGATCCATTTGTTGGGAAGCTGTGTTTCTTCCGGGTATATTCCGGTAAACTCAATGCTGGAGCAACGGTTTATAACTCCACGAAAGACAGTAATGAGAGAATTGGTAGAATTCTTCAGATGCATGCCAACCATCGTCAGGATATCGAGGTAGTTTATGCAGGTGATATTGCAGCTGCGGTTGGTCTGAAGAATACCACAACGGGCGATACGTTGTGTGATGAAAAGAACCCGATTATTCTGGAATCCATGGAGTTCCCGGAACCAGTTATCCGTGTCGCAATTGAACCGAAAACCAAGGCTGGTCAGGAAAAAATGGGGATTGCTTTGGCAAAACTTGCAGAAGAAGATCCCACATTCAAGGCTTATACTGACGAGGAAACGGGACAAACCATTATCGCTGGTATGGGTGAGTTACATTTGGAAATCATTGTTGACCGTCTGTTGAGAGAATTTAAGGTAGAAGCAAATGTCGGTAAGCCACAGGTTGCTTATAAAGAAACCGTGCGTAAGCTGTCAGATGTTGATACTAAGTATGCCAGACAGTCTGGTGGTAAGGGCCAGTACGGTCATGTTAAGATCAAGCTTGAACCAAACCCGGAAAAAGGCTACGAATTTGTCAACTCGGTTGTCGGTGGCGCAATTCCAAAGGAATATATTCCGGCTGTCGATCAAGGCATCCAAGGTGCATTATTGTCTGGCGTATTAGCTGGCTACAATGTTGTTGATGTCAAAGTTACGTTGTACGATGGTTCTTACCATGAGGTTGACTCCTCTGAAATGGCCTTTAAGATTGCCGGTTCTATGGCAGTGAAAGAAGCCATGAAAAAAGCAGATCCCGTTCTGCTCGAACCCATCATGAAGGTTACCGTTATTGTTCCTGAGGAGTACATGGGCGATGTGATTGGTGACTTGAACTCTCGCCGTGGTATGATTCTTGGCATGGAAGCATTGCCGGGTGCCCAGCAAATCAATGCTCATGTTCCACTGTCTGAAATGTTTGGCTATGCTACAGATATGCGTTCCAAAACCCAAGGTAGAGGTCAATATACGATGGAACCCAGCCATTATTCTGAAGTTCCTAAGTCCGTTGGCGAGGCGATTATTACTGCCCGCGGAAAAAAGAGTGAATAAGTTGCAAATTGCGCTTGATTTTTAACTCTGTACTTGTTACAATGAGTATAGTTCGAATCAGAAATCCAAAGCGTGTATAATAAAAGGAGGAATTCCAATGGCAAAGGCAAAATTTGAAAGAAACAAACCACACGTAAACATTGGTACCATCGGTCACGTTGACCATGGTAAAACAACTTTGACTGCTGCAATTACCAAAGTTCTTAACCTCAACGGCGAGGCTGACTTTGTTGATTATGCAAACATCGATAAGGCTCCAGAAGAAAGAGCTCGTGGTATCACAATTAATACTTCCCACGTTGAGTATCAAACTGATACTCGTCACTATGCTCACGTTGACTGCCCTGGACATGCTGACTATGTTAAAAACATGATCACTGGTGCTGCCCAGATGGACGGTGCTATCCTCGTGGTATCCGCTGCAGACGGTCCGATGCCTCAGACCAGAGAGCATATCTTGCTTTCTCGTCAGGTTGGCGTTCCATACATCGTTGTATTCATGAATAAAGCCGATCAGGTTGATGACGAAGAACTCCTCGATTTGGTTGAGATGGAAATTCGTGATCTGCTCAACGAGTATGAATTCCCAGGCGATGATACCCCGATTATCCGAGGCTCTGGCTTGAAGGTTCTGGAATCCACTTCCACTGATATCAATGCTCCAGAATATGCTTGTATCCGTGAGCTGATGAATGCAGTTGATGAGTTTATCCCAACTCCAACTCGTGATGCAGATCTTCCATTCTTGATGCCTGTTGAAGACGTATTCACTATTACCGGTCGTGGTACTGTTGCTACTGGTAGAGTTGAGCGTGGTATGATTAAGGTATCCGAAGAAGTTGAAATCATCGGTCTGACAGAAGAACGCAAGAAGGTTGTTGTTACCGGTCTTGAGATGTTCCGTAAGACTCTAGATTTTGCTGAGGCTGGCGATAACGTTGGTGTTTTGCTCCGTGGTGTACAGAGAACGGAAATCGAACGTGGTCAAGTTTTGGCAAAACCGGGTTCTATCAATCCTCATACCAAATTTAAGGGTCAAGTTTACGTTTTGACCAAAGATGAAGGCGGTCGTCATACTCCGTTCTTCAATAACTATCGTCCTCAGTTCTACTTCAGAACTACTGACGTTACTGGTGTTATCAGCCTTCCGGAAGGTACTGAGATGTGTGTACCGGGTGATAATGTTGAAATGAATGTTGAACTCATCACCCCAATCGCAATCGAAGAAGGTCTTCGTTTCGCGATTCGTGAAGGTGGTCATACCGTTGGTTCCGGTGTTGTAGTTGCTATTAACGAATAATCCTGTTTTGTAAAACAGCATTTTAGATCGTAGCCTTCATAAGGTTACGGTCTTTTTGCTATAATCGACAATTTTTATTTTTATTATTTAAAGATTCTTATGGATTTCATCCCTTTACACCCATCCTTTTTTATGATAAAATAATAGCCGAACAATTGAATAGCTCCTTATCAAGAGTGACGGAGGGAACAGGCCCTATGATGTCCAGCAACCTACACAAAGAGATGTAAGGTGCTAAATCCTGCGGTTAGCCGAAAGATGAGGTTTATTTCACCGGACGGCATTGTATGAGCTGTTCGGTGTTTTTATTCGTAAAATTAGGAGGAATAGCATTGTCAAAACATTATTTTACTTCAGAATCGGTAACCGAAGGGCATCCAGATAAAATTTGCGATAAAATTTCGGATGCAGTTTTGGATGAAATTTTAAAGCAAGATCCACAGGCCCATGTTGCATGCGAGGTGACTACCACTACAGGTGTCATTAATGTGATGGGAGAGTTGTCTACGGAATGTTATGTGGATATTGCATCGCTGGCACGGGACGTAGTCAAAGAGATTGGTTATAATGATCCTGCGTGTGGCTTTGATGGAAATACATGTGCAGTAACCCTGTCGATCGATGTGCAGTCGCCTGATATTGCTGCTGGTGTTAATGAATCCTATGAAACCCGACATGGTGCAACCGATGAATTAGATAAAGTTGGTGCGGGCGACCAAGGTATGATGTTTGGCTTTGCCTGTGACGAAACCCCTGAAAAAATGCCTATGGCGATTTCGTTGGCACATAAGCTGGCAAAACAGCTCACAAAAGTCCGTAAGGATGGTACATTATCTTATTTGCGTCCAGACGGCAAAACCCAAGTTACCGTGGAATACGACGATAACCGAGTTGTGCGAGTTGACACGGTAGTAATTTCTACTCAGCATGATCCCAGTGTTACATTAGAACAGATTGAGAAAGATTTGCACAAGCATGTTATTCAGACAGTGATTCCAGCTAACTTACTGGACACTCAAACGAAATATTTTATTAATCCGACTGGGCGTTTTGTTATTGGTGGCCCCGTAGGCGATACTGGTTTGACGGGTCGTAAAATTATTATTGATACTTATGGTGGTTATGGTCGACATGGTGGCGGCGCATTTTCCGGAAAGGATCCGACAAAAGTAGACCGTTCTGCGGCCTATGCAGCTCGCTATGTAGCGAAAAATATTGTGGCAGCAAACCTTGCGAAAAAATGTGAAGTACAAATTGCGTATGCGATTGGAGTAGCACATCCGGTTTCCGTCATGGTGGAGACGTTTGGGACATCGTCTTATACACAGGAACAATTGGAAGCAGTCGTTCGGAAGGTATTTGATTTGCGTCCGAATGCGATTATCGAGCAATTGGATTTGCGTAAACCAATTTATCGTGATCTTGCTGCATATGGACATATGGGTCGTGAAGAATTAGGTGTGAAATGGGAATCGACCGATAAAGTGCAGGAAATCCTCAAAGCTTTGGGAACGGTATAAATGGTCTGGAGAGAGAATTTTTGATAAAAAAGTTCTCTCTCTTTTTTGTAAAAAATACCAATAGGTTTATCGTGGCAATGTTTCTCAACAATCATAAAATGGGATGAGGTGAGAAAGATGCTGGTATTATTAGGAAAAATATGTTTTGTACTTCTTGCAGTAATTGGTATGTTTGCGATCTGTCAAAAGATTTTAAAGCAATTGGCACATCGGAGATCCTCTGGAATTATGACAGTTTTTTTGTCAGTCCATGGGCATGACGAAGAAATTGAATATCGTCTTAGAACTTTAATTTCCCAATCAGTCTGGTCGGACAGTGATCTGCACAATTACCAGATTGTCTGTTTGGATTATCATATGGATCCAGAAACAAAGTTTATTTGTCAGGCTATTTCCCGGCGTTATCCATTTGTAAAAATTTGTGCTCCAGAAAAGGCATTAGAACTCTTGAAAAATTGACACAGAGGTTTGCAAGTATTATACTTAGAGATAGAGATTCAATTTTACCATAAAGGAAACGTTGTAAGAATGGAAGATATACTTTTGGAATTGACTGGAACGGTAGAACAGATTATTTTTCGTAATGAAAAAAATGGATATACGATTTTAGATTTTATTGTGGATGATGAGTTGGTTGTAGCGGTAGGGAGTATGCCTTTTGTAGGTCCGGGGGAAGAATTACGGGTGATTGGTAAGTGGGTTACCCATCCGACCTTTGGAGATCAATTTAAAGTAGAGGCGTTTGAACGGGAAAAACCAGCTACTGCTGCCGCTATGCTCAAATACCTTTCTTCTGGTGCGGTTAAGGGGATTGGTAAGGCAACTGCTGCTAGAATTGTAGAAGCATTTGGAGAGCATACACTGGATATTTTAGAAAATGATCCAGAACGTTTGTGTTCCGTTAAGGGGATTACGCTGGATAAGGCAAAAAAAATTGGAGATGAATTTCAAAAGATTTATGGGATTAGGGAATTAATGTTGCATTTGGGTAAGTATGGTATTACTCAGGAAGAAGCTCTCCGGGTCTGGAAAACATATGGGATACAGGCAGTTGAAATGGTAGAAACCGATCCATTTTGCCTGTGTCAGGATGGGTTAGATATTGATTTTGCACGTGCAGACCACATTGCAGAGTCTCTGTCTTATCCACAGGATGACCATTGTCGAATTCAGGCCGGGTTTCTTTATGTCCTCCAGCATAACATGCATAATGGGCATACTTGTCTTCCAACCGCAAAATTGGTCGATGCCACCTCGCGGATGTTAGGGGTAAACAAGGAGATGGCCATACATTGCCTGGGAAAGATGATGGACGAGCAGATTGTAATTGCAGAACGCTTTGGATCTGGAGAACATGAACGAGAATATATTTTTATTCCAATTTTGCACCGTTGTGAAGTTTATGCAGCAAGCCGTTTGACTATGCTTTTACAGTTTCCTCCTCAATCTATTGTGGGGATTGAGGAGCGTATCCGGGATATTGAAGAATATTTTCAAATTCAGTATGCGGAGCAACAGAGGCAAGCCATTCGGGAGGCATTAGAAAAAGGAATCCTGATTCTGACAGGGGGGCCTGGCACTGGAAAGACTACGACACTGAATGCCATTATCACTATTTTGGAAGAAAACGGGGAACGAGTTTCCTTAGCAGCTCCTACTGGACGTGCAGC
>CATJNB010000028.1 GCA_949741605.1 uncultured Eubacteriales bacterium | reverse complement strand
CTGCCAAGTCTCTGGAATTGCAGCACACCATCCGGCTCATCCGGGAATTAGATGAGCAAATTGATCAAATCGAATCCACCATAAAGGACATTATGAATGAACTCCATTCCCCCATCACCTCCATTCCTGGTCTTGGGTACCGTATGGCTGCTATGATTCTTGCCGAGGTTGGTGACTTCTCCCGTTTTGATTCCCCGGACAAGCTACTGGCCTATGCTGGTATGTCTCCTTCTACTTATCAATCCGGACAACTCAAAAACTGTTACCCCCACATGGAAAAACGAGGTTCCCGATACCTGCGCTACGCTCTTTATAATGCTGCCAAATATGTCTGCCATTGGGAGCCGACCTTTGCTGCTTATCTTGCAAAAAAACGCGCAGAAGGCAAATACTATAACGTTGCCTTATCTCATGCCGCCAAGAAACTAGTCCGCCTTATCTTTGCTTTACAACGGTCTGGGCACACCTATCGTACAACTCTGTAACTTACTTCTGATCGCTTTCTGGGATCCATCCGGACCTCTGCTTTGCTATTCCCTTTTTCAACCATCTATTTTTTCCACCTTTTTTTCTTTTTAGGGCTTGACTTTTAATAGTTAATCTTTTATTTCAAACGGATTCCTAAAAATCCCCGATGGATTTTTTCGTCGTCACCCTGCCAACGGCTACGTTCTAAATGTCCCCACTGTGTGAGAACACGGGCAAATACATATTCGTTTTCTATCTTCAAACTGTTAGCTTTGCAAAATGTCACATATTGGTGATACAGTTGTTTGGTGAAAGTACGTGCGTTTGGGTCACTGCAATCACAACACTGTTCCACAAAAGAAATGACGGTATGAGAGTTATTTTTGGACCATTCCAATTTCATGCGTTCCGAATCCGAACATTCCGGGAAAATATAATTATTCAGAATCAGTTCACGAGCAGCCAGCATTGCTTTGGAAACAATGCCATGTCTTTCGTCCCACAGCTTGTCCAGAAGGTTGTTGTCCTGATCTTCTTTGTCTATGGAGTGCAAAAAGGGCACGATCACCATACGTTCCCAAAGAGCTTGGTTAGGATGGTGCAGTTGAATCGGTTCATTGGTTCCAAATACCAGCGTAGCCATATTTCTGTAGGAATATCTTGGTTTATACTTCTCATTGATGCTGATGGTATCACCCCCTGTCAGCATTTTTAAAAGGCTGACCGCTTTACTGCTGAGGGATCCAGAATCCAAGTCCATAGAACAATTGAGTGTTTTTCCGACGATCTGTGACAATGCAAAAGAATCATTGAGATCATTGAGAGACAGGTTGGAAACAAATTCCTTCCCGGAAAGACGCTGCAAAAAAACAGCCAAAACACTTTTGCCGCTGTTAGAAGCCGTACCAAGGACGAACAGTGCTTTGCAGTGTTCGTCTGGGATTAAACAATACCCTAAAAATGCCAAAATTAAATCTTTAATATCCTGTTTGCCCTCGCTGGTGACTTGCAGAAATTGGTCAAAGACAGGGGTTGGAGATAAATTTCCGATTTGATATTGAGCCTGTACTTGATTCAGACAGAAAAAATCCGGGGAACTTTCCAAACGCTCCTGTTTGATAATGTCGAAAAGACCATTCTCAAAAGCCACAACACCCGGTCGAATCGGAATTTCTTCTACTTGAATTTTAGAGATCGTCATTAAGTATTCATAGGCTCCTTTGAAGTCCGGCATGGTTAGCCGGACAATCTCCGATTCATCGAGAGTATTTTGAACCAATTCTACCATTCGGTCAAAGGGGAGAGGTGCAAACAGTGGTTCATTATACACATAGAAAGTCCCGCCAACTTTGCGGATACAATAGTGATCCAATAGTCTTTTGGTAATTTCATAGGGGGATAATTTGCGGGTATTTTCCGTTTGTGATGGTGGTTGTTCCTGCTGTTTTTCTGGTTCTGATTTTGGGATAACATCATCTTCCACGCTTTCTATGATATTGAAATCGGAAAACGTTGGGCTAAATCCTCCCTGATCCTCGAAATATTCCTGAAAATCTTCGGTATCATTATATTTGCAGTCGTCTAAAAAGAGAGGATTTTTGTTTTTCTTATTCTTGTGCTTACCCATACTGCACCGTCCTTTGCATCACCATAGTTTCCAAATCCGTTTTTACCTGTTGTGCCAGATCAGGATTGCGTGTTTGCAGTAAAGTAATGGCAAACCCAATTCCCTGCTGCCAACGGTCAGGCTGGATCATCCAGTCAAACATGGATTTTGTATTATGGTCAAAATACAGAAACTCCGTGTATTGAGAACACAGGAACCATAACAGGAAAAAATCATTTTCTTCTGCCGGGTTTTTGGGACTAATGTAACAGAATTGGTCTTTGCTGTGATAGATGATCTGTTTTTTCGATGTAATGTCGGCTAAAGTAAGAGAGATCTGTTATTCCTCAAAAGAACAGCCAGTGCCATAAAAATTCCAATAGTTCCATTTCGGCGAAAAGGCAGCGTAACAGGAAAAAATCACGGGCTTTTTTTCGATCCGATTCATACATAAATGATGGTCTGGTGTGAGAATAAAACGCCGTAATTCCGGTGTTTTTTCCAGCTTTCCTTGGTACTTCGACAGGACTTCTGTGGTTAGAATCATCGTACGATTCCTCCTTATAACATAGTCAGTTCATGAACTGTACTATCTATGATATGACATTTGCTTATAAATTGCGAGACTCTCAATCATAGGTTCTGGATTTGAATTTTTCCACAAATCCCCCTGAAAAATTGCTTTATTTTGAAAGTGTGGAATAAATTCATGCCAAAAGAAGGAGAAATTTTCCATAGGATTAAAAAAAAGATCTAAAACGAAAACATGTGTGGACAGCTTGACACATGTTTTCTTACTTTTAGAGACGGAAAGAAAAGGAACTATTAGACGACAGTTTTCCATATAAAAACCAGTGATATTTATGTGTCAATATGTCAATCGCTTTCAAAAAACCGAAAATACACAAAAAGAAGAATACGAGATCATGTTTCGATCACGTATTCTTAACCTGTTATTTTCTGCACTTTGTCAGAATGTGCTCATTCAGACACTCCCTAGGAATTTTCCAAGTGCGCCCAATCCGAAACCCTGTTAATTCTCCGGTATTCAATAAATGATAAATGGTGTTACGTCCAATATAGAGTAATTCCATCACATCATCAACCGTTAAAATTTCCTGAAAATTATCGGTCAACATTTCAAATCTCCTTTTTGATTTTTTTACTTTATTGTTGACCTGACTTCATTATTTGTGTTCTGATTTGATTGTTCTTAATAAACCGAAAATGCTTCACGACACTCCTCTAGGCAAGGTTCTAACAACGACGGGTAGTACAGCAACTCTTCAATTCCATAAAAATCATAACCAGATTGCAGCAGCAAATGAACATCTTCCCGAGTAAGACCAAGATGTTTTCCATATTCTAACAGCTCCTCCTCATAATCCATATCATCCAAAACAGTTGCATATGGATGATAAGTAAAATATTGTCGGTAATTCCACCAGTCAAAATAGGACGTATCAAAATGACCTAATGTAGTTCGTCCTTTTGCATCAATCTTTAAGATGTCCCCGCACGAGATCGGAATCTCCGAGTGCTGGTAATCCAACATCCCTAACCGTCCCAAAGCACATCTCAAAATTTCCTTCGTGGATGCGTAAATATAATGCCCATTGAAATGGTAACAACATAACGGATTATCTCCTTTCACAATATATAAATTACTTTCCTTGTCCAATGCTGTAAACGTAAAAGAACCCTCTAATTTTTCAGCCGTTTGTTTTAGGCTGTCAAAATTGAGGGTTCCATATTTTTCTAACAGCTGCACGATGATGTAGCTGTCGGTTTGAATTTTTGTGGACGGCAAGTGCTCGGTTTGACGTAACCGTGTATCATTATGTAACACTCCATTATGGGCTACGGTAAAAATTCCTTGTTTACACTCCCCGAAAAATGGATGGTTGTTATAGTTAAACTTTTCGTCACCCTGCGTTGTCAGCCTTGTGTGTCCCATCACAACCTGAGTGTCTTTGGGAATCCAAAAGTGGAACTTATGCGCTGGTACTGGGCGTTTCAAGACATTCATTTGTCCTTTGCTGTTATAACTAATCCCGGTTGCATCAGTCCCACGCACTTCACATTCTTGTGACATCACCGATAAAATCTTCGTTTTTTCTCTCGGATTCCAAACGTTGCCGTAATCTACCATTCCAAATAAACAGCACACTTTTACATCTCCTCACTGATTTCCACTAGCTCATTGATATAAAGCCGACGTTCTTTTAAATAGGTAATTAACTCGGGATACTCAATCTGTTCGACAAAGTTCGTCCAACTTAACAAGGACATTTCTTCATCCGACAAAGTAATCGCGGCTTTGCAAATGGTATCAACCAACTGCAAAGCCGCAATCAATGTGTTATATTTGAGTGTTCCCCGGAACAATCGAAATTCTATTGTGGAGTAGTTATTCAAGTTTAATGCTGCGTAACGTCCTACCCCTCCGGTTTTTGCATGGTGAAGGGTTTCTTTTGGTGTCCCTTTTAAGCCATACCGATTCGCCCATTGATCCAACTGCTTTTGTGTCCGGCGTGAAAACCGTAATAGTTCTTCCCAATGTTTCTCCATAAAGAATAAAATCCGTCCAATACAAGTCTCCTGTACTTCGTAATCCTCCGAAAAGGCGTTCCGGTTGACGTGGATATGTAATCCACACGTTGTTGTTTGATGACTATAATATCCCAGTTGTAGGGCACATTTGACGATTTCTTTCCACGAAAATTTTCTACTATGATATTCCAAAGTACAGGGATGCGTCACAATTTCCATACCATCGTCCAAGCTGCTGTCCGATTTGATGTAGATATGTTCCGCAGTTTGGTTGGCAGTACCAAGAATCTCTTTGGCATTACTGCTGTCTTTTCCTCCATGGTCAATTTCCAGTTCCACACCCAGATACAAATTGCCGTCACCATAGAAAATAGGCTCTGGCTTGTAACTGTATTCATTGATTGCCTGAAAAGCATAACGGTCATAACAGTTTTCACAATAGGGATCTTCGTGATAAGGGTCATCATCTGCATAGAAAACATCATCATAGGAAACTACACGATCACAGGATTCACATCTTGTATAATGATAATCAAAACATCTTTGGCATAGGGGTGTATCACGATCCCCCACATTTTCATCCATACAAATGATCTCGTCACAATAAGAACACCGCACTGTATTTTCATCGTAACAGTCCATACAGACCATCTCCCCATTGAGTTCCATACATTCCTCCATCGGGGATTCCTCATGGCAGAGCGGACAGAAAAATATTTCCTCCTCATAAACCTTCATTTTGTTTGTCAACATTTTATTTTCCTCCTTATTAAATTCGGAATCTCTTATGACCCGCATATATCGGACATCGATCCCGGAAAGAAAGTTTTCTCTTTCTCGGAGGAATAATATATATTTTAAATCCTAACGTTTACGGTTTTATGACAGGAAACAACAAATCTCCTGTTATCTATTTCAGATAACAGGAGATTTGTTTATG
>CATJNB010000027.1 GCA_949741605.1 uncultured Eubacteriales bacterium | reverse complement strand
CTTAATACCCAGTCCTCCATATAAAGCGTTTCTAAAAATGGTGTAGGATTCACGCCTGTCCGCAAACAAATTCCGAGCAATTCTTCGTTCGGAACAGAACCATCCAATCCGAAATCCAAACATTCCTGCAAAGCCGTGTGCACGTTGCCACCATCGTGTTCTGCACACCAGGCTTTTAAAATAAGGAAATATGGCTCCTTGCTGCCTACTGAGGCAAATGCTTTTCGAAAAGAATACCGTTTTTCTTTATCTTCACAATTGCAAACTTTTTGAATCTCCTGCATCCAATCTGCTGGGAACTCACCTTGCTGACAAATTTTTTCGACTGTCCGAGTCAGACAATCATAATGTCCAGTCTGTGATACCGCTTCAATCAAAAATAAAAAATGCAATTTCTGTTTCATATATCCAGCATCCCAAGACAGACTGTCGGCATACTGACATAATTCTTCATAACACTTCAAGTTTTTATAATTCAAAAACAGGCTATTATGGACTTTTTCCCGCTTATCTTCTTTTAAAATCTCTCCCAGTGATAAAATTACCAAGTCGAAAGCTTTCTCTGGATGCTGGTCAAAGTAATATGCCAGACGGCTGTAATCTTCGGCAAATTCGATCTCTATCTTCGGGTTCTTTATTTTCTGTGCCGCACTTATCATCACATAATCTATATTTATCCGTGCCAGCTTGTTGATACGTGGGGATTTTAAAATACGCCGGCCTTCCATCATCGTTTCCGCCGTCCTGTCCCGCACAATCAGTGTGCGCAGCAACATCACCATAATCCAGTTCCAAACCAAATCATAGCTTGGGTCTTCGTTGCTTTCTGCACCCCGGCACAGTTCCTCCGCCTTTTCGTAATCGTCATCAAACATATACTCCTGAATGGCCTGCATCGTCAACCGGAGGTTATCTGGATGACATTTTAATTCCTCCAAAATTGGCGTGATATTCCGTTCAAAATGTTTCTTTTTGTCCTGCTCATTGTCGAATACATAGCCTACATGATGGGCATATAATTTGGAGAACTTTTTCTCTGGCGCATACATCGGACGGAGCATCTCATGTACGGGATGGATGAACCGCATCTCCTTTGTGCGCCGCCCCATTCGGGAAACCCAGCTGTCTTCAAACTGCGTCATTTCCTTATCCGTATAGCTACGGATTACATATTGGGTACAGCCATATTTCCGATAATCCCCGCTTTGAAAAAATTCGATCAGCTCGGTTGGGTCTTCAAACCATTCATCGTCGTCCACGTATAAAAACCATTCCCCCCGTGCCTGTTCTAACCCTGCATTCCGTGCCGCAGAAAAATCACCATTCCAGTCAAAATGGACAATTTTATCGGTATATTCTTTTACAACTGATAGGGAACCATCCGAATTTTCTTCCCCCACCGTATCCACTGCAATCAACTCGCTCGGAATCGCATCTAAAATCAGTTTCAGCGATTCCATGCATTTCCGGATGCTCCCAATTCGATTCGACACCAAGAGTGATATGGTCAATTGAATCGGGCTTTTGATAAATTCCACAGTTGGTGCCATTCCCAGTTTGGTTTTCGGAACCATTACTTTCATTTCAAATTTCCTCCAAAATATATCAAAATGTTCAGCGAGGCTTTTTCTAATCAAACGAGCAACCGGTTCGATTGATTAGAAAGAGCCCCGCCTAGCCATAGCCAAGCGAGGCTCTCCTGCTATCTCATCTCACTATGCTTAAGATGCAGATAACAAGGTAAAAGAATCAAAATTACTGGAGCAATTGCAGGACAGATTGTGGCTGTTGGTTGGCCTGAGCCAGCATTGCCTGTGCAGACTGAACGAGTACGTTCATCTTGGTGTACTCCATCATTTCTTTTGCCATATCGGTATCGCGGATACGGCTGTTTGCAGCGGTCAGGTTCTCGCTGGTGGTATCCAAGTTGTTGATGGTGTGTTCCAGACGGTTCTGGATGGCACCAAGGTTCGAACGGATCTTAGATACCTGATCAATAGCGTTGTTGATGATATTGATCGATGCACCAGCAGCAGCCTGGGTGGTGATGTCTACACCGTCAAGGCCAAGAGCCTCGGTATGGGTGTTGATCGCGTCAACGGTGAGCATATTGAAATCTTCATAGGTGTCGCCAACTTGGAGTACCAAGCCGCCGCCCATGATTGCAGTTTGGCCGTTAAAGCCGTTTGCAACTTCAACGGTTACTGTGCTGCCGCTTGCCGAAGCAGCATTGCCAATTTTATCTGCCAAAGCTTTGGCTGCATCCGCACCGGTTGCAGTACCCTCTTTCAGGCCGTCTACCTGTACATACTTCACCTTATCGCTATCTGTTTTGGAAGCGTCGCTGGTGAACTTATAAGTAGTACCGTTAATGTTCAGGCTGTCGCCATCTTTGATATCAT
>CATJNB010000026.1 GCA_949741605.1 uncultured Eubacteriales bacterium | reverse complement strand
CTTGTACTCAATGAGGGCAATCGGCTGTCTTGGCTTTGCCATTTTTTATCATCCTTTCTCAAATTTCATTTGGGGAGTTTTTTCTGTAAAGAGGAGGCCTCCGCGGTCTGGCGCCATCCCCTTTGTACTTTTCCGACCACCCCCACCCCCTGCACAAAATCTTCCGTGTACTTCGTCGTGACATCGATGACACAAGGCTTTTAGATTCGTATAATCCATCCTGCGCCCCCAGTTTTCTTCCAGCGTTTCCACGTGATGCACTTCTGTTGCCAGCTCGCCACAATTCTCGCAGCGGTATCCGGCATCCTGCATCTTCCTTGCACTTAATGTTTTCCACACCTTGGAGTTATAGAACTGACGGTGCTGCGGGTTTCGTTTGCGGTCATATCTGCGAACCTGCTCTCGCTGTTCGCTCGCTGCTGTACCTTTGCAGCGTTCACAATAGGTTTCTGGATATTTCACCATAGCACCGCATCGACGGCAGAGTTTTAACATCGAACCTCACCTCCAACCAAAAAAGCCGAAGCTCCTGCCTCGACTTTTCTCGAAATTCCTCTACAATACCATCTTACCACACACTAAGCGGACAAAACGGACAACTTTAATTATTTTTTAAAAATCTATTGACATGCTTTCTTACACCGTCCGCCGTATTCCCGCCGCCCACTGACATCGCCACCTGGTTCCAGCTTAACCCATTAACAAACCGCAAACTTAAAATCTGTCGGGTAAGGCTGTCCTCGACGCTGTTTATGTACCGATTCAGACGGTTATACTCAACGACACTCAAAGCAATCTTTGCCTCGATCACCGCCTTACTGTCCGCAATCTGCGCGGCAATCGCTGTTTTGTCCGACAACCCGCCGACGTGTGGCAACCCGGAAATTTTCGCAGAGGTATCGGTCGCCGCTGTTTCGAGTTCCCGCAGCCGGGATTTCTCTTGCTCAATCTCCCGATTCAAATGATACAACTGCGATAATTCCTTGATGGTCAAATAGCATACCTCCTTTATCTACTCTCTAACCTCCGAAACGCGTACCCCATCACAGTCCCTAAACGGCACCTGGCTCGTTTCAGATGTCTCGATACCGACGAGGTATGAATCCCAAGCCGTTTTGCAATCTCACGCATTTTCATCCTCATTTTATCTTTAGGGATAGTTGGATAGTTTTCCTATTCTTTTTTATAATAAAAAAAGAAATTTTATATAAAGGATATAGCAAACCCTCCAACCCTCCCTAATTCAATTTGTAATAGAGACAGAATACGGAATACAGTCTGGTTTTAAACTAATTTTTGTATAATAAAATACACCAGAATGTTTTACTTTTTTAAATTTACCCGCAATTTCCCTGCCAAATCTCGTATTGCTCATGCCCTCATACTCTCCGTTCTCCTGCGCCCATGCCCGATAGGCACGGTATAACTCACTGGCCTGTACTTCTCCCACCGGTACACAACAAGCATCCAAAAAACTGCTGATGACATCCATTTCAGATTTATACTCACTGGTCGCCTCTTTGACGATATCAGGAAGATCCAATCCCTCTTTCTGCCAAAGCAGGCAGCCGTCAACTGCCCATTTTAAAATCCCGGGCAATTCTTTGCGCAGCTTATATTTTAAATGCTTGTCTACCTTGTGGTCTGGAATCTGTACCGTAAACGGCACCAGCATAATACGTCTCCAGATCCCCAAATCCGTACCGCGAATAATTGGTTTATGATTGGTACCCATCCAGAGTTTAAATTCCGGGGAAAACTCAAATTCATTGCCATAGAGTTTGCGGGCTGTAATGCGGTCACCGCCGGTTAACTGTTTGAGCAATCCTTCATCCAGCCGCATCCCTTCATTGGGTTCCACGCTGGTAACAAACCGCGCCCCTTTCAGACGGGCAATATCGCTGGTTGCACCTCCAAACTGCTTTTTTACCATGATCGTTTCCGGCTGGATATTCACCGCATACTCCCCCATGATATTTGAGATGATATCAAGGAAAGTGCTTTTCCCGTTTCGGCCGTTGCCATAACAGAAAAACACGCATTGTTCTACAGTAGAACCAGTCAGGGAATACCCCACCGCCTTCTGGATAAATCGAATTAACGAATCATTCCCATCGAAAATATCCTGCAAAAACTGCTGCCAGATTGGAGCGTCGATATGGTCGGTATATTCCGTATAGCCAATTTTCGTAATAAACTTCTGCGGATCGTGTCCAGAAAGTTCCCCCGTACGCAGGTCAAGGATCCCGTTTGGCACATTCAATAAAGATTTGTGGGTATCAAGGTCTGCTGGAACAATCGGGACTAAATGCTCGGTTTCCTTGAGGGCCGCCCCCTTCGACGCACTACTGCGGGATTTTTTAATATGCTTCTGATATTCCCGCGCTACCGTATCATCGTCATCATATAAGGCAATCTGTTCCGGGGTTTTCAGGAAACCCAGCATTTCATCAATCATACGTTTTGGCTCCCCGGTATCGTCATACTTCCAACGTCTGCCGTCATAGTACAGCCACGACTTATCAATATAGCAATACCGAATCGATTCTCCAAACAAGTCTTTCATACGCTGAGCGTTGCCAGTATCGTCTAAAGTGTAAACCTTCTTTTTATCTGGCGGTTTCACTCCAATCGAAAGCGTGTATTCCGTTGGCGGTTCATAGATTTTCTGGCATCCTTTGACCGCTTTTTGGATAGTCAAAGCTCCATAAGTACTTCCGCTTTGCTTGCGGTCCCACTTTTCACGCATCAGGCCGGACGACCGGAAGATTGCGTCGATTTGTTCCTCGTCCCGCCGACACCAGAACGCCAGCATGTTACACAGGCTCATATCGGCTTCGGAATGGGAAGTGAAATAATCCTCCCAGTGCCCAGCGTACAAATCCGAAAAAATTTTTCCCTGTCTGGACTTTGCTGCCAGTTCCAAAATTTCGGATTGGGATAAACTGAGTGTCCTGGTCTGAATCACACCCGTGGTAGGAGCCGTACCAGTACCAATATACTTTTCATGCAGAGGCTTGATCCGTTCCGTACACTCGTTAATCTCTGCATATTCGGAACAGATATTTCCCGTCATGATAAAGAACCGGCCATCAGAATACATTTCAACATTCTGTTTGCGCCGTCCGACCGGCGGCAGCGAACCCCGGCAAATAATATGGATCCCGTTTCCGCTTTGCGAATACTCCGAATAAGATTGCAGAGTGTGGATAAATTCCGCGATGATGTTGTTTTCCCCGCCGGTTTTATAATCGGAGATTTCATCCTGAATGTTATCGATATCCACACCAAAATAGCCGTTATCGAACATGAACCCAATCCCGGAATACTTCGGCGATTCCTGTACCGCGGTATCAAAATCACACCAGGTCTGCGGGTTATTGCTTTGGGCAAAGCCGCCAGTTTTCGCATTGACAGGCATCTTTTTGATTTTCCCCGGACGGCTTTCATCCGGGACCGCTTTCCAACATACCCATTGGTTTTGCTGTTTCATTTCCTGTGGTATCATTTCATAAGTCAAAGGGCAAATCATCCTCCTCGGTAAT
>CATJNB010000025.1 GCA_949741605.1 uncultured Eubacteriales bacterium | reverse complement strand
TAGACGGTTGATGTAGAACAAGGATACAAAGCAAAGCGTGTTTGGATACAGTATCAGAAATTTAGCGTTGGAGGGTCTAAAATGATTTTTGTAGGGATTGATGTGGCCAAAGAGAAACATGACTGTTTCATGATCAACTCAGAGGGCATCATTTTGGCAGATGTGTTTACCATCCCAAACAACAGGCAAGGATTTCATACGTTGCTTTCCAAGCTAAAAACCTTCTGCACCTGCGAAGGCAGCGTAAAAGTAGGATTGGAGGCAACGGGGCATTACAGCTACAATATCCTAGGTTTTCTGCTGGACAACGATCTGACCGTTTATGTTCTCAACCCTTTACATACCAATCTCTATCGGAAAAGCCGCAGTCTCAGGAAAACAAAGACCGATCGGGTCGATGCCAAAACGATCGCAGCTATGCTTTCCGATATTGATTTGACACCCTATACGGATACCGCGCGTCATAGTGAGGAATTGAAGTCCCTTACCAGATACCGTTTTGACAAAGTCAAACAGCGGGCAAAACTCAAACAGTCTGTTTCCAGGCTAGTGTGTATCCTGTTTCCCGAACTGGAAAAATTGGTGCCTACGCTGCATATGGCCTCTGTTTACGCCCTTCTGGACGAGTTTCCTTGCGCCCATCAAGTTTCTGCCGCAAACCTCACGCACCTCAAATCGCTGCTCTCTACTGCCTCCAAAGGCCGCTATGGTCGCGACATTGCTCTCGCGATCCGCAACTCTGCCAGACAGTCCATTGGCTCCGTCATGCCTGCCAAGTCTCTGGAATTACAGCATACCATCCGGCTCATCCGGGAATTGGATCAACAAATTGATCAAATCGAATCCGCTATCAAGGATATCATGGAGCAACTACATTCCCCCATTACCTCCATCCCTGGTCTTGGGTACCGTATGGCTGCTATGATTCTTGCTGAGGTCGGCAACTTCTCTCGTTTTGATTCCCCGGACAAGCTACTGGCCTATGCTGGTATGTCTCCTTCTACTTATCAATCCGGACAACTCAAAAACTGCTATCCTCACATGAAGAAACGAGGTTCCCGATATCTACGCTACGCTCTTTATCATGATACCAAATACGTCTGCCATTGGGAGCCCACCTTTGCTGCTTATCTTGCAAAAAAGCGCGCAGAAGGCAAACACTATAACGTCGCCTTATCTCATGCCGCCAAGAAATTTGTCCGTCTTCTTTTTGCTTTACAACGATCTGGGCACTCCTACCGTGCAACTCTCTAACTTACTTCTGATTGCTTTCTGAGGTCCATCCGGATCTCTGCTTTGCTATACCCTTTTTCAACCATCTATTTTTTCTACCTTCCTTTCATTTTTGGGCTTGACTTTTAATAGTTAATCTTGGATGGCGAAAGATCTATCAAGAAAGAGTTACAGAAGTCTGCGATGGTTCTGTATATAATTCTCAACAAAGCTATGCTCTTTACAAATCAGTCATATCCATGTTATCATGAGGACAGAGAAAGATCTGGGAGGGTGACACGATGACAGCAAAACCAAAGATGCCATTATCCATTGCGGTGTGCGATGACGAATGCAGCGATTTAAAAGAAATTGAAGCTCTGACCAAGGCGATTTTACAGGAGGAAAAAATTGAGTGTCAGGTTGCAATATATGAGAATGGAACATCCTTGTTGTCGGCGATGGAAGAGGGACTGCAATTCCATATCCTTCTGCTGGACGTGCTGATGGAACAGCCAGATGGGATGCAGGTAGCAGCCTCCCTGCGAGAACGGGGGAATCGTATCCCCATCATTTTCCTTTCGGTCAACCGGGAAATGGCGATGCAGGGTTATATGGTCGCGGCATCACGGTATCTGGCAAAGCCCATCGAACGGCAGTTATTACGGGAAGCACTGTTATTTTGTATCCAGCGGTCCTGTACCAAAAAAGAAATCCTGCTAAAAACCACCAAAGGTCAAAGCAGGATTTTAGTGTCCGAGATCCTCTACGCCGAAAGCTGGAACCGTGGAATCCGTTTGATCCTGACGCACGGGTCCGAGGAAAGCCATATGAAAATCAGCGAGCTTGCCGACATTTTACCGTCACCACCATTTGTATTTTGTCACCGCACCATCCTAGTCAACCTGTCATATGTCCAGCATCTGCGCTACTGTGAACTTGATCTCAAATCGGGTGCATCCCTACCTGTCAGCAAGTACCGCTTTGCCGATGTGCGGTCCTCCTTGCTGGCCCATCTCCGGGAAACCATCTGATGCTTTACATCAGGGGAATCGCCACTGTCACCATATAATGGTCTGTGTCATGCCTGCTTTCCATGAGGATTCCGTAACGTGCTGTAATCTGCTGCATGATTTTTAACCCCAGTCCCTGCTGCTTCGATTTTGGTTCTTCGTGTCCAGTGGGATTTTCACACGTAAATACAAAAAAGTTCCCGCTGATGTGCAGATCCAGCTCAATATAAGGTTCCGATACCCCCGATACCCCCGCTGCTTTGACTGCATTGTCCATCACGTTCATCAGCAGCGCACACAAATCTTTGTCCGGTACCATCAGCTTCTCAGGTGCACTTCCGTTTACAATCCGTATTTCGATCCCCACTTCCGACGCCTCCATTAGTTTTCCATTTAAAATAATATCCACGATTTCATTTCCGCTCTGTAATACAGGGTGGATTTTTTTCTGTTCCCCAATCAGGCTGTCCAGATATTCCGCCACCGTTTCTTCCTGTGTCATCCTGCGCAGCATATGCATGTGTTTCGCCATATCGTGACGCAGCATCAGGATTTCCTCATGCTGCCGCTGTATGGATTCATAATTGCGTTGGGTCAGTTCACTGCGCTGAAGCAACAGCTGTGTTTCCAAACGCCGGGAAACTTCCCCATAAACAAATTCGGCCGCCACTGCGATAAGCCCTGCCAGCATCATAATCATTTGGAGGATATTCCGGAAATACGCCATGCTTACAAACGAAAGCAGGGAATGTCCTGCGACCGCGCAGGCCGCCACCACAATCCAATACAGCACGACCCCTGCCCCGGACAGTACGCTGAATAATCTCCCGAACAGTTTCTTTTGTTTCCATTCGAGGAACGTCAAACCTAACACCGTCAGCAGTCCGAACAGTCCGGCTGCCGGCGACCAGGTAATAAATTCCAAGGTCAGATGTCCAGATTCCTCTAAAATAATTTCGGCAAGAAGCACCGCCATATGCACCGCGGCCACACACCACCCTGCAATTCGCCGCCACGATGAAAGTTTTGCCGAAACAAACAGCAGCAGGACAAATAGCGGTACATCCTGTACCAATTGTTCCCCTGGTACCGACGCCCCAAAGTAACGGTAGAAAAATGGGGCACGTAACATTTCACGTGCCATCCATAAAAAGGCAGTCAGGGACACAAACAGCAAATGGATGTCTGGGATGCGCGACACCGCCTGCCACACCATCGCCCCCAGCAACACAACCCCCATTGCAAAAATCAATGCAGTTGGCACAGCGGTCTGGAAGCTTTCCGCAATCAGGCTGCTTTCATACGCATATCCAGAATACAGCGTCACTGCTAACGGATATACCTTTATGGGGGAATCCAGGGAGGGGGCATCCGGGAAATCTGGGATCGGTTCGGTGGATTGCGCTATGGTCAGGGTCTTGCCCACGTAATCCGATGGCAGTTTCACCTGCACGTCCTCGCGCGAAAAACCCGACATCGGCAGATGTAACGCTCCAATCCGGTTATCCAGCTCTGGACAGTCTGTATATAACAACATACCGTCCAGAAAGACCGCTATATTCCGGTCTGCCCCGCCAGCCTGTATCGTCGCATCGTCGAGCTTTTCCGTCATGACACGGGAATAATAAAACGTTTGTCCGGGCTCGCCCAGAGCAAAAAAACTGCCGTACCCATCCGGCTCCAGCTCCGTGATGGTGTCCCCCTCCTGTGTAAACACCGTCCATCCCTTTTGGTCATACACCCAGTCGTCCGGGGCCCCCTCACTCTCCTGACTCCAGGTCATCGACAGATCATAAACTGCATCGTCCATCGGGCGCATGTACATCATCAGCACCCAAAAAAATATCCCGCTCAACACCGCCGCCCCCACTGCCGTAATCCCAATCCGCAGCTTCTTTTTCATCCGTGCCACTCCTTTTTATGATTCCTTATGGATTAGGGTAGCACAACGCTTCTGTACCTGTCAACCAGCCCCGCATCCGTTCGTGCGCCTTTTCCGCCTACTCATCCCCATCCCCTTGTTTTCCTCCAAAATTTCTTCTATCATACTGGTATCATAACTAAAAATATGGAGGGTTTCCTGATGAGCTTGAGAAAAAAGAAAAAACAGTTAATTGCCGCTGCCATGGCGGCGTTACTGGCTGTTTCAGGAGGTGTCCCCGCAATTGCCGCAAATGCCCCGGCGGTGTTTGCTGCCGAAGAGCAAGACGCCACCTATGACGTTTTCACCACCACGGAAAATACCGACGGCACCTTGACCATCACTGGCTTTTCCAAGCCTTATGACGGTGATGTCTCGGAGGTTAAAGTTACATTCCCTGCCATGCTCGGCGGCAAAAAAGTCACCAAAATCGGGATGTATGTCATGGAGTCTTTATTTCCGGAAGGCGCATACGATGGGCATACAAAATGTCCAAAAGTCCAGGTTATCATTGAAGACGGCATCCAGGAAATCGGGGCCTTTGCCTTCCGCGATGACAGTGTCATGGAGAATGGGCTGAAGTCCCGCAGCAGCTTATACACCATCGAGATTCCTGCCAGCGTCGAAAAGATCGGTAAGCTGGCGTTCGACTACTGCCCGGATCTGGAAGTGATTAATGTTGATTCGGGCAATAAAAATTACGCGAGCGATGACGGCATATTATACAGCAAAGATATGGCACAATTGATTCGTTATCCTGCTGGAAAAACGAAGAGTACCTATCAACTTCTGAACTCCGTAAAAACAATTGGTGCCCGTTCTTTTCAAGGGGCTACCAATCTCACAAAGATTGAATTTCAATCGTCTGATTTAACGACCATTGACGAATTTGCATTTCTGGATTGTACCGGGCTGACAGAATTTGAATTGCCATATTCGGTAAAAACAGTTGAGGCTGGAGCGTTTCGGAAGTGCACAAACCTTGCGAAGATTTTTGTGCCTTATGGAGTAAAGACCTTCGAGTTGGATGCACTGAGAGAAACGAATGGTAAAAGCCTCGCAACCATCTATTATGAAGGTACAGAAGATGGCTGGAACACAATTGCCTCGGATGATTATTTATCGGATAATGAAAAGGACGAATTTCGAAAGAAAATACAGGTAGTCACCCCGGCGGATGAAGGATATAAGGATCGTCCGGGTGCCGATGAAGCAGGCGAGGGAAGCAGTAGTGGCGAATGGGACGAAGATACAGAGACATTTACTATTACATTCGAGCAAATTGACCTTCCCGCAGGGGAAGACCCGACCAGCTTTTGGATTGATTCCCCAAGTTCGAGTTATTACTTTTCCTTAGGGGCAGATGCGTTCAAAAACAGCGGCAAAGATATCACCGCCATCAGCCTTCCAAAAAACATGACGAAAATTGATCCAAATACATTTGACAAGTGCCCGAAACTGAAAATCATCTACTTTGCTGGGACACAAGACGAATGGAACGAGATTATGGCTGCATCCGTCGCTGAAGCGGCAGTAGGACGCAATACTGCCGAGCAAGTGATCGTCCCAGAAGGGGTGGAGGTCATTTGCGAGTCACCGTTTGCGTACCGTCTAGAAAAAAATGGAACACTGACCAACCTCGGTTGCCTGCTCACCAATGAGGAATTAGGCGCCACTAATATCAATGGACAAGGCGTTATTCTTGCCATGGAGGATGAGGTGAGCGGGAGGAAGGTAACGGCGATTGACGACGGAGCTTTTGAAGGATGCGCGATGACCGAGGTGCGCTTTGCGCCCAAGACCACCATTACCCAGATCGGCAAAGGCGCCTTTGCGCAATGCGGGAAGCTCGAAACAATCGAGCTTCCCGACACCATCCGTGGGCTTGGCGCGGAACTGTTTTCCGGGTGCTACAACCTCACAGACGTCACCCTTCCTTCCAACCTGACCGCTATTCCAGATGGGATGTTCAAGAATTGTTCGAGCCTTTCCCACATCCTCCTGCCAAATTCGATTGGTTCCATTGGCGAGAGTGCCTTTGCGTTTTGCGGCCTGACCGAAATGTATCTTCCCGAAGATTTGTTTTCGATTGGGGACTATGCTTTTGACAGCTGTACATCCTTAGAAAGTGTATATTTTTCGCCATCCGCTGACCTCTCTATGGAAAAACGAATTGGAGAATATGCGTTCAACCGATGCACGAGCCTAAATGGGCTTGTGTTGCCGCAGGGGCTGGAAGAAATCCAATCCGGTACTTTTATGGATTGCCCATCCTTACTCAAGCTCTGGGTTCCCTCTTCTGTGAAATTCATTGAAAGGTATGCGTTTTTTAACAGCGATCCAGCAGACAAGCGGGAAATCCTCTATTTTTATCAAGGCAGCAAGGCGGATTGGGAGAAGATCGGAGTGATGTCTGATAAAGGTTATTACATGTCCCCGGACATGGGGATTTCATCCGCAAACATTACGGCGGGACGCAGCAGCATTACGGTGAAAAACATTCCAGAAGATATCTCCAGGCTTGTTCTGTGGAGGGAAAGCGACCAGAACGGCAAAACTTGGGAAGAGGTTTCCGAAGACGGTACCGTAACCTTTGATGGGTTAAGTTCGAGTACGACCTATCGGATTTCGGCGCTCATGGACGATCTGAAGGGAGAATTTGGCAGTGTGCTAGTGACGACCACTAAAAAGAAATCGTCGTCCTCGTCGTCGAAACGGCCGACATCAAGCGGGAGCAGTACGCCGTCCGTCACCCCAACGGTTACTGTACAAACGAATCCCGGGGAAGCAACCACTGGGGTTACAGGGGCAGTTTCCGGAGTGAGCGGGAGCGCGGTGGTCAATGACGTGGCGGTACAGCAGGCGATCATCAAAGCACAGCAAACCGCACAAACTAATGGGACTACGGAACAGGGGATTGCGGTTACAGTACCGGTAATGACCAATGAGAATCAGGAAACGCTGAGCGTGACTCTGCCAAGCGGGACGCTGGATAAATTGGTACAAGCAGAAGTAAAAAGTTTTGAAGTGACTTGCGGCTTGATTTCGGTGAAGCTGGACACAGCGATGTTAAAGAATTTTGACACAACGGTACCGAACAGCAATTTAATTTTACAGGTGACCAAACCGAACACGATATCGGTTTCCGCCCAGACCGCCGTTGGGAACCGTCCGGTATACGATGTTGGACTGTACCGGGCAATGACATCTGGATTGGTTCCGGTGACGAATCTCACCGGCATGGTAACGATCAAGCTGCCTTACGAATTGGGGATCAGCGAAACTGCCGATCGAATTGGTGCGGTATATGTAGACGGTGCAGGGAATGTGCAGTGGCTGGCACAATCCCGTTATGATGCGGCGGCGAAAGCAGTGGTACTGGAAACGGACCATCTGAGCATTTACGGAATCGGTTATGACAGCAATCGTGGGAAGGCGTCCATCACGATAGATACGAACCATTATGTGATGTCGCCGGGGAACCAATATACGATTGGGACATATTTGAAAGATAAAAATGGAAGGTCGTTGGGTATTGACGAGGTAGAAACGCTGTTAGCAAACGGGACGTTAAAAGTCAGGGATTCGCGTACAGGATCCATTGTGGATTTAATCCAGCTTTCCAACGGAAATTTCCAAGTCACTGGTAAGAACCCGGGGACTGCATACATCCTATATGAGATTGGCGGAACGGAAACCTCGGTACGAATTGATGTCCAAAATGGCGTACAGCAGCATGGTACTGCAGTTCGAAAGACATCTTATTTTGAACAGTAAACAGGAGAGGTTATCATGAAAAAATATTGGAAAACTGGAATTGTATTGTTAAGTATCGCGGCATGTATGGCGATGGTGGCAGGGTGCGGGACTCCGGAAACTGCTTCCACCACCCGTACACCGGGGTCACAGTCAGACGGTTCCATAACCAGTACGGTATCTTCTCAACCAACTGGGCAGGTTCTGCAAAAGCAGACCGCTACCTTATCCATTGGGACAAAAGGTTCGGGCTTTGGGGAGTACCCGCTGGAGTACGAAGGGGAACTGACCCCGGAAATCCTAATCAAAGGCATGGAAGATCTGACAAATTGGAACCTGGAATTAGCAAAACCAGCAGTCATTGATTCAGATGGAATCAAGATCTGTTTTACAGAAGATTCAACGATTTTTGTGGGGCCGCCGGACCCGCAAAAAGAGGAGTTCCATATGTTTGCCGCAGACCAGCTTGCAGAAACGGTTCTCGACAGCGTCCAAAAGACGTTGCAGGCCAACCTTCCAAATGGAAGCAATTTAGCTGTCTGGTACCAAATGGCAGATGGCAGACCGCTGTCTTTATCCAATTTGGAGATGACATGGCCAGCAGATCAACCGTATGAGTGGAGCCTCGCAGACCATCCTAATTACGAATAAGCAAATTACATAAAGAAACAGGTAGAAGTATTTTGAAATCTTTCTGCCTGTTTTTATGTTTTGTCTGTATGTTTCTCTAATTTCTTTGGTCAAAACACGCCTGTGATAGTGATAACGAATCATTCTGCAT
>CATJNB010000024.1 GCA_949741605.1 uncultured Eubacteriales bacterium | reverse complement strand
TGGCGTAGAAGCTGTGTCACCTTCCATACTGGTTTGCCGCAGGATCAATCCCACAACTCCCTTTGACAAAAGCGAAACAGATTCCTGTGCCGCTGTCTGAAATTTGATCATAATAGATGGCTGTCCCATCAACATTCCCCCTTTACTCAACCTGTGTTTTCATTTGAATGTACTGCATGGTTTTCTTTGGTTCAGCTGCTGCTCGGTCATCGTAGAAGGTTAGTTCCAGATCAACGAAAGCCGCGTCTTGCTCAATAGAGCCGGAACACCCGGTGATGGGCAAAGCCCGGTCAGATACGAACAAGCGACCATTCCGGAATAAATCCTGCATTTGACGCAATAACCGGTTCAGGCCCAGCCGGTCAACATGTCCGCGCCTGTCTTTTGGAAGATATCCGAGAATCGTATAGCTTGCGGTAATCTCTACGCAATCCGGGCCTCCATCCTCAACCTTAACGCTATCTTCCAGAATGGCGAACGATTTGCGGGTAAAATCCTGCGGTACATCGTCACAATATACAATCCGATCCGGCCACTTATCTACCAGCAATCCATTGATAGCGTCCAAGATTTCATTTGCTTCAAGCATAGGCATCACCTTCCAAAATTTTGCAATTTTTCCTCAATTTTATGTTCGAGAGTTTTGGCGTGTTTTTGTGCGTTGCGTTTGAGTTCTGACCGGGCTTTGGCATAGAATCCCAAACCCTTTACCCGGAAATTTGCGGTAAGGGGACTCCAATGGCCGTTTTCAATGGCGTTGGTAATGTAGCCTTTGGCGTATCCTTTATGTTCTCCCTTTTCCGCGCTCACTGCTGTAAACCCTCCGCCGCTTCCGAACCGCGCCACCTGCCAACGTGCAACCTTTCTGCTGCCCGGCAAACCCGCACGTACTGTACGCTCCATTTCTTTCCCGACAATTTGATGCGCTTCTTTAAAACATTTTCGGATTTCTTTCTTTTTCAATACGTCCGAAAGTTTCTTATTGAACTCAATCAATTGAGAAATATCCAAACTTTGCGCCACTAAGTATCACGCCCAATCGTAATTTCATACTCGTTTTTGTATTCGTCTAATATGTGAATAATTTTCACATTATAAAAATCATTCCCAATCTGTACCAGATCACCCGACTGCAATACAACCGCTTTCGGCGTTACCAAAACGTAGGTTGTTTGTGTTTCGGCGTGAATTTCCTTTTGCTCAAAGCCCAAATATTTTTCAGTCAGGAAGCCGGGGAAAGCTGCAATTCGGGTATCCTGAAAGGCTGGACGGTTTAGGGCATCCAAAGTTTGATCCGTATGGAAAGCAATGCAGGGTACTGGATCAATCAAGGCCGCTGTGACCTCCAAATACATCCGGTCAATCTCTTTGATGTCCGTTAGAAAACAGTGCCTGCCTTGCCAACGGATGGCATCGTGCAAGGTAAGCGGACGTTTCCGCATGGTAAATCGGATAGACTTCTGCCCTAACCCAACCTTGGAAAACAAGTTTGTTTTGCTTTGCGGCTCAGCCTTAACCCAAAGGCTTCCCAGTTCCTTCCACTCGTAGATATCGCCTTGCTGAGAAAGTTCCAGGATGGTAGCCGGATGATCAAAGGTTCCCGCCTGCATATTCGCTCCCCTCCAGTCTCAACTGCAAACTCATACTGTGTACCAAATTCCGCACCGAATTGCTCACCTTTGGATTTTCACTGTTTAACCCCCGGTTATCGTACAGATCGGAAACAATCAATAACGCTAACTGTTTTGCCCGCGGGTCATCCCTGGGAAAATTTTCTCCCAGACTTCCAATCAGATACTTTTCAGCGACTGCATCCAGACTTTGCAAAGTGTTCTCTGTTGCAGGGTCATCAAAATCAATGTGCAGGTATTCCTTGATTTCTGGCACCGTCAGCATCATTTTGTCCCTTCACTTGCGGATTTTGTTTGTGTGCTGTCGTTGGTTTTTGCCGGGGTATCACCAGTAGTTGTTACGGATGCGTCGTCAATGGTAAGTACACCATTGACAAACGCTTCTTCATCCCGGATTTGTACATCTGCACGTAAAATAGCTCGGTACAAGGTCAAATCCTCCTCAAAAGCGTTCATAGCGACATCCGAGGAACGGATGTTGATACCCTTTCGCTCAAAGAACACAATGCCCTCTTTGAGATCGCCCAAAATCACAGGGATTCCTCGCTTACCGGCAGTCGCCACATTGCTTGCAAGGGTGTCATTGCCGAGCACCACAACCTCACGGCCAAACAGTACATAACGGGTTGGATCTGTTACCATAGGCTGGAGCAGATAACGCCCGTCGTTGTCTTTGAGGGTATCCAAATATTGCAGGCCGTCCTGATTAGTGATGATCTTGGAAGTCGCACGGAATACGCTTGGTAAAGTGACATTGAGGATTTTTTTGACATCATCCAGACTGGCAATTGCCGTTTTCGTTTTGCCGGACACCGCCTCCAGGATCAGCCTGTTATCTGTTACGCGGCCCTCATTGCCGAGCCAGTTAATCACGGTACTGGAAATGTTCTCGTCAGAATCTTCCAGCAGTTCATTTGTGACTGGCAAGTATCCGGCGTATTTATCTACCGAATAGGTCAGGCGGGTAAACTGCGGGGATTCTTTCTGCGCAATTTTGCCGCCCTCTGCTACTTTTGCAAACCCGGTCTGCTGGGAACG
>CATJNB010000023.1 GCA_949741605.1 uncultured Eubacteriales bacterium | reverse complement strand
TTGAACAGGCGGAAACGTTTGATATCAATGGCCTGTACGGGGCACATTTCATGGCAGCAGTAACAGCGGATACATTCGCGGTAAGCAATCCGGGCTTTGTGTTGGTTGATGGCAATGGTGTGCTGCGGACAGCTTTCTGCACATTTCCCACAGCCAATACAGTCCCGTTCCCGGATTTTCGGGATGGGGGTCGTGATTTTGGTGGCAAGCGGACGCAAAATTTTTGGCACATGGTTGAGGAAATTGGTGGGCTTGGATTCTGGTGCGAGGAAGTCTGGCACAGCGAGGTCAGACAGGGGCGTACCGAGAACCTTCACCTGACTCAGATGCTCCGGGCAAATCCCACGCTCCATCCCAGAACGCAGCATAAAAATACGGGAAGGATCGAGTGCCATCAGGTGGGCGCAAACAACGTCTACGGCAAAGGGGTTTGCCCCCGCAGCAAGTGTACCAACAAAACGGGGTTTCCCACCGCTCGGGCCGTTGCCTTCCATGGCGGTCACCGCATCGACAAAGCAGATACTCGGTGCGACTGCCTGACAAAGATCCGCCAACATTTCACCAAAATGGGCTTTATCGGGAAAACGGCAGTGCAATTCCGGTTTCATGAGTCCCGGTATTACTCCAAATATATTTTTCACCGTACCGCTCATGCCAGTCATACAGTGGGACTTCAACTTGGCAATATCGACAATCAAATCCGCCTGCAAAACCGGAGTAATCACGGAAAACAGCTTGGAACGTTTCCCGTTTGGGACAGCAAAATCCTGATACGAGCAGTCCAGATTGAGCGTAAACCCATATTTGTTTGCCATTTCCGTATAACCGCTTGCGGCATAGATATTTTTTAAAACCGTAGGGTTATAAAGCCCGCCGGGACTGTCAGCAATAGTGACCATCCCGCCAAGCTCTTTGATTTTCCCTGCCACTGCCGCCACCACATTAGGATGGGTAATAACGGCGTCGTCGGGCTTGGATTTCATAAGCAGGTTTGGCTTGACCAGAACCTTTGCGCCGGGAAAAACCAGGTCAGAAAAGCCAAGCGCATCAAAGGCGTCATCGACTGCCTGACACAGGGTATCCGGGGTATAGTCGGGGCAGGAAGCCAAATAAACGGTATGATCCATCTTACAGCGATTTCAGGAAGCGTTCCATGCGCTTTAAGGCTTCGTTGATATGCTTGAGCGAGTAGGAGTACGACACGCGCACAAACCCCTCGCCGCATGCCCCAAACGCATTGCCCGGCACGACCGCAACGTGTTCCGAATAGAGCAGTTTTTCGCAAAATTCCTCAGAGGTCAAACCGGTTTTCTGGATGGACGGGAACACATAAAAGGCGCCTTCCGGTTCAAAACACGGCATCCCAATGGAGTTGAAGGTATCCACAATCAGCCGCCGCCGCATATCATATTGTTCCCGCATGGATTCAATATCCTGATCGCCGTTACGCAAGGCTTCGATGGCAGCGTACTGCGCCATGGTAGGCGAGCTCATGATCGCGTATTGATGCAGCTTGGTCATAGCATCAAGGATTTCGGTGGGTCCTGCCGCATATCCGAGACGCCAGCCGGTCATCGCGTAGGTTTTGGAAAAACCGTTGATTAAAATGGTGCGCTCCTTCATGCCATCGATCTCGGCAAAGCACACATGGCTGCGGTCGCCATAGGTAAGTTCCCCATAAATTTCATCGGACAAAACCAGCAAGTTGTGTTCGCGCACAACTTCTGCGATTTCCTCCAAATGTTCGCGCCGCATGACTGCACCAGTCGGGTTATTGGGGAAGGGGAGGATCAATAGTTTTGATTTTGGGGTAATTTTTTCCCGCAGGGCCTGCGCGGTCAGACGGAACTGATCCTCGGCTTTTGTTTCAATGACCACCGGGGTTCCTTTTGCCATTTCCGTCATAGGGACGTAGCAAACAAAACTTGGCTCTGGGATCAGCACTTCATCCCCGGGGTTAATCAGGCAGCGGATACAAAGGTCAATGGCTTCGGAACCGCCCACAGTCACAACGACATCGGTTTCCGGGTGGTAGGAAACGCCATATTTGCGTTCGATCCATTTGCAGATTTCTTCGCGCAGCTCCGTAAAGCCGCGGTTGGGCGAATACCAGGTTTTCCCCTGCTCCAAGGTGCGGATGCCTTCCTGACGCACATGCCATGGAGTGGAGAAGTCCGGCTCGCCGATGCTCAGGGAAATGACCTCTTTCATTTCGCTGGCAATGTCGAAAAAACGGCGGATGCCGGAATAGGGGATTCTAGCAATTTCATGGTTTAAGAATTGAGAATAGTCCATCACTCGCCGTATTCCCTCCGATCATCCGGGATTTCAGAATTTAACACAACATCGCCCTCTTTGTAGCGCGACAAGACAAAATGTGTGGAAGTAGACAGTACGGTTTCCAAGGTGGAAAGGCGTTTGGCAACAAACATGGCAATTTCCTGCATGCTGCTGCCGTGTACCATCACCGCAAGGTCAAACCCGCCGGACATCAAGTACACACTCTCAACTTCCTCAAATTCCATGATGCGGTGGGCAATGGTATCAAAGCCCGTTTCGCGTTTGGGCGTGACTTTCAGTTCGATCAAAGCGGTCACTTTATTCGGGGAGGAATCGACCTTTTCCCAGTTGACAATCGCTTTATAGCCGCGGATAATCCCGGCTTCCTCATATTCGGCAATGGCGTTTGCAACGGCCTCCTCGGAGGTGTTGAGCATGACCGCCAGTTGGGCATTGGTCAGACGGGCGTCTTCATGGAGTAAGTGCAACAGTTTCTTCATAGGGGGAACGCTCCTTTCTATCAAAACAGGTCAAAAGCTATTCCAAAGGGAACAGCTTTGGCTTATGGTCCACATAGATGGCAAAGGAATCGAAGCCAGCGCGCCGGATGGTTTCCAAGCCAGCCTCCACGCCAGAACCAACGTCTGCCCAGCGGTGGGCGTCGCTGCCGACAGTGACATATTTCCCGCCAAGCTCATGGAAGCGTTTGACTACCATTCCGCAGGGGAGTGGTTCGCCAATTTTCTGGCGCAGCCCGGAGGTGTTGACTTCCAAAGCCTTATCCTTTTGGATGAGTGCGCGTAAGATGGAATCAATCCGTTCCTGATAGACCTCATAACTGATTTCGATGTTGTGGTCGCCAACAATATAGCGCAGCGGATAGGTCAGGTGGGCCAGCGAATCAAAAAGGCCCTGTTCAATGAGTTCACACAGCTCATCAAAATAGGCGTTGAGCAGGGCATGGACGTCGGTTTGGCTGTAATCAATGAAATAAAAATCGGGTTGTCCCCGCACATTATGCAGTGAGCCTAAGACAAAATCAAAGTCGCACAGCTCTAAAATTTCCTGTGCCGCAGAAGGGTTCTGGGTAGCTTGTCCAAGCTCAATCCCCTTGAGTACGTGCAGGCGGTCCTCAAACTGGACGGCAGCTTTGCGGGTTTCCATGACCGAACGGCAAATGGTTTCCCGGGCATTGGTCTGCTCGTAGAGGCTGCATTCACAATGGTCGGTGATGGTCAGGGCATGCAGGCCCATATGGACCGCGCTGTCGCACAGCATGTGGATGGAATCATTACCGTCAAAGGAAAACTGGCTGTGGCAATGGCTGTCGGAAATATAACGGTATTTCATGGCGGTTCCTTTCCTTTTCTTTTCAGATGAATCCTTATTATAGTACCACATCGAAAACAGCGTGGCAAGGACATCCGCAGATTTCGTAAGATTGCGGAGGGATGCTGGGAATTTTTCGAATAATTTTATAAATATTGGAGCATTTTTACAAGAAAGCTCGGAATTCTTTGCGGGAAATTATGCCCCTGCCCTTGACAGATGCCGGGAAGTGCCGCATAATTACTGTGGATTCAAAAAATATTCCAACAGGAAAAATAACATTCAAAAACGGAGGGATCTGCACATGCGAGCAGTCATTACAGTGTTGGGCAAGGATATGGTAGGGATTTTGGCAAAGGTAGCAACAAAATGTGCCGAATATGATGTCAATGTGGTTGAGGTAACCCAGTCGGTGTTACAGGACTTGTTTGCGATGATTATGCTGGTGGAAATCAGCAAATCCAAAGTGCCGTTTGACGAACTGGTGGATTCGCTCAAGAGTATGGGCGAGGGGATGGGCATGAAGGTCCATGTGATGCACGAGGATATTTTTAATTCCATGCACCGCATTTAAAACAAGACATTTGTGAAAAGGACGGAAGAAAACAGTATGATAAATTCCCACGATATTTTGGAAACCATCAACATGATCGACAACGAACATCTGGACGTGCGTACCATTACCATGGGCATTTCCCTTCTGGACTGTTTGGATGAGGATATCAGCAAAGCCTGCGACAAGGTGTACGATAAAATCTGCCGCTATGCTGGCGACCTTGTTTCCACAGGCGAGCAGATCAGCAAAGATTACGGCATCCCGATCATCAATAAACGCATTTCCGTCACCCCGATTGCCATGGTGGCAGCAGCATGCCCGGGGAAAAATCCCGTGGCATTTGCCAAAGCCCTCGACCGCGCAGCCAATACCACTGGGGTGAATTTTATTGGCGGCTATTCGTCGCTGGTACACAAAGGGTTCGGACCAGGGGACTACAATTTGATTGAGAGTATCCCAGAAGCGCTTGCCGAAACCAATCTGGTCTGCTCGTCGGTGAACGTGGGCAGTACAAAAGCGGGCATCAATATGGATGCTGTGGAGAAAATGGGCCGTGTGATCCATGAGGCGGCCAGCCTGACTAAAGACCGGGAATGTATTGGCGCGGCCAAGCTGGTTGTTTTCTGCAATGCCCCGGAGGACAACCCGTTTATGGCGGGTGCGTTCCATGGGCCGGGGGAGCCGGACTGTGTCATTAATGTCGGGGTATCGGGACCGGGCGTGGTGCGTGCGGTGCTGGCGAAAGCCGGGGATTGTGACATTACCCAGATTGCTGACCTGATTAAAAAGACTGCCTTTAAAATTACCCGGATGGGGCAGCTGGTGGCACAGGAGGCTTCCAGACGTTTGTGCGTACCGTTTGGCATTATTGACTTGTCCTTGGCGCCGACCCCGGCGGTGGGGGATTCAGTCGCCTATATCTTAGAGGAAATGGGGTTGGAAAGCTGCGGGGCACACGGTACGACGGCCGCACTGGCATTGCTCAATGATGCTGTGAAAAAGGGCGGCGTGATGGCTTCCTCGCACGTAGGGGGGCTATCTGGGGCTTTTATCCCGGTTTCGGAGGATGCTGGAATGATTAAAGCTGCGCGCAGCGGGTGCCTGACGCTCAATAAGCTCGAGGCAATGACAGCGGTATGCTCGGTTGGGCTGGATATGATTGTGATTCCCGGCGATACCACCCCGGAAATTATTTCTGCAATTATCGCTGACGAAGCTGCCATCGGGATGGTCAACAGCAAAACAACAGCGGTGCGGGTGATCCCGGCTATCGGCAAAAAGCCGGGGGAAGAAATTGATTTTGGCGGCCTTTTGGGTTATGGCCCGATCATGGAGGTCAACCGTTCCTCCCCGCTGAAATTCATCCAGCGCGGCGGACGAATCCCTGCTCCGTTGCAAAGCCTGAAAAATTAATACAAAAATTTTCCGGTTTTCTTTTGTGCATTTTGACTATTTTTAATTTTAGGTATTTTGTATAAATATTTTTTTATTTATTTCTTCAAATTGCCTTATTTTTGATTTGTCAACCCTAAAATGTTTAATTTTTATGAATTTGTTAAGAAATAACATGAAAAACACCCTTGATTTTATTGTGTTTATTTGTTATATTTAATGTGTATTGTCACAGTACAGATTTCGGCGTTCTTCTTTCCCTGCATGTTGCCAAATTTGTGATTCGTTCCTTTTGGTGGATTCTGTGCAGGTTTCCCAGTCCGTTTTCTGTATTTTCACAATAAATCAGCGCCCTGGGGGTAGTTTTACCGTCGGTCAGCCGGGTCGCTGGGCTTAGGTTTCTTACATCTATATTATTTCTTTTCGGGGAGGTGCTGTCGGCACATCAGGATAGCCCCGCCACAGGTTCCCTTTTTCGCCCAAAACTTTAGGGATGCCATGCACACCCTTTGCCTGTCTTTTTGTTTTTCTCCTACTGGCAGGTTAAATGGTGCGTCATTTCCTACAAATCCTCATGGCTTTTTATTGTTTTGTCCTAATCTGTGTGCGTGTTTTTCTATCTTTTTGTGCATTGTAAATCAGAATTTGTCCAGTTATAATATATTTGTACCAAAAAACCACGCAAAAGCTCAATGAAATTGTTGCATTTAAAGGAGGTGCGGTCAAGGTGCAGGACATTATCCAACAAATCGTTGATATGGACCGTAAAGCCAGAGAAGCCACAGAGGCTGTCCATCTCGAGCGGGTGAACTCCGAACGTGAGATTGCCGAAAAGCGTGTTGCTATGCGCGCCGAGTATTTGGAACAGGCCAGAAAGACCATTCCCCAGAATGTGTCTGAGGAGCGAAGAGCCGCTCAGGAAAAATGGGAGGTCGTGGAAAAGAAAAACATTGCTTTGTCACAACAGCTGGATGAGCTTTACAGCAGAAAAGGTGACGAGTGGGTTAAATCCCTCGTTGCTCGAGTGATAGGGGAGTGATGGTATGCTTTCCAACATGTCTTCCAACGCTGTTTTAGCAAAGGCAAGAGGGATGCACGGCAAATGCCTCAATAAACAGAATTTCCATGAATTATTGATGTGCAAAAGCGTAAGCGAAATTGCCTATTATCTCAAAAACCGCACGCATTACAGCGGAATCCTTTCCAGTGTCAACGAGATCGACGTATCGCGTTCTGAACTGGAAATCGTACTCAAGCAGAAACTCTTTGAGGATTGCGCTGCCCTGGGCAGGTACGGCTCATCCGTTGGCGAACGGTTTGCCGATTACCTGATCCGCCGCAGTGAAATCGAACAGATCATGCACAGTTTGATTTTGATTAATTCCGGCAAAAGCGAAGGGTATACAGTCTATATCCCGGAGTATTTGCAGAAAAAGACCAACATCGACATGGAAGCCCTCGGGCGCATGAAAACCTTTGATGATCTGCTCAAAGCCCTGAGCGGGACGCCGTATTACAAGATCGTCGCCCCGTTCAAACCAGAACCAGGCCAGATTCTGGATTACACGAAGGTCGAAAACGCCCTTTATACCTACTTGTATTCCATGGTTTTTGCCATGATTGACAAGCATTATAAAGGCGGCGCCGCAAAAGAACTCCGTGAACTTTTCAACTCCTATCTCGACCTGGACAACTACGTCCGCATTGTCCGAATGAAAACCTTCTACAAGGCCCCTCCTGAGGCGATCCGGGGTGCGCTTTTGCCTTTCTCCACGATCCGCAAAAACTTCATTGAGGATATGGTCAACGCCAAGGATGAGGAAGAAATCCGCGCCATTATGGCGAAAACCAGTCCCGGCAAACGCTACCTGAAAAACCAGGAGGAATTTGAGGACGACATCCCGCTGCGCGTGCAGTACGGCACCTGCCGTCATGCCATCCACTTTTCTACCCATTCGGCAGTCGTGATGCTCTCCTACATCTTTATCAAGCAGGCTGAAATCTACGATATCATCAATATTATTGAAGGCATCCGTTATCAGCTTCCCCCCAGCAAAATCTCTAAATTACTTACCATCGTCAATTTTCAATGAAAGGAAGTGTCGATTATTGGCTGTTGTAAAGCTGAAAGAAGTAAGTATTATTGGCAAGTTGGCTGACATTGATGACGTAGCGACTGTTTGCGGCAAAACCAATGCGTTCCACGCAGATAACGCCCTCAATTGGTATGCAGACGCTCCGGATGTTACTTCCTATTCGGAAGAGAACCCCTATTCCGAACCGTTGCAGCAACTTACCGACGCTATTGGCAAAGCGGGAAAAACGCTTACTCTATTGAGCGAGAAAGAATCGAAGTCTTTGAGCATGAACAAGGATGAACTCATTTCTTATGCCAAAGATATTGCCAACAAGATCACGGAGCTCGATCACAACAAGCTCGTGGCACAAGACCAGCTCCAAAAGTATACCGAGGCTATGAAGGATATGGAACATTTTGTGGGCCTGAACCTCAACCTCGACGACATCAATGCTTGTCAGTATGTCAATGTACGTTTTGGCTGTCTGCCCAAGGAGAACTACGAAAAACTGGGTGCCTATCATGACAACCCGAACGTCGTATTTACCCCTTGTGCCGCTGACCAGGAAAAACAATGGGGTCTTTATATGGCTCCCATTGATGGCACCAGCGAAGCGGACCGTATCTTTACGGGGCTGAAATTCCATCGTGTTACTTTAGATCATATGTCTGGTACGCCAGAGCAGACTGTTCAGGAACTGCGTAAGCTGTGCGATGAACAGAACAGCATCATCAAGTCTGCTGAGGCTGATATTTCCGCGATCTGGTCGCGCGAGCAGGCTCAGATCCAAAAGGTTTATACCCTGCTTACAGAGAAAAACGTCTATTTCTCCGCGATCTGCCGTAATGCAGCCCGCTATGATGACAATTTCGTGATCACCGGTTGGATTCCGAAAGAATATGAGAGCCAGCTCAAATCGGCGCTCGCCCCATTCGACCTGATGGAGCTGAGCTTTAAAATGGGCGAGGAAGTCCAAAAACAT
>CATJNB010000022.1 GCA_949741605.1 uncultured Eubacteriales bacterium | reverse complement strand
GGCGTATCATAGCTGCCGAGCCAGTGCCGTACACCCTGATATTCGATGGTTGCCTGCCATTTCCGGCTTTTGCGGTCGTAGTTGACGCCAAACATCTCGTCATCGGCGGCAGAAGCGTTGTGTCCCAGACTCCGGCGGATTAAGGCAGACCCGCTTGGCAAGATTCGCTTATCTTGTTATGTTTCTTTATTCGCTGATGGCGTTCTCGGTACTTTCTTCGCTCTCCGACGTGGACTCGGAGGTTTCCTGCGAAATTGGTTCTTCCGGCATTTCGTAATCCGCCGGGGGTATTTTGAGTTCCTGCCCGACTTGTAATACAGCATTTTTGTCAATACCGTTGTATGCGGCGATTTCGTCAGCAGAAATGCCCTCATACTGCTGGGCGATTTTCCACAGAGAATCGCCGGGCTGCACCACATAGACGGTTTCGTTGTTATCCGCAGGCTGCTGTGCTTCGGGCGTACTCGGAGCAGGCGGTGTTCCTGCTTGCTTCTTGATCGTACAACCATCCGTTATATTCGCCACGCCGGAATAGTTGCCCCATACAGCGGTGAAAGTGTAATCAGCCGTTGTTTCAGGACTCAGCGTAAAGGTAAGAGCGTTGCCGGGTTTTAGCTGGGTAGTGTAGAGGGGAGCAACGCCGCCCTCGATTTTGCAATACCCACCGCTTGGAGCAGTACCGCTGGCGGCCAGCGTAGCCTTGTAGGATTGACCTGCTGTCAGTGTTATAGTACCATTAACCGGCTCGTTGTTTACAGTGACAGCTATATCATAGTTGCCTGCCGTGATAGTCTGCGGTGAAGTTTGAACGCTGGCCGAAAACCATGCCCACGTCATCCCGGCCAGACAGGCCATACAGATGATAATTCCCACGAAAGAGGGTAGGAGCAGCCGCATAATATTTTCGTCTGTAGGCTTTTGATGCTTCGGGGTATACAGAACCGTCTTTATCCAGTTTTTCATGGCGGCGGCCTCCTTTCGGTTAGGATTGTTTTATCGGCAATCAAAAGGCACGAACAGTCAGACCGTGCCTACGGCTCATACCCTTTGATTGCCCCTCCCGTGCAAAAGCACGGGAGGAACGATAGAAACACTTATTTTATATCAATTTTTACACAATCTGAATTAGCAAGGTCATGCGAGTTAAGAGTATATCTGGCGCTACCGTTAAAGGTATTATCGCCAAACATAAACGCGTCTATATTTTCCAATTTTTCACCTGTATTTTTTAATGTATATGCGGTATACGTTGCATCAGCTTTTTTGCCCTTAAATGTGTTTCCGCTCATGGTTACATAGGATTTCAGCTGTGCCCAAAAATCGTTGTCCTTTTTACAGGCGTTGAGGATGATGCCGTGTGCATTTTCCCAGGTGTCATTTGCAACAATAAAGGTGTTGTTGGTTATCACGGTTTTCAGCTTTTTGATATCTACCGTGGTTCCGCTTTCATTATAAGCGATCTGTAATGTTTGTCCATCAAAAGTGCATCCGTCTATCACAATATCCCCTTGGGGAACAATGTATGGACAGATCCCTGTAAACGTACAATTATGATATTCTGTGTTGGCAGAAACAATTCCCCACGGACCCTTTTCACCCTTCACAAAATTTGCATTTTTGACAATGACACGGTCGCTGGAACTTTTCTCAAACTTTACAGTTGTTGCATTAGTATATGTAATTGTATTGCCGTTACCGTCGATGGTTACACCGTCAGCACACTTTAAGCTTTCGTTCAATATTAGATCTTTGGTCAGTTTTACAACATCGCCAGCCTTGGCATTTTCAAGTACATTTTTCAGTTCATCCACACTGTTAACGGGAACAGCAAATTTTTCCGCGCTATACACTCTGAAATTGGAAAGCTTAGCGTAAACGGCATTTTCACTGCCGCCATCCGTATCATAGATATCCCAACAAATCCCAGTGTTCAGAGGGTTTTTCAGCCCAGCGCTGGTTCTGTTCACAGTGTAGGTGTTTGTTCCGTCAGAAACAATCATTTCCAGGCAGAATTTGCCATCGTTTACACCGTAATTATAGGCTACATGGAATTTGTTCTTGATCTCGCCAAGGCTCTTGCTCGTGGGTTTTAACGCATTGTAGGCAGTATAAACACCGTCTTTGTTCTGAATGCAAAGCTGCAAATCTACCCAAGCAGTGGTTTCGCCTGAATCAAAGGTGACATAAGCATTTGATTCCAAAGCGCTGACATCAATATCCATCTCGATTGTGTATTTTTTGCTGCTCCAATCAAGGCCCTTATAGGCTGTCCAAGCGCCCTCCTTCTGTGCGACAGCAACGCCGTCGGCAATGGTAAGGGTGGGCAGGTGATCCTTGTGCGAGGTTTCGGGATGATTGTAGCAATGCGGGCAGAACGCTTTATCCTCCGACTGGCTCATAAAAGAAAACTTTGCCAATTCATAGGGATACAGTGCATCCTTGTCATAATCCGGACCGAAGCTGTCGGATTCCGCGTCCGCCTGTGTTGCAACCACGGTCACGTCAATGGTGACGTCCTTGTTCATATACTTGTTATCAGCAGTTTCTTTCATATGTACTGCCAAAGCAAAGTAATCGGTTTCATCCTTAACGCCGTTTACGATCTCATCCAAGCGGCCGTTCGGCGCAGCCGTTACGCTGCCCGCTACCATGTCGCCGGTCTGTGCACCTGCCATTGCTTTAAGATCTGTCCAGCTTGTGATACCGCTTAAATCTGCTGCCTTTTTGCCGTCCAGTATGGCATATTCCAGCGAGCCAATCAGCCCGCCGTCGACCACATTCAACACAATGTTATATTTCAGCGCAAGGCTTCCCTTGTTCTGAACGCCGAGATAGACGATCTGCGTTTTGCCCGGCTCCCACAGGGTGGCGTTGCTGTTCTGAGCAATTTTCTCCTCGGTAAAAATATCGCCTTCGCCGTTTGCGATGCTGACATAGGTACCGTCACCTGTTTTGTCCATTACCAAATCGATCTTCAGATTTCCGGCTACAATCCTGTTGTTTCCGCTGGTGACGGAATCGGTAAACCACGCAAAGGTGGAACCGATGAGCATGGCAACGCACAGCATCATGGAGAGTACGCTGGCGAGCAAAGCTCTTTTTGTGTTTTTCTGTTTTGTCACTGTGTTTTACCTCCTTAATAAAATTTTCAATGACTGTATGTAATCACGCCCTGCATGTTTACATCACCGGATGGGATCTTCCTCAGTGGGCTGTTCCTCCGCTACGGGGCTGTTCCCGCCGGACAGCTCATTTTTGAGCTTTAACAGCTCCGCCATCATTTTCTGCGATTCGGCTTGTTGTTCCTCTAATTTCTGCCGCTCCGCCGCAAGCTCGGCGCGTTCCTGTTCCCGCTGCGCTTCGATTTCCGCAAGCTGCTCCTGCTTGTATTGCCGGAACAGGCGAATACTGTTGAACCCCTGCACCAAAATCAGCAGTAGAAAGGGGAGAAAGATGCAGACGATATATCCTGGCGTGGTTTTGAGAAACTGAAAGAATTTTCCAACACCGGGTAGCTTAGTCTGATATTTCCCCAGCACAAAACTATATGTAACAATGTTTTCGTCATCCGTATCGGTGGTTGTACCGTAGGTGATAAAACCGGGATTGCCCTCCGCGTCCTTTGTCAGTTCACGGATTTTGTGGGTCACAACCTCGCCGTAGTTCTCGGTGTTGGTGGACTGATAAGAGATGATGTCTCCGGCTTTCAGGGTGGCGGGGTCAACCTCTTTGGTAAAGATCAGGTCTCCCGCATTAAAATCGGTCTTGCTCATGGAATCCGACTTTACAATAAACGCCTTATACCCGAACAGGCTTCTGTCGTTCCGATCAAAGGTATTCACCGATACAACGGTAAAAATCATCATGCCGACTGCCAGAGCCACCACCAGCCAGACGAGTATGTTTTTTGTAATATGTAAGACTTTTTTCATGCAGTCACTCCTTAATTGCCGGGATTCCCTTCCGGCAATCAAAAGGCACGAACGCAGGCTCATGCCCTTTGATTGCCGCCTATCCCCTGCGGGGGATAGGACGGCAATCGGTTTTTGCTTAATTAGCTGCTGTGATAACCCAATAATTTTCTTCTTCGGCAACCGTACCGTTTGTGCTGGTAGGTTTAGAGCTGAAGGCTGTTTTTGACACTTTGATAACGCCGCCGTTAAACACGGCAAATTGCTTTCCATTGCAACTGCTAATCGTAGCGTCTTCAACAATGACCAAAGCATCATCTGCGCAGAAGATACTTGTTTTGTATCCGGAGCAGGAGAAGGTGCCGCCTGTTACGGTTACTGTTGAACCACTCTTGGCAGTTACCGTACCATTAGAGTAATCAAGGGTACCGCTTCCGCCTGAGCCTGAGCCTGAATATCTACCATCGGTTATCAAGACATTGCCGCTATTTTCTGCTGTTATAGCGGCATGGCTAAAGCTGGTGCTATATGTACCACCATTTAAAACCGCGGTTGAGCTTGCTCCGTCAACTTTGATCCAAGTTGCTATGCTCGGCCATACATTGTAACCATTAGCATTAACAAATTCTTCGGCGTTAACGGTCAGGAAGCCGCCGTCCTTTACCACAAAACGCGGATAGGAACCGCTTTCGCCCGTGGTAACAGCATTCGTTCCGGCGTTCAACGTTATATTTTTTGTTACATCAAAACCACGGTCGAACATACTAAGGTTAAAGGAATTTCCCTTCCAGTTCACTTCGATCATATGGTCGGTATCAGTGTTTATTGCCGCAGCCAATTCATCCTTTGTCGATGCCTCGAACATTTCGACGAGCTGATATTCAATCGAGAAGGTAGAGCAGTGGGTGAGATACATCGTGATGACGCCGGAATCGGGATCATACTGATAGGTATCTGCCGCCTGGGTATCTGCCTCAATCATTGGATCTGCATCATGGTAAACCGCGAGCAGCTTCTTGTTTTCGCCGATAAACATCGTTACCGAGACGGGAACAGTATTGGTGGCTTCAAGAGGCATCTCGATTTTGTATGCAATTGCCTTAGACTCATCATCTATACTGACTGTGGGATATTTTGTCGTCGGCTCAATACGAAGAGTAAAGTCTTCCGCATCACTCTCAATGACAACATTTGCAGGAACCTTTACGTGCACAGGTGCGTTCTCTGAAACCAAATCTGCCGATTCCGCGCCCAGAACAATCGCTTCAGTAAGCAGACCATTCTCATCCTTCGTAATCCCTTTGGTAATTAATATAGGATATTTTGCGTCCTTATCATACTGATTGCCAAAGCTGTCATTCTCAGCCGTGTACTGCGTTGCTACAAGCTGAACCGCGAAGTCACTGCCGATTGCAAGCCCCTGATATTCGTTCCCGGCGCTTTCCTGCATTTTCAGCGCGATGGTGGCAACATCCGCCGCATTCTCGCCCGCGAGAATATGCCCTTTTGCAGCATAAGGATTGGCAAGTACCTCTGCCAAGGTGCCGATTTTGTTTTCATCAGTAAGCTGGGCGCGACCGGTAATCTGTTTACCGTCCTTGATGTAATAAACATCGATCACGTCAGCCAGCTTGCTGACTTCGCCGTTTGCTGCAATACGAATCTCATATTTCAGCGCAAGGCTTCCTATGTTGCTGATTTTGACATGGCGAACCTCGGTATAGCCCGGCTCCCACAGGTCATAGTTGAAGATTGCGTCCGTGGATGCATCCTTCCACTCTGCCGTATCGAGTGCCTCTGTTCCGTCTGCCCAATACATTTCAACATCCAGATTGCCGGATTTGATAATGTTCTTACCGCTTGTTACGGAATCGGTGAACCACGCGAAGGTGGAGCTTACGAGCATTGCAACGCAGAGCATAACCGAAAGAACGCTGGCAAGTAATGCGCGCTTTGTGTTTTTTGAGTTTGTCATTGTTGTTTCCTCCTATGTATTTTGTCGGTCCTTTCCGGAACAAGCTTGGAAAGGGCATTTTTAATTGTTTTAATGGCAGAAACCGTCAGCAATGCCGTATTCCACACCGTTATGGGTCATTGTCACTGCCGGATTGCAGTTGCCGAGAGAATAATCCGTATAATAGTTGCCCCAGGCCGCATAAGCCCATTGAGAGCCATTAAAAGAATACGTCCAATAGGTTCCTTTCATTGGGACAGATTCACCTTCTACTGAAACCGTGGTATCCACATCGATATATTGTTTATCGGGATCGTACTTTGTCCATGTCACATTCTTGGTGGTGCAGTTTTCTATCTCCACCTTGTTCTGTGCCAAACCGATGAAAGCACCGCAGTTATATGCGCCGAAAATGGTAGTATCTTCCACAGAGCAGTTAATCAGTTTCGTGGTGCCGCTGGGATCCGCAGCCATACCGAGCAAAGCACCGACTTTTCCATACCCTGCAACCTTTGAATCCTTGACATGGACATTCTCAAAGGTGACATTGCCGTAGGCATAACCCGCTACAACGCCATATACATTACCTCCGCCGTAGTCATACGGATATCTTCTGACAAGAGCGTTTGTAAATGTGAGATTTTTGATAACCGCGCCGCTGGTAAGGTCTCCAAAAAAGGCGTTGCCATAAGCCCGATTGTTTTGTGCCTCCATATTGATCACCTGATGCCCGCCGCCGTCAAAAGTTCCGGAGAAACGGCTGGTATTGCCGTCGCCTACCGGCTTCCAGTTCTCATCCATAGTTACATCTGCCGCCAGCGTAATATCGCTTTTCGCTATAGCGCTGTTTTTCACGTTGACAAGATCCCGAAATGCCTCTAGGCTGGCCTGGTCTGCAACATACTTCGTTGTATCCGCCGGATCCTTGGCGTTTTCATACAGACCGTTTTCCGACTGCTTGAGATACACCGTTTCGCCGTTTACATCAAAGGGATAAACGGCATCCTTATCGTAATCGCTGCCAAAACTATCCTGCTCCGAATCCTTCTGCGTTGCAGCCAGTCTAACGCTCAATTCAATGGACGGCGGTGTTGTACCGGTCTTATAATTAGCGTTGTTCCCAACATCCTCCGGCATATAGACAACCAACGCCAGGCAACGTGCTTCGCCCTCTAACAGCGCAGTCTCGCTGCTGATATATTCCTTCAGCCCTTTTTCTTCTCCCGCTGCAGCACGGGCTTCTTGCCGGGTATAAAGGCCTTCTTCAGCATTCTTGTTGTCGATCACAGAGAATACCAAATGATCTGACAGCTTGAACTCTTCTCCGTTAACATTTATCCCTACATGTTCCACATCGGGGTTCACACCCAGCATATACTTCAGTGCCAAAGAACCCTTATTTTCCACCTTCAAATAGACAACCTCAGTATGTCCCGGCTCCCAGAGAGCGTTTTTGTCGAAAAGAGAAGCGTCCTGCGCATCCTTCCACTCTTTAAAGGAACCATCCTCACCGACCACGGCATATTCCAGAGAGACTTCCAGATTACCCGCCACGATCTTGTTTTTACCGCTTGTTACGGAATCGGTGAACCACGCAAAGGTGGAGCCGACGAGCATTGCAAAGCACAGCACTACGGACAGAACGCTGGCAAGCAATGCGCGTTTTGTGTTTTTGCTGTTTGTCATTGTTGTTCTTCCTCCTTAAATTTTATTTTTTCAATGACTGTATGTAGTCGGTTTTACCGTATACACCTGGGACTTGGGTTACTTTTAGTTGAAGAGCCGCTGAGGATTGTTCTTGGTCTGCACCGCATCAGCCTTGAAATCGAAAGAAAGATACAGATTTTGTGTACTGTTTCCGGCCTCCTCCGGGAAGTGGAAAGATACCGTCAGCTCCCGCCGTTCCTTAAGCTTGAGAATATCGTCCGCCGCGCCGACCTGTTCTTTTGTCAACTCGGAGATTTTGCCTCCCAAAAGAACGGTATCGCCATCCCGGATTTCCACATCCAGCACATCCGCCAGACCGCCTTCCACATTGTCAAAGTACAGCTTGTAGTACACATCCCATGTACCCTGATTTTCAATAAAGAAGTTCTTTTCCACCGTCATACCGGGTTCAAAAAGATATTCGCGCTCGGTAATGACCGGCTTGCCGTCATTGAGGTTGATTTTGATCTCCCCGGTTTGGAACAGGTTATTATCCACCGTCACGGTGGAATAGACCAGTGCAAAGGTGGTGATACAAAGGCAGACGGCAAGGATGATAATGGCTGCAACGCTTGACGTTAGTTTTTTCATTGTTTTAGGCTTGCTCATGCTGCTCGTCCTCCTTTCTGCGCTTCCATAGCAGCAGGATCAGCAGCAGGGACGAAGCCGCCAGAATAATCCAAAGGGTGAGATTGGTGGTGTCGCCGGTCTGCGGCGGCGGGGTCAGTCCGCCCTCGTCCTTGACGTACCACTTGAAATCCGCTGTAAGCCGCGCTGCCTGATATTCGTTGCCCACCGAGGTGTCCAGCGATACATCAACCTGATAATAGGCAATCGTGGATTTTTCCTCGTTTGCTTTCAGCAGCTCAGAAAATTCCCTGCCGTTTATCTCTGAAAAAGCGCCGTCAAAAAGTTC
>CATJNB010000021.1 GCA_949741605.1 uncultured Eubacteriales bacterium | reverse complement strand
GTCGCTCCAAGCAGGCGGCTGCTTTTTTATGTGGCTTGGAGGGAGAGGATAATCTTCTCTGGACGCAGACTGGTTCCCCATGTTATACTAATGAAAAAGAGTTTGGAAAGGACAACAAAGCCGTGATGAACCGAACATTGGAAAAAATACTGGCGCGGGTGCAAAAGCCCGGCCGATATGTGGGAGGCGAACTTCACTCTGTCATAAAAGACAAAGAAAAAGCCGAAGTGCGGTTTGCCTTCTGTTTCCCGGATATTTATGAAGTGGGCATGTCGCACCTTGGAATGAAAATTTTGTACCACCTGTTCAACGAACAGGACTACCTGTGGTGCGAACGTGCCTTTGCGCCGTGGCTCGACATGGAAACCGAAATGCGCCGGGAAGGACTGCCATTATATGCGCTGGAAAGCGGCGACCCACTGCGGGAATTTGATATTCTGGGCTTTACGCTGCAATACGAACTGAGCTATACCAATGTACTGAATATGCTCGACCTTGCCGGTATCCCACTGCGTTGTGCAGAACGTACCGAGCTGTCGCCACTGGTTGTGGCAGGCGGGCCATGCGCGTGCAACCCGGAACCGCTCGCAGATTTTGTGGATTTATTTTTCCTTGGCGAAGGTGAGCAAGTCGATCTGGAAGTGGTGGCATTATACCGCCAATACAAAGCAGAAAAGCGCAGCAAACAGGAATTTTTACATGCTGCTGCACAAATCGAAGGCGTGTATGTTCCATCGTTGTATGAGGTTACATATCAGGCAGACGGTACGATTGAGGCCGTCACACCACAGCCCGGAGTGCCCGCCACAGTACGCAAACGTATTGTCACAGATATGAACCACGCCTATTTCCCGGAAACGTTTGTGGTACCCAGCATTGAAATTGTCCATGACCGTGCGGTCAGCGAGGTACAAAGAGGCTGTTACCGGGCGTGCCGGTTTTGCCAAGCTGGTTTTTTGTACCGTCCCGTGCGCGTGAAAGACATCCCCATAATTGACCGGCAATGCCATACCTTATGTGAAAATACTGGCTATGACGAAATTTCCCTGTCGTCGCTGAGTACCAGTGATTATCCCGATATCAATGGGTTGCTGGATCAACTGCTGGTATGGGCGCAGGACGAAAAAGTGACCTTATCCCTGCCGTCACAGCGGGTGGACAGCTTTTCGAATGAACTGATGGACAAGCTCAAAACAGTACGGCGCAGCGGGCTGACATTTGCACCGGAAGCTGGCACCCAACGGATGCGGGACGTGATTAATAAAAATGTCACCCGTGAGCAGCTCCTTAAAACGGTTTCCACAGCCTTTGACGGTGGGTGGACCACGATCAAACTATATTTCATGATTGGCCTGCCCACAGAAACCATGGACGATGTGGCTGGCATCGCAAGTCTGGCGCAGGACGTGGTGGAGGCGTACTACCGCAACCCCAACAAACCCAAAGGCCGGGCAGTTAAGGTCACGGTGAGCGCGTCATCCTTTGTTCCCAAAGCCTTTACCCCATTCCAATGGGAACCGCAGGATTCCATTGAACGGCTGCACGAAAAACAAAACCATCTGGTGAAATCTGTACAAAGCCGGAAAATTTCCTGTAGCTGGCACGATGCCGATACCAGCTTTCTGGAAGGGGTATTTGCACGCGGTGACCGGCGGTTAGGGGCTGTGCTGGAAGAAGCGCACCGCCAAGGGCGCAAAATGGATGGCTGGTCGGAAGCGTTTTCGCTGCCGGCATGGATGCAGGCCTTTGACGCCTGCGGCGTTGACCCAACCTTTTATAACCAGCGCCGCCGCAGCTTTGACGAAATCCTGCCATGGGACCATCTGGACTATGGAATCCAAAAATCATTTTTGATCAAGGAGTGTAAAGCTGCGTATGAAAACGCGGTTTCGCCAGACTGCAAACAAAAATGTTCAGGCTGCGGGGCGGCCTGTTTCAAAGGGGGGATCTGTTTTGAAGCACGTTAGGATCTGGTTTTCCAAGACGGGAACTGCCAGATATATCTCCCACCTCGACCTCAACCGCTGTATGCACCGGGCAGTCCAAAAGGCAAAAATCCCGCTGTGGTATACCGAGGGCTTCCACCCCCATGCCTTCCTGACCTTTGCCCTGCCGCTTTCGCTCGGGGTCGATGGGCACCGGGAATCCATGGACATCAAGCTGGAAGGGGAGGTATCTGTGCCAGAAATGATGGAACGCCTGAACGCGGCGCTTCCCATGGGCATCCGGGTATTCGATGTCACGGAGCCTGTCATGAAGCCCGGCAAGATTGCATATGCATCCTTTGTGGCGCGGACAGAACCAGAAGGGGAATCCGTACAAGCCTTGCAGGAAAGCTTCCAAACCCTGCTGGCGCGCCCGGAAATCCTCGTAGAAAAACGTACCAAATCCGGGGTCAAAGAGATTGACCTCAAAGGCTTCTTAAAGGACGTAAGCATTTCCGCTGAACCGGATTGCCTGAAGTTAGAACTGGTACTCCCGGCAGGCAGTACGGAAAATGTAAATCCGGGGCTTTTCTTCGATGCCCTGAAAAAATATGAAAACAAAGAGCCCTTGGTCCGTCTGGAACGCACCAACCTGTACGATGCCGGGATGCAGCCATTTGCATAAAAAGCCCACGCAAAAAAACACACGGTAAAAGTCGCCGTGTGTTTTTGTTTTGCGATTTACAGGATAATACAGATCAGGCCATTACATCCATCGTTAATAATGCGTTCGATAGTCTGGCGGACTTTATTGCGTGCTTCAGGCGGCATTTTGTAGAGCTTGTTATGTAAGCCTTCGTTGACCAGCTCATGCAGGGATTTGCCAAAAATATTCGACTCCCAGATTTTCGATGGGTTTTCGGAGAACTCCTTGAGCAAATACGAAACCAAATCCTCCGACTGCTGTTCTGATCCCACCATCGGGGTAATTTCGGTCGTGATGCGGGTTTTCATCATATGGATCGACGGTGCGCCCGCTTTCAAACGGATTCCATACTTGCCGCCCTGTTTGATGATTTCGGGTTCTTCCAACGTCAGCTCGTCGATGCCGGGCATGACAATGCCGTACCCCGTATCCTGCACTTCCTGATACGCCTCTTTGAGCTTGTCGTACTGCTCTTTCATCTTCACAAAATCGAGCATACATTGCAGCAAATTACCCTCATCCTTGATTTCCAGCCCGGTTTTTTCGCCCAGAACCTGATAAAATAAGGCTTGGTTCAGGGCAATCGAAATCCGTGCGCGTCCAGTGCCGAGGTCAACCAGCAGGGTACGGGAATGGGCGATATGTTCACACTGTTCCAATTGTACGTGAATCCCGGCCACTTCACGGATGCGTGTAATATTCGCAGCAGACTGCTGGATCGCTGTATAAACAGAAGAACGCAGCCAATGCTTTTTCTCCAGTGCTGACAGCCAGTGGGGCATCTCGACGCGGATTTCCCGCACAGGGAATTCAAAGAGGATTTTTACCAGAATATCCCGGATCTGCTCCTCGGAAAGCTCCAGACAATTGACGGGGGTCACCGGCACACCATAACGCTCCTGTAAAGACTGTGCCATAGCAAAGGCTTCCGGAGAGGTTGGGTACATGCAGTTGAGCAGAACCACAAACGGCTTATTGATTTCCTTGAGTTCCTGAATGACGCGTTCTTCCGCTTCCTCGTATTCCTCCCGGGGAAGGTCGCTGATGCTGCCATCCGTCGTGACCACCAAGCCAATGGTCGAATGTTCGGTAATGACTTTTTTCGTCCCCAATTCGGCCGCCATGTTAAAGGGGATCGGTTCGTCAAACCACGGTGTCATCACCATGCGCGGGGCGTCGTCCTCCACGTATCCCAGCGCACTTGGCACAATATATCCCACGCAGTCGATCATCCGTACATTAAAGACGGAACTTTGGTCTACACTGATGGTCACCGACTGTTCCGGGATAAACTTTGGTTCGGTGGTCATGATGGTGCGCCCGGCTGCGGACTGCGGCATTTCATCAATGGCACGTTCGCGCTGGTAGTCCTCCTGCATATTCGGCAGCACAACCAAATCCATAAATTTCTTGATAAACGTAGATTTGCCCGTACGCACCGGGCCAACCACACCAATATAAATATCCCCATTGGTGCGTTCTGAAATATCATTATAAATGTTGCGGTCTCCCATTTTAACCTCCATTTTCCGCCGAAGCTGTGTTTGCAAATCAAATCCTGTGGAGCCGCCCATCCCCCGGCGAAAAATGAGCGTTACCCTCCCTTAGGTCAAACCGGAATCAGCAGCATCCCCGCCTGTTCCACCACATCGTCTGTCAGGTCATTTTCCTCTTTGATCCGCTCTGCGGACGTGCTGTATAGCCGGGCAATCCCCCACAGGTCCTCTCCGGAATTGGCATAATACAAAATCAGGGCAGCATCCTCATCTTTGACTTTGGGCTGCTCCTCATTGACCGTCAAATCAGAAATCATTTTATAGCCGTTTTTCTGGTACAGCGTAGCGTCTAAACGCAGCTCGGTTTTGACTTCAATGCCAGAGGTACCCGTAATCCGGTAGCTGATATTCGGCAGTGTAACCGCACAGTCACAATACAAATCCGGTACTTCCCGCGTCCACTCCCGTCCATACTGGAATTCCAGCATACGCTCAAAATAAAACGGCCTGCCATCGCTGTTCATCGCCAGCACGCAAAGGTTAAACTTCCCCCGGTAAAGCAGATTGCCATCCTCCATGTGCGCGGTAACCTGGCGGGTTTCATTCCAGATATCAATAACCTTGGAAATCCCGGCCTCCTCAAAATCAAAATGGTTTTTCTGCGAACAGGTATCTGTGACGCTCTCCAGGAGTTTGACAAGGCTTTTTTGCTGGTACTCCAGCGTCAATTCCACATCCGTCGAATAAGCGTCAGTTACAACACTGATCTCTGTATCGAGGTAAGCATTGACGTATGCCATCAGGCGCACTTCCGTATCGAGAAGCATATTTTCCCCGGAAGAATCGCTTTTGAGCTGTACCTGGGTGGTCATGACTTCCAGCTGTACGTCACAGGTACAGGCGTCGCTGACCCCGGGACAATCCAGCATCTGGCTGTACGGGACTGCATATTCCATACATTCCGGCATCCCATCGGAAAGCCCGGACTCGTATAAAATTTTAAGCGCAAGGCTGCCTTTGAGGATGAGCTTATTATCCAGCGTTTTGACTTCCTCAATCTGGGCGCTGGCATCGGTACGCAGGATAGTTTCCGCAGGGGGCTTGCCGTCGTTGATTTCGAGTACCTCGGTGACGGAAAACTGCTGTTGGGAAGCCCCTGCCACACGGCTGATCGAGATGTTCTTTTTACGCTGCTGCATCCCCTCGCCTTCGATCTCGGAGAGCAGATGATTTTCGGTTTGTTCCACCACCTTGGCGCATACCGAAAACGCGCCATGGATATCCAGACGTCTGGGACTGGTGGCGCGGCAGTTGACATATTCGACTTGCGTACGGGTATAGACCAGCGCATTTCCGACACTGCGTTTTAAGGGGATGTTGGCAGAAAACGGGGCTGCATTTTCGTAACAGCGGATTTGGGAAGCGCCTGCATCCAGATACAGTAAACGCATGGTAGCTGTGCCGCTGACCTCCAGACAATCTCCAAGGATGCTTTTGGCTGTGATGCAGGGATAAACCTGGCATTTCATAATTTTCTGGATATCGGGGCAATAATCCGGCAGGGTAAGGTCGAGATCGATGGGCTGTTCCTGACTGGCATCGAACACCACCTCATTGACCGTAACCGCCTCACGGTTGAGCTTGTATTCCATGAAGGCTTTCTCTCCTTTTCGCATTTCTACCTCAATTTTATTCAAATCCTGTCCGCATTATGCCAAAACAAAAGGGCTGGGACAGAAATTCTGTCCCAGCCCATCTGGTCAGTTGTCGGGGTGGATGGTATTGCCCTGCTGCATCGCCGCATGCTCTTTGCAAAGCTCCTGATATAATGTGACCGAATCCCAAGTGGAATTTTGCTCGGTGAGTACCGCCTTGAGCGGGATGTGTGGCGCCCCGGCTTTCTTGGCCTGGCGAAACAGCTCGTCCATGCGTTTGCTGGTAAAATTTTTGAGTACCAGCATGGGTTCCGAAAAGGTTTTTGGAGGATCTACTGGTTCGGCAGCCGCAAACCCGGATAACCCAGCCAGATAACCCAGCGGCTGGTGGAACTGTTCCGGGGCGATCTCCCGAACCCGAATCCCCATGCGTAAGCAAATCCCTTTCCATTTTTTCATTTCATCCGACTTATGGGAATGATAAAACAGGATCATTTCATTAAAGGTTTTCAAAAGAACCATTCCTTTCACGATATGGAAAAAGCCTCCCCGCCAAGGGAGGCCCTGTGAGCGGCTGGTCGCGCCAGCCTGAGTTCCCTTTCATGATACCATGTCCCTGTGCTTTTGGCAAGAGGGAACCTTTGCATCCGGGCACAAAAATTTCCATCTTCCTGTTGCAATCCCATGGGAAACAGGATAGAATGGGGGTGGTAGATTGGCACAGTCAAAATAGTTCCTGAATGTTTGGAAGGAGATGATTAGAATCGCCAAAAAATTGGTGTCAATCCTGCTAACCTTGTGTATGGCACTGACCGCATTGCCCATGGTAGCGTCCGCCTTGGAAAAGCCTGCGGATACCGCTTATTGGGTGAACCTGACCCGTGAGCAGACCGTAGACATGATCGACCGGATTTCCAAGAAAACCGAAGAAAGATATGTTGTC
>CATJNB010000020.1 GCA_949741605.1 uncultured Eubacteriales bacterium | reverse complement strand
TAGCGGATGCCTATTACTGGCTTTTGCTGGGGAAAAATTCAGAAGGGAAGTCTGATTTTAAACTCAAAACCAACGGCACAACAGGTCTTGACTACTCTGTAACAGGGGCGTTTGTACATAAAGATCAGCAAGTAGCACTGCGCCGAGTACTGAAAGAAAACTGGGTTCGTAAGAACGGCGAGGATCATTCTGAACTCAAAGGCCACAAAACCGAATATTTCATCAATGACGTGCCAAAAGGTGAAGGGGAATATAAAAAGTTCCTGACCGAATTTCTGGGCGTGGATGAAAAAACATTGTATCTGCTGACCGATCCCCGGATGTTTTCGGAAAAGCTCAAAGACGCGGAACGGCGCGACATCCTTCTGGAACGCTTTGCGGCAGGTTTGAGCGATCAGGCAATTTTGAATAGTCAGGAAGAATTAAAGCCGTTGCTTGAATCGCTGGGCTACATGAGCATTGACGATTATACCGAAAAGCTCAAATCCCAGCGGCGGAGAATTAACCAGCAGTTAGAAGCAATCCCAAACCGTATGGATGAAGCAGAACGCGCCAAACCAGAAGCTAAATTTACCAAAGCAGACCGTACACGCTTAAAGGAGCTGTTAGCCCGGAAAGTAGAGTTGGAACAAAACATCCAGCAGGTCGAAAACGGTGAAATCTCCATTTCTTTGCGGGAACAGTTGGCGAGGATCAAGGAATCTATTGCAAAGGCAAAGTTAGCATATACAGCAAAATTTCTGCACGGCAATGATGAAATTGAAACACAGGCGGCAGATGTGCGTTCCAAACTTCAAAATGTGCAAAGCCATCGGATAGCGTTAGAGCGAAAAATGCAGGATCGCCAAGCTTTTCTGGATAACTGCGAGGCAGAGTTAGAGGATTTGCGCAAACAGTGGGGAACAGTTCGGGCACAGGATTTTTCAGGAGGTTCGATTTGCCCGACCTGTGGACAAACCCTGCCAGCCAATCAGGTTGAAGAAGCACAAAAACAATTCCACTTGCATCAGGCCAAACGTCTGACAGACATCCAAAACAAAGCCGGGGAAATTACCCAAATGAAGGAAGAATTTTCCATAGCTTTGAAGCAGGAACAAGAGGGAGAATTGCCGGATATCCAGAAACAGGAGCAAGGTTTACAAAAGCAGTTAGAACAGCTTTCTAAAGCGATTATTACCCCACCGCCATTTGAAGAATCCAGAGAATATGCAAAACTGGCCGAGGAACAATCTCGCTTGGAATCTGAATTGCAAGAATCTGTCCGGAATACAGGGGAACAAGCTGCTGGGTACCGCCAGAAATTGGCGGAAATCTCTAGCGAGATGGAACAGATTAAGCAGCGCGAGGCGGCACAAAAAATGGTAGAAGCGCAGGAAAAGCGTATGGAAGAACTCAAAGAGGAGGAAAGAAAACTGGGAATCCAACTTTCCGAATGTGAGCACATGCTTTCCTTAGCCGGGAAATTTGTTACCGTCAAAGCAGAAGCTGTGGAGGATCGTGTCAATCAGGCGTTCCAGAGTGTACGCTGGAAGCTTTTTGAACAGCAGGTCAACGGAGGGATCAAACCTTGCTGTAAGGCAATGGTGCATGATGTGGATTATGCCAATTTGAGCAATTCCGAAAAGGTAAACGCTGGGCTGGATATTATTCAGGGCCTTGGCAAACAGATTGGATTTCAGCCGCCGGTTTGGGTAGATAACGGGGAGAGTACAACTTCTTTCCTGCCCATTGATGCTCAGTTGATCCGGCTGAATGTATCAGAACAAGATGAACAGTTAAGAGTGGAGGTAATCAAATGAGTCAGGCAGCATTAGCAAAAGTAGATCAATTCAAGAGTTTACTCAATACCCCGACCATTCGGGCACAGATCAAAAACAGTCTAAAAGAAAATTCGGGTGCATTCACAAGCAGCATGATTGACCTGTATTCGGGCGACAGTGCCCTGCAAAAATGTGATCCAGAAAAAGTGCTGATGGAGTGTGTCAAGGCGGCATCTTTGAAATTACCGTTGGTAAAATCGCTTGGATTTGCCTACGTAGTGCCGTATAAAAACGTGCCGACTTTCACCATTGGATACAAGGGCTTGATTCAGTTGGCACAGCGTTCCGGACAGTACCAGACGATCAATGCAGATAATGTGTACGAGGGGGAATTGGTCGGACGAGATAAGATTAGCGGTATGATTGATCTTTCCGGGGAACGGTCCAGCGATACGGTTGTTGGTTATTTTGCCTATTTTAAATTGGTCAACGGCTTTGAAAAAATGCTGTATATGTCCCGCGAGGATGTTGAGGAATGGGCGAAACGATATAGTCCAAGCTTTAGCAGCAACTTTTCCCCTTGGAAAAATGAGTTTGATAAAATGGCACAGAAAACGGTTCTGCGCCGGTTAATCGGTACTTATGGGGTC
>CATJNB010000019.1 GCA_949741605.1 uncultured Eubacteriales bacterium | reverse complement strand
TGGTGGACGTTAACGGGTTCGAACCGCTGACCTTTCGCACGTCAAGCGAACGCTCTACCAGCTGAGCTAAACGTCCATATTTAAGATGAATTTTTCAACGGTTTCTATTATAACAGAAGATTTGAAAAAAAGCAAGAGTTTTTTCAAAAGACGTCAAAAAAGAGGAAAGAAGGGATTGCCGTATGCTTGTAATTCGGGAGTGGGTATATTATAATAGAAAAGAAACACGGAAAAGGGGGCGGCAATATGGCGCTTGGACTGGTGCTGGAGGGTGGTGGGACACGCGGTGCTTATACGGCGGGTGTCCTTGACGCCTTTACACAGGCAGGCATTACCTTCCAAAGCATTTATGGGATTTCAGCGGGAGCGTGCAATGCGTTGAGCTTTATTTCCGGGCAGCCGGGGCGTAACCTTCAGATTTTCAGCCGTTATGTGCCAAGCGATGCGTATGTCAGCCGGAAAAACCTTCTGTTTACTGGCAGCCTCTTTGGTTTTGACTATATCTTTGGAAAACTGTTCCATGAGCAGCTGCCGTTTGATTATGATGCATTTTTTTCATCCCCAGTACGTTTTTTTGTCGGTGCTACGGATATTCAAACTGGTCAAGCTGTCTTTTTTGGGAAAGACGATATCCGGGAGGATATGAGGGTGATCCAAGCGAGTAGTTCTCTGCCGTTTGTGTCGCGGGTGGTACGGATCAACGGGCGTGGGTATCTCGATGGTGGCATCGCGCAGCCGATCCCGATTTACCAGTCGGTGCGTGACGGTAATTCCCATCATATCATTGTGCTGACCCGGGATCGCCATGACCCAGGCCGTGCAAAACCCGATTTCCCAAAAGCTATGATGAAAGTGCGTTATGGGAAATATCCCAATTTGATTCGCGCCATGCTGCGGCGTCCACAGGAATACCGCGAAGAATTGAGGTATTGTACACAATTGGAGCAAGAGGGGAAAGCCTTTGTCCTTCGGCCCAGTGTGCCCGTGGCGGTGGGACGCTCCGAAAAAGATGCCGAACAGCTGGTGGCGGTATATGAATTGGGTTTGCACGACTGTCGGGAACAGTTGGGAGAAATTCAGAAATTTTTGCAGGCGCATGCTTGAAATTTTTAGATAAGGGAGTAACGATATGGTAGAAGTAATCCGGATTTATGTAGAGAAGAAAGCAGGGTTCGACGTGGAAGCGCAGCAGCTCTGGCATGACCTGCGGGAAAATTTATGTATGCATGGTCTTGAGCAGCTGCGGTTGCTGCATCGGTATGATGTGGAAGGGGTGTCTCAGCAGGAGTTTTCCCAGGCGCGTCAAACGATTTTCTCAGAACCAAATGTCGATGATGTCTATGAGGAAAGTCTGCCGGATCTTTCTGGCTATCATGTGTTTGCTATGGAGTACCTGCCCGGGCAGTACGACCAGCGTGCGGATTCGGCAGCGCAGTGCATCCAGCTTCTGACCCATGGGGAACGCCCGCAGGTGGCCACTGCCCGGGTTGTCGCGCTCAAGGGGAGCCTGACGGACGACCAAATCCAGACCATCGAACAGTACTTGATTAATCCGGTGGAATCCCGGCTTGCATCGCTGGATAAGCCTGCGGCTTTAGATTTGGAATTTGAAGTGCCCGAGGATGTGGAGCGCGTTTCTGGGCTGATCCAGTGGGATGACGCTACTCTGGAAAAATATTACAAGGGTATGGGGTTTGCCATGACCATGGATGACCTGAAATTCTGCCGCGACTATTTTAGGGATACCGAGCATCGTGACCCTACGGTAACGGAACTGCGGGTCATTGATACTTATTGGTCTGACCATTGCCGCCATACCACCTTTTTGACCCGTCTGGAAAAGATCGAGATCGAACAGGGGACATGGAGCCAAGCCATGGAGGATGCCCTTGCAGCGTATTATGATGCCCGCAACGAAGTATATGGATCGCAGGAGCGCGCGGTGTCGCTGATGGATATGGCGGTCATTGGCATGAAGCTGCTGCGAAAACAGGGGAAACTCGAGGATTTGGATGTCAGTGAGGAGATCAATGCCTGTTCGATTGAGGTGCCCATCGAGATCAACGGGAAAACAGAACCATGGCTCATACAGTTTAAAAACGAAACGCATAACCATCCCACAGAAATTGAACCATTCGGCGGTGCGGCGACCTGTTTGGGCGGGGCGATCCGGGACCCGCTTTCGGGACGCGCCTATGTCTATCAGGCCATGCGCGTGACTGGTTCGGGAGACCCACGCACCCCGGTCGAAGAAACGCTGATCGGTAAGCTGCCCAGCCGGAAAATTACCACCGGTGCGGCTGCGGGGTACAGCTCCTACGGCAACCAGATCGGTTTGGCCACTGGGCAGGTTACAGAGCTTTACGATGACGGTTATGTTGCCAAGCGGATGGAGATCGGCGCGGTGATTGGGGCGTCCCCCAAGGCAAACGTACAGCGTGGGGTGCCAGAGGCTGGGGATGTGATTGTTTTATTGGGAGGCAGCACAGGCCGTGACGGTTGCGGCGGCGCTACAGGCTCCTCCAAAGCACATACGGAAGAATCCATTGAAACGTGCGGGGCGGAAGTGCAAAAGGGTAACCCGCCTACGGAACGGAAAATCCAGCGGCTGTTCCGAAACGGTACCGTCGCGCGGCTCATTAAGCGTTGCAATGATTTTGGTGCAGGCGGGGTGTGCGTGGCGATTGGGGAATTGGCCGACGGGCTGCAAATCCAGCTCGATGAGGTTCCTAAGAAGTACGAGGGGTTGGATGGGACCGAACTGGCGATTTCCGAATCGCAGGAGCGTATGGCAGTGGTACTCGACCCCAAAGATGTGGAGACATTTTTACAGGCTGCTGCACAGGAAAACTTAAATGCACAGGTTGTGGCGAAGGTGACCAAACAAGCCCGTCTGCAAATGTTCTGGCGCGGGGACTGTATTGTGGATGTCAGCCGGGATTTCCTCAATACCAATGGTGTCACACAGACGGCACAGGCAACCATCACAGCGCCGGAGCCTGCGGAAAATTACCGGGATCTGGTGCCGCAGGAGCTGGCGGGAAAACCGCTTAAAGAAGCGTTTCGCACCAATTTAACCCGGCTTGGGGTCTGTTCCCAGAAAGGGCTTGTCGAACGCTTTGACTCCAGTATCGGGGCGGGCACCGTGCTCATGCCGTTTGCCGGACGGTATCAATTAACGCCAGAGCAGGCGATGGTGGCAAAAATCCCGCTCGAGCAGGGGGAAACCGATGATGCTACTGCGATGAGCTATGGCTATCTACCGGGGATTGCACGTTTTAGCCCGTTTCATGGGGCAGTATACGCGGTGGTGGAAAGCTGTTCCAAATTGGCTGCAGTTGGCGCAAATCCCCTTACTGCCCGCCTGACGTTCCAGGAATATTTTGAACGCCTGCAAAAAGAACCAAAACGCTGGGGCAAACCGGCAGCGGCCTTATTAGGGGCGTTGTCGGCACAGCTGGGGTTGGGGCTGCCGGCGATTGGCGGTAAGGACAGTATGTCCGGGTCGTTTGAAAATCTCGATGTTCCGCCCACGCTGGTCAGCTTTGCGGTCGCCATGACCAAGGCCAGTAGAACAATTTCCGCAGCCTTCCAGAAGCCCGGTTCTACGGTCGTATTGGTGCCAGTCCCGGAAGATTCCCAAACGGGCCTGCCGCTTTGGGAATCGCTCAAAACCGTTTATCAGCGTGTGTATGACATGGCGCAAAAGGGCCAGATCAATGCTATGTCGGTGGTGCGGGAAGGCGGTATGGCGGCTGCCTTGGCACAAATGTGCTTTGGCAACCAACTGGGCTTTGCATTTGAGAATCCAGAGCTTACACAAGCCGATTTCTTCGCCCCAAAAGCAGGCGCATTGGTGGTAGAGCTTCAGAGTAAAGATTATCTTTTCGCAGACAGCATCGTTTTAGGGCGCACCATCGCAGAACCGGAAATCCATCTGGATCATGAGAAGCTGTCGCTTGAGAGCCTTGTTGCCAGCTGGAGCGGCACTTTGGAAGCTGTGTTCCCATCGGATGCCCCAGAGGTGCCGTTGAGCTTGGATGTCCCCTTGTATCCGCAGCGCAGCGGCAAAGCCCCCGCCGTTCAGACTGCCAAGCCTCGGGTCTTTATCCCGGTGTTCCCGGGGACGAACTGTGAGGTCGATACGGCACGTGTGTTTGAAAAAGCGGGAGCGGTTCCGGAAATTCTGGTTGTTAAGAATTTGTGTGCTGCGGATATTGAGGAAACCATTGAACATATGGTCAAAGGGATTGAGCGGGCACAGATTGTCATGTTGCCGGGCGGGTTTTCCGGCGGCGATGAACCGGATGGTTCCGGGAAGTTTATCGCCACGACCTTCCGTAATCCGAAGATTGCACAGGCTGTGACAAACCTGCTGGAACAGCGCGATGGTTTGATGCTCGGAATTTGTAATGGTTTTCAGGCATTGATTAAGCTGGGACTGGTGCCGTATGGCAAGATTGTCACCTTGACGGAGCAGTGCCCTACCCTCACTTTCAATACCTTGGGCCGCCATGTGTCGCGTATGGTTTATACCCGGATTACCTCGGTCAAATCGCCGTGGCTGATGGGGGTACAGGCTGGTGATGTGCATACGGTAGCAGTGTCGCATGGGGAAGGGCGTTTTGTCGCCAGTGACGCCGTCATGCAGGAGCTGATTGCCAATGGCCAGATCGCCACGCAGTATACCACGCCAAGCGGAGTACCGAGTGGCCAAATCGAATGGAACCCGAATGGGTCGGTATGTGCGGTAGAAGGCATTACCAGTCCAGATGGGCGTATTTTTGGAAAGATGGCACATTCCGAGCGTCTGGGGGCGCATTTGTATGGGAATGTGCCGGGAAATAAGGATCAGAAAATTTTTGAATCGGGGGTTGCCTACTTTACCGGGGCTCAGGTAAACGGTTAACCGGCATCATCCCCACAGAATAATAAAAACACAGATCCGTTCCCTTTTGGGGAGCGGAATCTGTGTTTTTTATTGCGAGAGATTCAGATGACGTTCAAAAAACGGTCACATACAAGGGGTACAATCAGGAAAGCAAAGACAAAAACTACCATCTCGAAAGGGGAAAAGCTTTGGATGAACAAAGAAAAACAGCGGCCTGTTCCGCGTTTCCGAAGGGAACTCAAGCACAGGATTAATGAACAGGATTATTGGCTTTTGCGGCAGCGGTTGCAGCAGGTGGCGTCGTTGGACAGCAATGGCGGATCACATGGGAAGTATCAGATCCGCAGCCTGTATTTCGATACGCCGGACGATAAAGCGCTCAGGGAAAAGCTTGATGGCGTCAATGAGCGGGAAAAGTTCCGCATCCGGTATTATAATTTTGATGACTCGTATATCCGGCTGGAGAAGAAAAGCAAATGCAATGGCATTGGCCGCAAACAAAGTGCGCGCCTGACCCGGGAGCAATGCGACCAGCTGTTAGCCGGTGAGACGGACTGGATGCCCGGGAGCGGGGACGCCCTGCTGACCGAGCTGTATGGGAAAATGAAGTTCCAGCAGCTTCGGCCCCGCACGATTGTGGATTATATGCGGGAAGCGTATGTGTATCCTGCGGGAAATGTGCGGGTGACGATTGATTCCCAAATCCGTACCGGGCTGCGGTGTATTGCGCTGTTTGACCGTGACCTCCCTACGGTACCAACTGGGCATCCGGGAACGATGATTTTAGAAGTGAAATTCGATGATTTCCTTCCCGATTTGATCCGGGATCTGATCCAGTTAGGCGAGAGGCAAAACCATGCGTTTTCCAAATATGCGGTATGCCGCAGGTATGAATGAGAAAGGATGTTGCAGCTATGACATTTTCAGATATTTTTAAGTCCAGCTTTTTAGATGAGGTGACCGCTTTTTCCATTTTGGATATCGCCATTGCCTTAGCTTTGGCGTTTGTGGTGGGGCTGTTTATTTATTTTGTGTACCGCAAAACCTATCAGGGGGTCATGTACGCGTCGAGCTTTGGGCTGTCGCTGATTGGGCTTTCCCTGATTACCACATTAGTGATTTTGGCGGTCAGCTCCAATGTGATTTTATCACTTGGTATGGTCGGCGCCTTATCCATTGTGCGTTTCCGCACCGCCATCAAGGAACCACTGGATATCGTGTATTTATTCTGGGCCATTGCATCCGGGATTGTGTTCGGCGCCGGGCTGATCCCGCTTGGGGTACTCGGGTCGCTTGTGATCGGGGTTGTCCTGCTGATCTTCAGCAACCACCGGGTCCGTGAAAACCCTTACTTGCTGGTAGTCAACTGCGAGAATGACACGGTGGAGCAGGAAATGAAACAGTTAGTTTCTGGGGAAGTGAAAAAACAAATGGTCAAGTCCAAGACTGTGTCCGAAAAGGGGATTGAGTTGACCGTTGAAGTACGCCTGCAAGGACAATCCACGGAATTTGTCAATAAAGTAGCGGGGCTGCCCGGGGTATCCAATGCGGTACTGGTCAGCTATAACGGGGATTATATGTCATAAGGGGGAGCCCGATGATTACAAACCGATGGTTAAATTGGATCACAGCAATTCTAATGGCAATAGCCGTTGTGGGGATGGGGTTGGTCCTGTTTTTTACCCATACCAAAGGCTTTTCGGCAAGCGCGACGCATTTTGATTATGAAGGCACACTGTTTGGTGGACAGGTGGCGCAAATCAACCTTGAGGTCGATCAAACGGAATGGGAAAACCTGTTACAAAACGCCATAGAAAAAGAGTACATCCCCGCTCAGGTAACGATCAATGGCAAGACGATTTCGCAGGTTGGGCTGCGCGCGAAAGGCAACACCAGTTTAACGCAGGTTGCCAGCGACGATACTACGGACCGGTACAGCTTTAAGCTCGAGTTTGACCACTATATCAGCGGCCAGACCTTTGATGGGCTGGACAAACTGGCGCTGAACAATGTCATCAGCGATACCACATATATGAAAGAATATCTCTCCTACCAGATGCTCGAAAGCATTGGGGTTCGGGTGCCAAAGTATGGGTTTGCCAATATCACGGTCAACGGGCAGGCATGGGGGTTTTATTTTAGTGTGGAGGTGCTGGAGGAATCGTTTTTACAGCGGAATTACGGCTCGAATTATGGCAAGCTGTATAAGCCGGAAAGCGATGAAATGGGCGGCGGGCAACGTGGAGAAATGCCGCAAGGGATGCGTATGCCGCGTCAGGACGCAACCGGGGAATTGCCGCCCCAGACCACCGAATCCGATAGCACCGGACAGCAGGAGCCTTTTGTCCCGAAAGACGGGGAAGAGTTTCGCCCTGGTGGATTTTTGGGCAGCACCTCTGGGGGGAGCAGCCTTGTTTACACGGACTCCAGTGCGGACAGCTATGCCGATATTTTTGACAACGCTGTGACCAAAACCAGCGCGGGGGATCAGCAACGGGTGATTACAGCACTGGAGCATCTGCAAAACGGCGAAGATTTGGAGCGTTA
>CATJNB010000018.1 GCA_949741605.1 uncultured Eubacteriales bacterium | reverse complement strand
TAACAAAACAGTCAAACATTCTCCTCCTGCCAAAATACTGTTGACCCGAGAATGCAAAACTCAAGAAAACATCTTCCCCTTTTCTTGGGCTATATTTTTAGGAACAGGCTTTCTTTAAGCCTTGCCCCGAGACATAAAAAGACAAGCAACAGGGCTGCGGATTTTGGATTCTGCTACCCTGTCTTTTTATTTTCCAGTCAATCTATCTTTTTTTGTCGCGCGGTGTCTTTTTTTGGAATATTTGCCCAAACTAGGAAGATATTGTCTTATAATGTCGATATTCCACTTGTGCAAGGAGGTTTTAATCATGTATGAAGTCACAACGATTATTTCCAAGTTCACTTTGCGTAAAAGTACCAAAGGTTACCGTATTCTGCGGCTCGTCCTTCAGGAAGCAGTCAGCCTTTATCCCACGGATATCTCTCTGGAACAGCTTTGTCTGCGGGTTCAGAAATCTGCCGGCGGAGCCAACCCCAAATCTTTGCAAAGGGCTCTTGGCCGAACCATTGATATGATTTGGGAGTGTACGACCAATCATATCCTTTTGGATAAAATCTACCAGTATCCAGTTACAGAAAAGCCTTCCGCCAAAGATTTTATTTGTTCGGTTGTGGACTATATTAAAAATTCGATGTTCCCAAATGATCCATCCTGTCTGCTCCTAACCCCTACATTATCTCCTTACATTTTCAAGACCTCAAAAGGTCATTCCTATTTAGTTGTGGGGTGTGATGAAACCATTTCGCCACAGCAAATCCGTGATGCCATCGATTCTATCAATCAAAGAGGTGATTCTTAATGACGCAAAATCAAGTTTATGATGCCTATCTTGCATGGCTCGGCAATTCTGTCCCAAAACCTCTCTCGGATTTATTCCAGTGTCCCCTGATCAACTTCGATATTTTCGAGGATTCCAACAGTCTTATTAACTGGCTGTTTTATCTGGTTCCATCTTTCTCAAACGGTTTGCTCCGATGCTTTATTTTCTTTGAGGAAAATGAATTCCAAAAAGATCCGAAAGGCGATTTGCACCTGATCCATTCTTCCCTACATCTTATGGAGTCCTATAATTAACATCTAAAAAAAGCTGGGCGGCAGATTCTCTTCTGTCGACC
>CATJNB010000017.1 GCA_949741605.1 uncultured Eubacteriales bacterium | reverse complement strand
TTCAAATCCTGTCACCTCGACCATAGTAAAAAGTCCACAAACCTAGCAGTTATGCGGGTTTGTGGATTTTCATTTTTCTCTAAAATTTTGCTTTTGCTTCTTTTTTGGTTCTTGATCCAATTGAGTGAAATCTACACTCAAATAAGGATATAAAAAAAGCTGGGAATCGAAATTCCCAGCTTAAAAAATGCAGAAAACTCAGATAGTAAAAATACCCAGCACATCCAGAACAGAACTGACCAAAATTACCATTAAAAATACAGGTGCCACAAAACGGATAATGACCGAATAGAGTTTTTCTTCGCGGAAACGCGACGAAATTTTAACCTCGTCGATGATGGCTTTGGGCCGCAGTACCCATCCAACAAAAATACACATCAGTAGGGCAACCACAGGCATTAGGAGATTATTCGAGATAAAATCAACAAAATCAAGAATATTCAGCCCCAGCGGACGGATCATATCAAGTGGGCCGTAACCAAGCGAGGACGGCAAAGCGATTAAAAACGAGCCTGCCAAAACAATCAGGCAGGTCACAATGCGATGCCAGCCAAACTTGTCCTGACAAAAGGAAACCACCGTTTCCATCAGGGAAATGGCAGAGGTCAGAGCAGCGAAGAACACTAACAGGAAAAAGATAATCCCAATCGCGGTACTGATTCCGGGGCCAAGATGATGAAAGACTTTTGGCAAGGTATCAAACATAAGCCCGGCGCCTTTGCTGGACATGACTTCAGGATCACCATTTGAAAAAGCGTACACCGCCGGGACAATCATCAACCCAGAAAAAAACGCAATCCCGCCATCGAAAATTTCAATTTGGCGCACAGAAGATTCGAGGTTATTTTCCTTTTTCATATACGAACCATAGGTAATCATAATCCCCATGGCCAGCGACATCGAATAAAAGAGTTGCCCTAATGCGGCAATGACGGTCTTGATTGAAAATTTAGAAAAATCAGGTTTGAGATAATATACCACACCATCCATGGCTCCGGGCAGGGTCATGACATAGATCGAAAGCCCGATTGTCAAAACAACCAAAGCAGGCATCAAAAATTTGCTGACCTTCTCAATCCCCTTTTGTACGCCCATCATCACGACTAAGCTCACGACCACTAAAAACACGGCTAACCATAAAATAGGTTCGCCGACTTTTGTGATGAACCCAGAAAAATAGCCGTCCTGTGCGGCCTGTGTGCCTTGTCCGGCGATGTAGGTTGCAAAATATTTCGTAACCCAGCCGCCAATCACACAATAATACGGGAAAATCAACACCGGCACCAAAGCAGACAGGTATCCTAAAAACCCAAACCGGCGGTGTAAGGATTTGTATGCTCTTACGGCGCTATATCCGGTTTTCCGTCCAATGGCGATTTCCGTCACCATCAGGGCAAACCCAAATGTCACAGCAAGAATCAGGTAGATAAACAGGAAGATCCCGCCTCCATATGTGGCGGATAAATACGGGAATCTCCACAGGTTTCCAAGTCCCACCGCCGAACCCGCCGCGGTCAGGACAAACCCGATCTTGCTGGAAAACTGGCTTTTTGTACTGCTCATTGTGAAAACACATCTCCTCTTTTGCTCATAATTCCCCCTAGGGGGAATGGAAAAAAGCTAGCTTTTTTCCATTCCGATTTGTCAGTTTTTGTATATTTTGTATAGTATACCATATTTTTACACAAACGTCCAGCCATGCGCGCAAAAAGTTTGCCTTTTTCCTGCATGGTGACGCAAGGCATTGTCCATGACGAAAAAAGAAAACGCCCCCTCTTTGGGATGGGAACGTTTTGCACAGCTATCCCTGTTTAATGGGATGACGGATCACGGTTTTCCATTTCTCCGGTGCAGATTTCCGGGGATCTGACAGATAAATCTCATGATGCAGGCGCTCATGGGAAAAATCCGTTTGATAGCCGTTTTCCAGCAAATATTGATCCATGCGGGCGACCGATTCCGATTCTGTATCATAGGAGCCAAGGTGCATCATTTGCACGCATAAGCCCTCCTGCATGGTTAAAAACTCTGCTGCGGAACCATCTATTTTTTTCTTTTTCTCTGCCTGTGCGGCAGCCCATTGGACATCCTCCAAAGATACAAAGTCTGGCAGGCGGATCGCACAAATCCAGCAGAACCGGGATTTATCAGAAAGATCTACGCCCTCTATCCCATCCTGCCACCAAAAGCTCTCCAAAGGAGGCACAACATACTCAAAAAAACCTTGGATCTTGTAACTTCCCTTATGGCTCATTTTGATGGTATAGGAAATAGCATACAGGATACCAACTGCCTGCTGATACATACCGTCCTGCTCATTTGGATCGCCTTTGCCACGCACAGCGATGTAGTTCATGCGCGGTACCTCCACAATTTCTGGAACATTCTTAGGCAGATAGAACATTTTCTCCTCTTTTTTAAAATCAAAGGGCATAAACCATCCTTCCTTTCTGTTTCCCACTATCCTGATATGTCAAGGTTGCTAGGCTGACGGTCAAGCAGAAAGCATGGCACTGCCGCTCACGATAAACCCGATATCCCCAATGGAACCGCCTGCCGGGATCACGCCATTATACTCTTTCGAGGTAATTTGGAGAGTAGAGCCATTGACCGTATAATTCCCATTCCATCCATTGGTCAGAGCGATGGCCCCCCTGAAAACGCAGGCTAACCGACCAATTCTGGCGTGCGGTAGCAGAAGGATTCGTGAGGGTCAGGGAATACTGGCGCACGGTTTGCCCTCCTGTATTCCATTGGTTGACCAGTTTCGCTGTAACCTTCAGCCCATTGGCACCCAAAGTGGCGGGCGGAAACCCTGCGGAATTGCTGCTGCCTGACGATCCCATATTATGGGTGGAACTAGTCACAGGCTGTACCGAAATGGGGGAACGTCCACGGGTGAGGGTACGGTAGAGCCACTGGCCGGACGCGCTCAGGTCACTTCCGGTAAAACCGCTTGTTTTCGTACAGGAAGATTTCAGGATTGCTGAAGTTTCATTTTTATTCGAGAGGTTCCACGCCACATAACTGATCCCATACTGATCCATCTGCTCGATCCATTGATTCGCCTGCGCTTCATCCACCGCACCATTGCCGCTGGCGTCACAGATCCCAAACTCGGTGACAAAAACTGGTAAACCACGTTGTACTGCCTGCACCATTTTGGTACGCAGATCCTCTTTATGAGTGGCAGCATAAAAATGAAGCGCATACATAATATGATCTGCCTGAATCGGATTGGCTGCCGCCTGATCCACATATTGGGACCAGTTGGGGGTCCCGACAATAATCACGGCATCTGGGTCATTTGCGCGGATAACAGGAATGATTTCCTCGGCATAGGATTTAATTTCGTTCCAGCTTACCCCACCATTTGGTTCATTGCAAATTTCATACAACACATGGTTGGCATTCGCATAAGCAGCAGACATTTCCTGAAAAAACGCTTTGGCTTGTGCGCGGTACTGGTTTGGATTTCCGTCGGATAAAATGTGCCAGTCGAGGATGACATACATATCGTTTTTGGCCGCATAGTCAATGCCATTACGCACCAGAGTTTTTAATTGCTGCTGGTTGCCGCCGGTACAATAACCGCCGGATTCTGCCGTATACAGGGCAAGCCGCATAACATTAACATTCCATTCCTGACGGAACTGTTTCCAAGCATTTTCATTCACGTACTGTGGAAACCACGCCACCCCATGGGTACTGATCCCACGCAGCTGTACGGGCTTTCCGTGGGAACCAATCAGCTGTGCCCCCTTGACCTTCAAAGCCCCTGCTGTGGACGGCACATCCAATCCCGATGATACCCCTTGGACGCTGGAGGCTGTCCATGAACTGCCCGTCTGTGAAACGGGTGCCTGCACGTTTTGGGAACTCCCCTCCCCCACTTGGGATGCCTGTACTTCCGATCCTGTACCACAGGCAGACAGCATCACAAACACCGCCAACAAGAGAGAAATCCAACCTGCCCCAACCAATTTTTTCCTCATTTCAAATCCCCCTTTTTTCTGATTCTACCACAAATTAACCACAAAAACAAGCAATCCATGGAAGATTGCACAAAAAAGCCCTGCCCAGAATTTCCTCTGAAGCAGGGCTTTTCCCAGTGTATTTACACAGGGAAAATATTTAGATGCGTTCGAGCAGACCATTTTTCTGATCTTCAAGCGCCATTTCCTTAACGGCAAAATGTTTTTTCTTGCCAGTGGCGGTATAGGGAAGTTCATCAACAAAACGGTAGAATCTCGGACGCTTATAAGCAGCGAGCATAGGATGATTGGAACAATAGGCAACCAGTTCTTTGACAGTCAGGGAATCATCCGCCCTGACCACATACGCGACCACGCTTTCTCCACGCAGCTGATCCGGCACACTCGTAACCACACATTCCTTGACCTTGTCAAACTCATTGATAATCTCCTCAATCTGAACCGGATGGATATTTTCACCAGACGAAACAATCATATCGTCCTTGCGTCCGACAATCGTGACAAAATGGTTCTCATCCCAAATGCCAAGGTCGCCGGTATACATATAGCCCTGATAAAAAGCGCGGCTGGTTTCTTCGGGCTTATTAATATAGCAATAGGTGGTTTTGGTCGGACACTTGAGAATAATCTCGCCGACTTCCGCATTATCCTGTGCCACACAATCGTCTGGTTCTGCGCGGCGGTCGGGGTAGACTTTCACCACCGAAACTTCATCATCGGTACACGAACGCCCAGCCGAACCCGCCATATCGGGCAAGTCGTACGGACGCAGGAAGGTATTCCAGAAGGTTTCGGTTGTGCCATACCCGTTATAAATATTGGGGGTCAGCACTTGCTGGAATTGGATACAAGCCTCTTTTTCCAAAGGCGCCCCCATGGTGACGATCCCTTTCAAACAGCTCAGGTCAACCGGATGCTTCTTCTGGATATCGGTAAGCATTTTGAGCATAGGAGGACCGCCGATCAGGAACGTAATCCCATATTGTTCCACATATTTCAGGCAAACCCTTGGGTTAAACTGGCGCAGGATAACCACTTCGCCGCCGGCATAGAGCGTTGGGGTGGGACCACCGGAATGAAGCCCGCCGCGATGGAACCAAGGGCTCATGTTCATGGTACGGTCGAGAGGGCTGAGCGGAAAGTGCATAATGACATCATGGGCCGACAAAACATCATTGATATTGTTCAGAGCCACGCCTTTCGGCAGTCCGGTCGTACCAGAAGTATACAAACGGGTATTCTCATCGTAGATATGCCCCGGGGCTTCACGGACAGGCTCCTGTTCCGGCTGACCAGCCACATAATCCTCATAACGTACATGGCCATCTGGCAGAGTCGTTTTCTGGAAAGGATCAACTAAAACCACCTGTCTTGGTTTATGCTCGGCCATTGCGAGGGCTTTTAGCACCATATCCTGAATTTCCTCATCATAGAAAAAAACCGCTGGCTTACTGTCATCCAAAATTAGGGCCGTCTCGCCCGGGGACAGCCGGAAATTAATCGGGCTGTTGATAGCGCCGATTTTCTGTGGGGCGAGATAGCAAAAAACAAATTCCGCCGAATTTGGCATCTGATACATTACCACATCATTTTTCCGCACACCATCGGAAAGCAAGGCATGTGCCAGACGGTTCGCTTCGCGGTTGAGCTGGTCATACGTCCACGACTGTTCCCGCAGCGGACAGTACAAAGCACGTTTCCCGGAAAACCGGCGGACATTGCGTAAAAAACCATTAATATAGGTGAAATCAGACTCAAACGTTTTCTGGAACATGGTTGCATCGTATGTGTATCCCACGATCAGAATTCCTCCTTACAGACACAAAAAGCATCGCGGACAAACGGTGCTTTTCTAAGGTGATTAAAATAATAAATGGATCGGAAAAGCGGCTTATTCCGGCTGGTATCTGCCGACAATCACAGCAGCATTCTGCCCCCCAAACCCAAACGCATTCGAGATGGCAGCCCGGATGTTGGCAGCACGCGCTTGATTGGGGACATAGTCCAAATCACAGGCAGGATCAGGATGCTGGTAATGCAACGTTGGCGGGATAAGCTCCTCACGCACCGCTTGGATACAGGCAATGGTTTCGGTGATGCCGCCAGCCCCCATGAGGTGCCCGGTCGCGCCCTTCGTGGAGCTGACCGGCAAATTCTTCGCATAGTCGCCAAAGACCGCTTTAATCGCGAGGGTTTCCATTTCGTCGCCAACCTTGGTGGAAGTCCCATGGGCATTGACATACCCAATCTCATCCGGGCGCAGGCCGGCCTTTTCAAGAGCCCGTTGCATCGCAAAAATGGCGCCTACCCCATCGGGATCTGGGGAAGTAACATGGTAACCATCCGTATTGCTGGCATAACCGAGCAATTCTGCCTGCACAGCCCCTTGGCGTTTTTTGGCATGTTCGGCAGTTTCCAGCACCACCGCACCCCCACCCTCGCCCATGACAAATCCATCACGGGTCAAGTCGAAGGGACGGCAGGCAGTTTCGGGATCGTCGTTACGGGTAGAAAGCGCACGCGACTGTGCTAAACCAGACACCATCAAAGGGCACAAAACCGAATCCGCACTCACCGCCAGCATAACGTCCGCTTCGCCGGCTTTCAGAAGCATACAGGCCGTCCCGATGGCATCGACCCCGGAAGAACAGGCAGTATTGACGGTCAGGCTGGGACCGCGGATGCCATGTGCGATGGCGATTTGGGTAGCGGCGATATTGCCCAGTACCTTGGGCACAAACCGCGGGCTGACTTTATACCCCGGTGTCTGCCCATATTCCTGCTGGGTACCTGCGATGGTCGTAATGCCACTCAGGGAAGTACCCATCACAATACCGATGCGCTGCGGCTCCACCGAACCCAGGCATCCGCTTTGTGCAAGTGCTTCCTGCGCGGCAACGAGAGCAAAGTGCATAAAGATATCCGTTTCACGCACCAGCTTTTTAGACAAATAATCCGTAGGGTTAAAATTTTTAACTTCGGCAGCAATGCGAACTGGTAAGGCAGAGGCATCGAAACGGGAGATCTCCGAAACCCCGCTGACCCCTTTGATTAAGGCGTCCCAATAGGCATCGACCCCGATCCCAATGGGGGTAACGGCACCCATGCCGGTAATGACAACGCGGGTTTGATTCATGGTGTTCTCCTTATGCTGATGAGGCCGATCTGCTAGCGTATTCATGATAGAAACCGCTTCCTTTCCGCGGTGGGATGTTGGGCTTTTCAAACCGTGGCACATCCGAACCAATACATTCCTAAAAATTATACCCCATTTTGTTGAAAAGGTCAAGGCATATGGAAATTTTTCACACCAGATTCCAGAAAAGATTTATTGAAAAGCCCACGCCCACGCGTGACCAATTTG
>CATJNB010000016.1 GCA_949741605.1 uncultured Eubacteriales bacterium | reverse complement strand
CTCAACGTCGTTGTTGCCGCGAACCATGAAGGTGTAAACCTGACCGGCTTCCATGTTTTTCTTCTTGGTATCAAGATCCAATTCGTTCTCATCGGTGCCCGTACCATTACCGGTGACTTCCGAAGTATCTGCATACAGGACCTCTACATTAAAGGTTGCGTTCTCATAACCAAGATCTCTGCCGTTTGCATCGACAATCGTTGCGGTGACATCAACGGCGCCAATATCTACGCCAGTGATGGTTGCAGTTGTGCCATTTCCTTCTACGGTTGCGACTTCTTTATCATCCGATGTCCAAACAATGCTGGCGCCCTGCGGCAATGCAGCATCGGCAACGACAGTTACAGACTTCGTTTGGCCTTGGCCTACGGTGACATTCTTTCCAACCGTTCTGACACCATACAGCTCTTGTGCGCTCACGATATAGTCATAAACGCCATTGGTCTGACGCTCTGCCTTGACAGTCAGCCCGCCAAGATCAAATTTATCGGTCAGGCCTCTGTTGCCATGGTAGGCTACGGTATTCACCGCAACATCACCCAACAGGGTCAGTACCGGGCTGTCATCCACATTGCCATTGACAGTCAGCTCCCCTGCCGGAACAACAATGTTGCCATCGCCAGTGATGTCTTCCACGGTCATGGACGCCAGCACAATCTGGGTATCACTCTGGATATCCAAAGTCGTGGTGGTCAGCGGGTTGACCACATTTACAGTACCTTCCGAAACCACAACATCTGCAAAGTTGCTGATGGTATTAATACCGGAGTTAAAGCCCTGGAATTCCAGTTTGGAATCGACTACCACACCTTCTTCGTCGCTGTGTTCCACTTCATTGACTGCACGCACTGCGCCAAGGGTCACAAGGCCGTTACCGCCCAGTACGATGTGTTCGCCCTGCACCGCGCCGCTGACCGAAATCAGGCCGGTGGTGTTCGAGGAACCAATCTGTACGCTTGGGTCACTGTCTACATTGGCATATCTTGCATTGACGTCCCCGCGGATGGTGATGTCGGCTTTGCCTTCATCCCCTTCGTTGTCGATGATGATCTGGGCAGTCCCCTTGCCTTTGGAAATCACGCTGCCATTGATGACAACATCCATCAGATTGCCGTCTTCATCCTCGTCCACGCTGGTGATTTCAATTTTACCGTCTGCAACCACAGAACCATTGATTTCGCCGCCCTTGACCTCAACGCTGCAGTTTGCGTCAATACCTGCAATCGTTGCGTCGTTTACGGTTACCATACCAACAATTTCGTCTTTTACCTTGTCAATATTGGTAGTGATGGTACCAGCGGTGGAGCTTTCGGTCACGCTTACGTCGCCCGTTGCATCTACGATGTCGCCAACAGTTGCGCCGCCGTCAACGGTAACTCTGGCAGCTTCGATAATGTTGCCAGTGCGTCCGCCGTGTACGGTTACATCTCCGTCGGCATCAATCACGCCAACCGTACCATTTTCCACCGTAACAGCGCCTGTGGTACGCAGCTCATAGCCAGACAGGCTCTTTTTCTCCAGGTCAGAAATTCCCAGGATATAATCCGGGTCAGCCGGGGAAATAGACATGATGGTTTT
>CATJNB010000015.1 GCA_949741605.1 uncultured Eubacteriales bacterium | reverse complement strand
ATTCTTGCCAGTGTGCTTCTGATTTTATGTATAGTGTTCGCATATGGGTATCTGCGGCATGCAGGGGGCTATCTGTTGTTCCGTACACCGGAGCATGAACCCACAGCCGCACAAGGCGTACCCACAGAGGACACGGCAGGCAATTATGAAACCCTTCCGGTAAAAGACGGATATACGGTAGGGATTGATACGGCCCCTGTGTACCTTGATGGCACCTTGTACTTGAACGCTGCCAACCTTTCCGATAATACCGTATGGTTTCTGGCACGGGTATACCGTGGCGACCAAATGATTGCACAGACGGGGATTTTCTATCCCGGGGAATATGTCGCACAGGTTCCGTGTAGTACAAAGCTTTCCGCAGGCGAGAAAATTCTGGTGCGGATTCTTGCCTATGAACCGGAAACCTACCATAGTGAAGGTGTGGCACAATTTTCTACTGTCGTGGCCGCTCCCTGACAGCAACGAAAAAACCTTTCCGGGAATGAGATCCGGAAAGGTTTTCTCTTTTGCAGCGCAAATGGGCCGCCGAAATGGCATACAGCAAGGTGCTTGCAGGATATCCTAATGAGATTGTGTCAGGATTCCTCATCATCCCCGCAGTAATATGCAAAATACCGTTCCCGCAGGGCCGGGTAAGAACCCCGCGGCAAATAAATGCTTTCCCCGTTATCCAAGGACACCTCCCGTGCACTGAGGTTATCCACATGCTCGAGGTTCACGATATAGCTGGCACCGACTTTTGTAAATTCCGGGGCATCTGTCAGCAGTTCATACAGTTTGGCCATAGTCATAGACACAAAAAGCGTGGTTCGGTCCGAACGGTGGATACACTGGCGTTTTTTATGCGCCTCACAAAAAACGATGTCGGAGAGCGGCACCCGGTACTCCCTGTTATCAATATGCAGCAATAATGATTTTTGTTTGCCAGTTTTTTCGATGTCTTGGAACAGGTCATCCAGCAAGGAGAAGATGTCCTGTGCAGAAACCGGCTTGACAAGATACTGTGCCGCCTTCACCCGGAAGGCTTCCAGTGCATGTTCGGTTGATGTAGTCAGGAAAACAATCCGGCAGTCTTTGCGCATGTCACGGAGTATCCTAGCCGCTTTGATGCCAAGTGTACCCGGCATATAGATATCCATAAAGAGTACGTGAGGGAAATAACCCGTTTCCTGCATAGCCTGTATCAGTTGGTCAGCGCGGCAAAAACGCGTAATGATAAACTCGATGTTATGCCGTTGTCCGTACAGCTTTATGACATGTTCTGTTTTCTCCAATTCTGCGGTTTCATCGTCGCACAGTGCAATTTGATACATTTGTCACACCTCTTTTTCCCCTGTTGGTTGTGGAAAACTGTTACGAAAAGTAGACCTTTGGTCACAAAAATCACTATTGGAATATTATATAAAATTTATTTTATATAAAGTAAAAACACAGATAAACTAAATATAATTCAGTTGATAAATTCGTTTTTTTTATTATACCACACCTTGTGACCAAAGGTCTACTATTTGGAACAAATTTGATAAAATATGAAGTTTTCAATTTATCAATTTATCATTTTGTTAT
>CATJNB010000014.1 GCA_949741605.1 uncultured Eubacteriales bacterium | reverse complement strand
TTCATGCTCCGGTGTACGGAACAACAGATAGCCCCCTGCATGCCGCAGATACCCATATGCGAACACTATACATAAAATCAGAAGCACACTGGCAAGAATCCCAATCATGATTTTTCGCCGCTGTACGGTTTTACACGTTTTACGTTTCATCATGGCCTCCCCCTTATTTGATCTCGACCGTGATCGGAACGGTGGAATCAATCATCCCTTTTTCACGGCTGTCGTGGTGGTAGAAAGAAAATACAATCTGGGCGTCATAGCTGCCCGGGGACAGGACCGTACCCGCAGGCGGAGTGAGGGTCAGGTTCTCGATGTGGTAGCCAATCGGGATGCGCCCTGACTGATAGACTTCGACTTGCTGGTTTAAATTATTGGTCATATAAAGGGTCGCCACAAAATCATAATTCGCACCCCGGTTCGGGTTTTTAATCACATATGGTTCGCTTTTCGCCGTCAGGGTCGCTGCATCTACCTTGAGGGTTTTGGGCACCTGATAGCTTGCTTTATTCTCATTGCTCCGCTCAATAATTTCAATTTCCCGGTTTGGTACAATCGAGCCGTCCACCGGCACGAGCGGGTAATCCACCGGGGGCCTGATCGGGTTGCAAAGCAGTACCACGCCCAGCGCCAGCAAAGGCAACAGCGGCAGCAACCAGAAAAAGAAAATGCCATGGCTTTTTCCGCTTACACAGCAGCGTTCAATCAGCCCGTGGTTTTCCTGCACAAACATCCCTAAATACCGGCTGGCATGTACCTCGCATACCGCCTCGCAGCAATGGATTTCCCCCTGGTTCACTGTACAGAACGCCGCCGCTGACGGGCATCCTTTTGCCTTGATGACACCGTCGATGCGAAGATTCATAACCATGCCCGTCAGATACCCAAATAGCCCCGCCCCCGGCAGCCCTTTCCCTTTGATGACAAAGCCGCGGATGCAATGCCCTTTGCCATCAAACACCCCGCAAAACGGATGCGTGCTGTCACAGCCAATGGGGGGGATTTGCCGCCCGTGGAAATTCAGGTCCTTTTGCAGCTCATACCATCCCTCGGATGCCCCCTCATCCCCGCGGTTGATCTTTTCCACAACCTCCAAAAACTCCTTTTCCGACTGAATCAGCTGTGGCTGCCCGGTCGGGGTCTGCCGCTCATAATGCCAGTGTTCCTGCTCAAAATCCATTTGTGAGGCTTTGTCCTGCTCAAAAACCTCGAAATCCCATTGGAAGGTTTCACGCAGGAAGGTTTCACTGGCGTCACTGACGCAAACACCAAGCTCCCGGTCACGGAACTCCTCTAAGTCTTTTTGCTCCTTTACCAGAAAAAAACTCTGTGCAATCGTGCCAGTATTCTTGGACGCAAATCCGTCGTAACGCTTTTCCTTTTTTTCTTTTTCAAAGGCACGGGTACGGCTGCGGGTGAAGCATCGTTGAATGGTGCCGCTGTTGTCATAGACAAATCCGGCGTTTGGGGTTTTGCCCGAGCCAATATGTACCGCCGCATAACAGTTTTCGAGCGTGCCTGTGTTGCGGCAGGCAAACCCGCCCTGAAT
>CATJNB010000013.1 GCA_949741605.1 uncultured Eubacteriales bacterium | reverse complement strand
TACAATGGCCGCGGCGTTCTGTTCAATGTAACCGCAAAGGCAATTGGTGAGACCGAGGTTAAGGTGACCCACAACGGCGAAACCGAAACCATGGCTGTTAATGTTGTGGAGAACACCGGCCGTCTGACCCTTGACACTGCAAGCTACACCATGCCATTTGGCGGCAGCTACACCATTGGGGTAAAGGTCGAGAAGAATGGCCGCCAGCTCAGCGGTGAGGAAGTACGCAATATGATCTCCAGTGGCGAACTCGTCGTGACCGATTCCAGAACTGGTTCCATTGTAACCACAGAAGTTCAGGCAAACGGTAACGTCCGCGTAACTGGCAGACAGAGAGAAGGTACTACCTACGTTCAGTTTATCGTTATGCAGAACGGCCAGAGAGTCACCCATGCTTCGGTTGGTGTCACCGTACAAAATGGTGCGACTGCAGGCGGTAGTTCTGTCAGAAGCATTAGCCAGTGGTAACTAGAAAACGTCTTAAAAGATGTTTTCTCTACCAGTTTGGGTAATATAAAATAAAAAAGCAGAGGGTTTGGATAGTTCCAGACCTTCTGCTTTTTGTTTTGAAATTAGGAGACAAAAAACAAGGACTTGGAGAAATCCAAGTCCCTGCCTTATTATCTTATGTCTACTCTAGTACAAGAATCGAGCAAATTACCATTGGCTGATGCTTCTAACGGAGCTGCCACCAGCCGTTGCACCGTTCTGTACCGTCACGCCAACCGAAGCATGGGTCACTCTCTGACCGTTCTGCATAACGATGAATTGAACGTAGGTAGTACCCTCGTTCTGTCTGCCGGTTACGCGAACGTTGCCGTTTGCCTGAACTTCTGTGGTTACAATAGAACCTGTTCTGGAATCGGTTACGACGAGTTCGCCGTTGGTGATCATAGCGCGTACTTCCTCACCGCTAAGCTGACGGCCATTCTTCTCGACCTTTACCCCAATGGTGTAGCTGCCGCCAAATGGCATGGTGTAGCTTGCAGTGTCAAGGGTCAGACGGCCAGTGTTCTCCACAACATTGACAGCCATGGTTTCGGTTTCGCCGTTGTGGGTCACCTTAACCTCGGTTTCACCAATTGCTTTTGCGGTTACGTTGAACAGGACGCCGCGGCCATTGTAGTTGTCGTTGACTTTCACAACATCAACAATGTTGTTGTCGTAAGCCAGAGTTACGTTGCCAGCCTGATCAGCAGGAACGTTCTTAGCCAGTACGGAGTAAACCTGACCCGGAGCCATCTTCTTGGAAGAGGTGTCGAGCTGGAATCCGCCGACTTTTACAGCAATCTTGGAGGTCTTACCTTGGTAGGTAACGGTAATATCGGTCTTACCATCGGCAACCGCAGTGATGTTATACAGAGCGCCGCGGCTGTCTGTACCGTTCGCAAGAGCAACGGTCGCTACATTGGTATCGCCGCTGGTTACGCTGATGTTCTCAACGTC
>CATJNB010000012.1 GCA_949741605.1 uncultured Eubacteriales bacterium | reverse complement strand
TGCCATAGATTCCCAAGGAAGCTTCATAGATTGATAAGCGTCCCCTGTAAGAATTTTGACAAGGAGATCCGTAAAAGGAGGGTTGAGAGGGAGCAGGGGGCCAATGAGATAAGTAGCAAAAAAGTGGTTTTGGCGGATACCTTCGAGGGGAGTTTGGGGATTGCATCCGGTACCGGTTTTCATATGGAGCATAGGGGAAGGGAGTTCACCGTAGGAATGACTGAGCTGGTTTTTAAACCCGGTAATGAGAAGGTCATCCATGACGCCGACACACAGTTCATTATAACGGAGTTTTTCAAAACGTTCTGTATGATAGGGGAACAGACCTATCGCCGGGATCTGCTCGCCGTTTTCGCGTTGGATATATTGTCCAAACAGTTCAAAGGCGTTACCTGTAGCGAGTGTCACCTGATTGCTATGAATACGGTTTTGGAGTGCGTCACGGTATGGGATCAGCTGTTCCAGTTCCAGTTCTTGTTGTTGTTCGGTACAGGGACCGATCAGCAGACAGTCGATATCGTCTTGCTGCATGAACGCTGGTACTTCGTGGAGATGGGTGCCGATCACTTGAATTTTGACGTCACAGGCCGACAGCTTTTGCGTCAGGCAAAGTAGATTGCCGCGGTCGCCATAGAGGTTATTAAATTCGGGATATAGGACTTCAATTTTAATTGTTTTCATGACTGCCCGCTCCTTTCAAGAGAGTGTCCCGGACTGCATTGACTATCGGAGTAGCATAAAGCTCAAAAAATACCGCAATGGTTTTGGCACCAGTCAGGTCGCTGTGGAGATGTTGGTTCATCTTGGTATAATCTTGATAGAGGACGATTTTTTCTGGATCAATCCCAGCAAGTGCCAGCCGTACCCCAACATCATAGCAACGGGTACCGCCCACAATAATCCGCTCAATCTCGTCACGATTGAGGAATTCGAAATCCGTGTCGTACAGCCAGGAAATGTCCTCATGGCCATGTACGGCATCTTTGGAGTCGGTCACAAGCAGGATTACGTCTTTCTTGCCGGGCACAGTGTCCAGATAAGCAAGGCATTGCGACCCAGAAATAGGGTTTTGATTTTTAAACAGCATTTTTACTAACTTGCGGTCTTGGATGGTTTCTTCCTCAAAACGGCCCAGTTTAGCGGAGAAATGAGGGATTTCCCGGGCAATGGTGGAGAGTGCTACGCCGGAAAGTCGGCAGATCGTCGCGGCGGCGGTTACATTAAACACATTAAACAGGTTGCCGCTGGAAAATGGCAGCTGAATTTCTTTCCCATCAGCATCATGAAATAAGAAGGTACCGTTTTCAAAGTTTACATTATCCGCAAAGTAGGAAGGTTGCGGCATCTGGAACCCACAAGCTTCACAATAGGGCTGTCCAATATGATGGTAATGGAAATAGTGGTATTGCA
>CATJNB010000011.1 GCA_949741605.1 uncultured Eubacteriales bacterium | reverse complement strand
TCTGACCATTGCCCGGGCTATCCTCGCAGACCCACAAATCCTGATCCTTGATGAAGCCACCAGTAGCGTCGATACCCGCACAGAAGTGCTGATCCAGACCGCCATGAACAATCTCATGAATGGCCGCACCAGCTTTGTAATCGCCCATCGGCTCTCGACCATCCGGGATGCCGACTGGATTCTTGTCATGAAAGACGGAGACATTTTAGAGCAGGGCAACCACGAGCAGCTCATGGAACAACATGGGTTCTATGCCAACCTGTATAACAGCCAGTTTGAAGGGGATACCGAACTGGAAACCGCATAATGCAAACACAAAAAGCCGGAAACCTTTTACATGGTTTCCGGCTTTTGCTTGGATGGGGGAAGCTGGCAGGATGGCTTGGTCAGCGCGAGCAGCGCCAGCTGATCCCCCACCACCTCCAGCAGAGCCCCCACTAATTCCAGATCGTCTGCTGACAGGTGCTGGGCAAGCTGGAAGGCAATGGCTGTCCCGAGCGCGATTAGCTGCTGTCCTTGGCACGATGCCATGGGGAATCCCTCCTTTGCCCCATTCTATGCACAGCTCCCAAAAAGGTGCAGGTTACTGAGGGATTGGTGCATGGTACATCCCCAGCTTATGAAAGTTGTACCACTCTAATATTGTTTCATCCGGCGCTGCCTCTAAGGCTAACAGTACCTCTCTGGCAAATTCCAGTGGGGCTGTCCCGTTGGCGGTGACAATCTTCTGATCGCATACTGCTGGTTCTTGGATATAGTTCTTTTCTCCGGTATAAGCCTCCCCAGCCCATTGCTGTAAATTTTCCAAACCATTCCCGGTGTGCCGGACATTATTAAGAATACCAGTTGTGGCCAAAAAGCCTGCTGCATCACAAATCCCGCCTAACAGTTTGCCTTTTTGCACACAGGCCACTGCCAGTGCCTGAATCTGCCTCGCCTCTTGCGTGCGCCAGCTCATCCCACCGATCAGCACCAACGCTTCATAATCCGCAGGCATGGTATCCAGATCAAAGTCTACTTGGGTGTGGAATCCTCCCATGGACTCCACCTCTCCCTTATGCAAAGAAACGGTCCGGATGGTATAGGTATCAGGGGCGAACATCCGTACTGCCGACGCAAGATAAGCGGCTTCCCAGTCTGCATAGGGGGCGAGAAGAACAAATAAAATGGTTTTCGACATATTTTCCCTCACGATACGGCAATGTACAGGCAAACGTACAGCTTACCATCCTTGGTATATTCCGCCGGGACTGCATTTTCATAATCTTTCGTAAAGGTACGGGCAAGCGTCCCCTTTTTGTGATCCTCCCAGACCCGCTGCCATGCCTTGCAAATGAGGGCATCCATTTGATCGGGTTCGCCCCGCTCCTCGTATTTGATATAATGTCCGTTTTGTGCTTC
>CATJNB010000010.1 GCA_949741605.1 uncultured Eubacteriales bacterium | reverse complement strand
GCGATCCACATTTAGCGGGGGACTTGTATAAGGCTGTGCATTTTGGTACACAATACCAGTGGAGGTGTACAGCCAATGAGAGAGCAACGATCCTATAAAGATTCGAACCAGAAGAAAAAGAAATGGAATACCCGTGGGTTTTATATCACACTGGGGGTCAGTCTGGTGGCGGTGGGGATGGCTGCATGGACAACGTATGCCAGTATCACCAACAGCCTCAGGCAAACCGACAAGCCCTCCTCACAAAGCCCAGTCGGACAAACCGTGAGCGGGGTTACGGCAAGTGAACCGGAGAGCCAGACAGTGGTAAGCAGTATGGTACCAAGCAGCACACCAGAGAGTACCGTAAGCCGCAATACCGTTTCCAGTGAAGCACCGAGCCGCATCCCATCGAGTTCCAAGCCAGTGGTATCGTCAGGGGCAGAACCGAGCACACAAACGGTAACTGTACCAGAACCTAAAGTTTTTACGTATCCACTGCAAAAGGAAATCACCAAAGCATACAGCGGGGACAACCTGGTATATTCCGAAACCATGCAGGATTGGCGGGTACATCAGGGGATGGATTTGCGCGCAAAAGTGGGGGATGTTGTCAAGACGGTAGCACAGGGTACGGTGAAGGATATTTATGAAGATGCCCTTCTCGGAAATGTGATTGTTATCTCACACGGGACACTGGAAGTACGGTACTGCGGCCTTGGCGATACGGCATTGGTAAAGAAAGGGGCAACGGTAAAGGCAGGGCAGGAGATTGGTTCCGTTGGGACTGTGCCGTTTGAACTGGCGGAGGAACCCCATTTGCATTTGGAGATCCGGCGTGACGGCACCCTGCAAGACCCAGAGACGGTCCTGACAGAATCCGCACAAAAAGCATCCTGACCGGAATTCACAATGTATTTACAAACTATACACGAAGCGTTGATACATTGCAGGGCAGGATACGATATACTAAATACAACGGAAACGGCCTTAGATGGGAAGGCAGACTCATCCGGGGCAAAAACGTTTTCGGATTGTTGCATGGTTTCCCCATAACCATGCACTCCTCATAATAAAATACCCCCATAATGGAAACGGCAGCTTGGACTGCCGTTTTTCCCTTTTTAAAAATGTATAGAAGGCTTTTGGAAGGGCATAATAAGAACAGTGGATCATCGGCTGGAAGGTACGCAGGCAGACGTCACCAAAACAGCGGATGATCCACAAAGCAGAGTGGTTACCCCCATAATCACTTCCCAATCATAAGAAACCCCATATCAAAAAAACGGCAGGATCGAAAGGAAATCGACTGCCGTTTTTTCTATTT
>CATJNB010000009.1 GCA_949741605.1 uncultured Eubacteriales bacterium | reverse complement strand
GTCAAAGAGTTTGCAAACCAATTTATGGACATGATCCACGCTTCTGACATCGAATCGGATTTGTCCGAAGCAAGTTAGGGAGGTTACATAATGAAAGTAGAAGCCTATATCCATAGTTTAAAAGATATCAAAACCGACCGCCATGTTTTGGGAAAAGCTGAAATTATCCGTCGAATTGGAGATAACCGCTATCTTGCAGAGTATAACGGCGTTCGCTGTACGGCTATTTTCAATCCCTTTGTTGGGAGATATTTTGTTGATGATGTGTATGGAAAAACATTAGGAGAATTTTGATAAGGAGGTGTTTTCATGGGAATCGTCATTGCTGTTTTAAATCTGGCCTTTGCCATTGCCGAAGAAATTTTTGATCAGAAAGACTGATTGATTTTTGAGCATAATGACATAGGATTCATCTTATGAAAGAAGCCTGTGTCATTTTTTTCTATTTTGGTTGCCTATCTTGAAAAACGATAAGACATATGGTAGTATAAGATATAGATACACGAACGCAGTGAAAGGAGGGTTTCCAATGGACAAAAAAGTCAATCGTGTGTATAAAGACAGCGTATTTTCGTTGTATATGAGCGACCCCAAACGCCTGATTGAAGTTTATAATGCTATTCAAGGGACAAACTATCCATTAGATACACCAGTTGAGATTAACACCTTGGATGATGTCTTGTACAAAGAACGAATTAATGATATTTCTTTCACTTTAGATGGAAAATATGTAATCTTGATGGAACACCAGTCTACGATTAATGAAAATATGCCGGTTCGGATGTTGCTTTATCTTGGCAGACTGTATGAAAAAATGCTAAGCAGAAAGAATCTGTACCGTAGGAAACAAATCCCTTTGGAAACACCTGAATTTCTAGCTTTGTACAACGGGAGGGAACCATATCCAGAAGAAAGTTTCCTTCGTCTGTCTGATGCGTTCCGCGCAGAACCGCATGAAAATTCTGTAGAACTCGTTGTGAAAGTATTGAATGTGCGTTATCAAAAAGATAAAACCATTCTACAAAAAAGCAAATCTTTACATGATTATAGTCTCTTTATTGATCAGGTACAAAAAAACCGGGATAAAGGAATCGAATTAAGTGAAGCCATTCGACAGGCAGTATTATATTGTGAAGAAAATAATATCATGCAGCCATTTTTGATGAACCACGCAAGCGAGGTGGAAAATATGTTGCTGACAGAATGGAACTGGGAAGATGCTAAACAAGTCTGGCAGGAAGAAGCCAGAGAGGATGGGCGCATTGAGGGCCGTGCTGAGGGCCGCGTTGAAGGCCGTGCTGAGGG
>CATJNB010000008.1 GCA_949741605.1 uncultured Eubacteriales bacterium | reverse complement strand
TGCAAATGCTTTTTCAGCATTTACTTTCTCTTTCTGTTCTTTGCCCAAAGCATCCGGCACCAACTGTTTTTGCGCGGCCTGCATCTGTTCCTCCAGCTGGTATCCTTTTTGGAGTTCGTCATATTCACCCATTGCTGTAATCGCTTTTTCCAGCTCCCCGGCATCCCGCAGAGCCTTAGCCGCCTGCACCTTTTCCTGCATCTGGGTTTTGAGTTCTCGCATTTTCTGTGTCATACTGCATCATCCTTTCTGAGATAAAGAAAAGCCTCTAACAATCTTTGATCCAGACTGTCAAAAGCTTCGGTTTGATTTTTAAATTGTTTGGTTACTCCTGCATTCGGCTGGGCAGGCACCGCCACAAAACTGACCTCGTAAGCGTCGGACGGTTCCTCCAGCTTCACATAACAGAGTTTCCCGTCGTAGGTTTCGCCCTTGCGGTGCCCGCAAAACTCGTGTGTCCTGTCCTTGCCGCAAATCGAACAAATCTGTTTCTTAATCGAACACCCCACAGACAATTCCTTGCGGATTCCTGCTTCAATTTCGGTAATCAGATTTTGGTTGCTGTTAAGCCGCGGCAGATAGCACTGGGCAATCAGTTTGGTGTACGGTTCCCCAGTGCTGGCGGTTCTGCCGTCCTCTACCACTTCGGTGTGGTAGATGCGGGCCTGCTGATTTTCTGCCTTCGGCTCATGGTCGGCGATGATTGTCTTGCCTAAAAACAGTTCCGCCATTTTTTCAAGACTGCCCCTAGAAAATGCTTCGCTGTCCCGGTCGATCTCGTTGTCACACAAAACGGTCTTAAAAACGAAAAGTTCCTTGGCGGAAAACTCCCGGATCGTGTGCTGGTTGATTAAAGCTAAATCTTCCGTCGTGATTTCCTGCCCGGAAACCTCTGTCGCCTTTTGAATTTTACTCATTCCGCTTCACCTCCTTTCTCTGGTACGTTTAATAACTCTGGATTTCCAATGATTTGTACAGCGGTATCATGGTCGAACGGGAATGCTGTGGTCAGCAATGTGATCGCTGACTGCAATTCCATTTCATGACGTGCTACGGATTGCACCACTTCCAAAATACTGGAAATCTGTGCGCCGTTAAGACTGACCTGTGCAATTTGCGGGCGGTCCGCTTCGTCTGCAACGTCCAATCCGTCTGTGGGTAAATCGTCTGTACGGGTATTCCTGTACTGACTGCCGATATCCTGAATCGGGATTGTAGAACCATTTCCAATTAACTGGTCACCATGCTCTTTGGCTGCCAAGTCCAGAAACGCTCGCGCTTCATTCGGCGTG
>CATJNB010000007.1 GCA_949741605.1 uncultured Eubacteriales bacterium | reverse complement strand
TAAGAAAAAGAATATGGAATTTTTTTGAAAGGAGAGCAGAAGATGGAAGGCTTACAAAATGTCCAGCCGGCCTCTCCCGCAGGATATGCGGTACGCGGCACGAAAAAGGATGAAAAACAAAAGCCGGTGTGGCAGCCTCCCAAGGACGCTGGAGACCGCAACGACGTTGTGGTGGACTGGGAGAAAACCGTGCAGGCAACCTTGGATTCTCTCAAAACACAGTACAAAGATGTGCAAATCGTTGTCGGCGACTTTTTTGGGGAAAATGACCTCAAACAATATGCCCAGCAAATGGGAAGCGGCTCGTACCTGGTGATTTCCCAGAGCTTTTTAGACCAGATGGCAGCCGGGCGCGAGGCGTTCCAAAACGGCAAGGATCTGCTCCATCAAGTCTTGGGACACCTGTCTCTTGGCAAGGGGACGGGGCTTGGGTTTGGGGCATATCTGGATGAAAACAGCGTCACCTATTGGTACTCCAGGGAAGAAAACAAACCAACCCTCCCAGATGTGAATTCCCCCCAGAACAAAACCCTCATGGACTGGATGAAGGAAGCCAAGGAAAAAGCCGATAAGCTGCGGAAATCGTTTCAGGTGAAAAATGTATCGTCGTTTTACCACCAGCCCACCCATATTTATTCCAAGCTGGCACGTGCCAAAACCGTAGGCAGTGTCAGGAGCGTGATGCACAACGCACAGAATAAAATTTACCAGTTAAAACGGGCCATCCGTACAGCGGACGGTAAAGATAAAGATAAACTGCGTGCAGTCCTCTCGCAGCTGCAAGGGAGCGTCAACCAAGCGCGCAAAAAAGCCAAGTCACTGGAAGCAGAATCGCGTCTCCAGCGCCAGCAGAAAAAAGCCGAACGCGAACAGAAATTCCGTAAAGCTACCCGGATTTCGTATGAAGTCAGGCGGCGGCGTTCTGCACGGGTCAGCTCGGAATACGCGCAGGTCAACCGCAGTTCGATGTGGGCACTGTACATGGCGCACCGCGATTACAAGGAGCAAATGCAGGAGCTTCGCAATCAATCGCTGGGGATCTCGCCCACGCCAACCGATACCTTCGCCCCCGTTGCTGCCAGTACCCCTGTACCAGCGGCTGCCCCGCCTGTTTCTGTGGTCACATCTGCCCCGGTCAGCGTACCGATTGCATAAGTATCCCCAAACAAAAAAGATTGTTGGAGCCGTTTTCTCAGCCCAACAATCTTTTTTCGTTTCCAAAATTACGAAAACCAGCTGCGAATCCCCTCATACCATTCCACCACCTTGAATTTTACCTCATGGTG
>CATJNB010000006.1 GCA_949741605.1 uncultured Eubacteriales bacterium | reverse complement strand
AGTTTTATCATAACCCTCGCACATCGCTGCAATCACTGGCAGGATGCAGGTGCCATGGCGGTAGCAAGTGGCCGTGGCTGCGAGATCTGCCTCTGTCAGCAGGGTGTCCAGATCTGCGCCCTGTCTGCCATAAATGGCGGATGCGGAAAGCTTTAGCTTGGTGAAGCTGCAGTCGGTGCAGGCAGCAAAATCCTGCGTCCAGTTATGAGGGCCTGCATCTGGCTTGGTGCCGTAGTAATACCCAACCCCAATGTGTGTGTACTTTGGGCTTTCGATATTCCGGCGGTGTCCGGGGCTGTGAAGCCAGCTGTCCATGACAATTGCGCTGGTGGGCTGGCCTGAGGCAATGTTTTCTGCACTCAAATGGTACAAAACATCACATTCCTGATAGGCAGTCCAGCAGATTCTGCCGTCGGGCCTTGTATGGTTGGCACGATAGGACTGGTAAATTTCTTCTGCGCGCAGGTTCGCTGTGTCCTGTAAGGGATCAAATACAGACAGGGGAACCACTTTGGGATCATTCATACCCATCCGGTGCTGGTTGACCAGACGCAAAACTTCCCATGCTTTTTGATCCATGCCGTCCGGAAGATCCGGGGCGGGTGGCTCGGGAATATCAGGACTGGGGTCATCGGGATCAGGGTTTGGTTCCGGCCCTGGTCCCGGATTAGGGTCTGGGTCTTCCCCAGAAGACCCAGAAGCTACTCCGTTGTCCTTCATCAAATCCAGCAGTCCATTAGGCAGGGCTGGATCCTTGGTAGGATTCGTAAGAGTGCCTACATACTCGCGTGATATTACCTTTTTTGTCGATGGATTGTAGGTAATGGCGAGAGGCCAGTTGGGCCAGTTCTCGGATGGTGTATCAAATACTTTTTTCAGTTCCTCATCAATCCAGGATGAATCGCTGCTGTCACAGGCATAAGCGTATAGTTTCGTTGTCTGTTCATTGGCCTGCTTTGAAAATTGTTGGATTGCAGTGGAAACGAACGCACTACCATCTGAAGGATAACAAAGCAAGACAACATATCTTTCTTCGGTTTTCTTGGAAATCCGGTCGATCATGTCTACGGTCTGCTCACGGGTCAGGTTCACCCAATAAGCGGTATCCGCAGGCTT
>CATJNB010000005.1 GCA_949741605.1 uncultured Eubacteriales bacterium | reverse complement strand
GGCCTGCCGTCCGTTAGGAGGATTATTTTGATTGAATTTCGAAATGTTTCTAAGACGTATTCCAATGGTACGGTGGCTCTTAGGAATGTTAATCTGGACGTCGCCAAGGGTGAATTTGTGTTTATCGTGGGTTCCTCCGGCGCCGGGAAAAGTACCTTTTTAAAATTGATTATGTGTGAGGAACGCCCCCAAAGCGGGGAGATTATCGTCAATGGCCACAAGCTCTCGCAGGTGGGCAAAAAGGACGTGCCCTATCTGCGCCGGACCATGGGGATTGTGTTTCAGGATTTCCGGTTGATTAACAATATGAATGTGTATGAAAACGTAGCGTTTGCCATGCACGTCATCGGCGCTTCTAACCGGGTCATCCGCAAGCGCGTGCCGTATATTTTGGGCGTGGTGGGCCTGCAAAATAAAATGAAGTGCCGCCCGGCCGAGCTGTCCGGCGGCGAACAGCAGAGGGTGGGCCTTGCGCGTGCGCTGGTGAACAACCCCAAAATGATTATTGCCGACGAGCCGACCGGGAATATCGACCCGGAACTTTCCTTTGAAATTGTGGACCTGCTCAGCGAGATCAACCGCCGCGGCACGACCATCCTGATGGTTACCCATGAACATAACTTAGTGCGCCATTTTAACCGCCGCGTCATTGAAATCCATGGCGGTTCCATTGTTGCCGATACTGCCGAACAACAGCAGGAGGTGATGGCATGACCCCAAGCAGTTTGAAATATCTATTAAAGGAAGGGTTCAAAAACGTCTGGTGCAACCGTACCATGTCGCTGGCCTCGATTGCGGTGCTGGTTTCGTGCCTGTTGCTCACTGGCGCGGCGGTTGTGTTCTCCATGAATGTCAATGAAGCTATGAAATCGCTGGAAGCGAGCAACTCCATTACGGTTTATCTCGACGAGGGGCTGAATAACGTCAAGTCGATTGCTGTGGGCAATGAGATTAAAAAGCTCGATAACGTCGACCCGCAGGAATGTGTGTTTGTATCGCGCGATGAAGCCATCCAGCGGTATATGGACATCCTTGGCGATGACGGCGAAATTTTAAACGGCCTGACCGGGCAAAATAACCCGCTGCCCAATGCGTATAAGGTCACGCTCATTGACCTGCAAAAATATGACGAAACCGTCGCACAGATTGCCGCGCTCGATGGCGTGGATACGATCAACGACTATTCCGATATCGCGGAAAAGCTCACCCGGC
>CATJNB010000004.1 GCA_949741605.1 uncultured Eubacteriales bacterium | reverse complement strand
TGGAGCTGCTAGGCAGATTCGAACTGCCGACCTCATCCTTACCAAGGATGTGCTCTGCCACCTGAGCCATAGCAGCATAATGGCGACCTAGAACGGGCTCGAACCGTCGACCTCCAGCGTGACAGGCTGGCGTTCTAACCAACTGAACTACTAGGCCATTGTGCTAATTATGTTTTCCTGTCTTGCGTGTACCGCCTGACAACGTTATTTATTATATCTCCTTTTTCGGGAAATGTCAATACATTTTTTCAAAAATTTTTCAAAATTTTTTTAACCCACAAAAAATCTCAAAACAGCTGGGATTTTCCATATTTTCCGATCCCAAAATGCTCCTTTGCCACAATTTTTAAAAAATCTATTCGCTTTTCCAAACAATCTATGTTATAATATCTCTGACAAGAAATCATTTTCATCAATCTATGATTATTCTATTTTTTATTTCTATATATTTAAGGAGGATGTTCGAAATATGATGTGGAAAGACACTTATTGTCTCGGGGTCGCCCAGATCGATAACCAACATAAGGAATTATTCCAGTTAGTGGAAAACCTGATTGAAACTATGGATGCCGATCCCTGTCCGAGGGTTCAGCTTTCATCGGCTGTTGACTTCCTGAAAAAATATGTCCACAACCATTTCCGTGACGAGGAAACCTATCAGGAATTTATCCATTACCCCCATATCGAAGAACATAAAAAACAGCATCGTCTGTTTGGGAAAACTGTCATTGAATATGAAAAGAAATTTCAGGAAACCTGCTATGATGTTAATGTCATTAAAAGTTTTACGGGTGTACTGATCGCTTGGCTCATCTACCATGTCATGAATGAGGATCTCAAGATCGCCAAAGGCGAGCTCGCCCAATCGGACGACCACCTTAGCGTACAAACCAAATCTGTCCTCGACTGCTTTGCTACCAGTGTTTCCCATGTTTTTGAAACGATGTTTGAGATTAAAACAAACCATCTCTCTCAATCCCAGCCCCCTATCTTCCAAGATGATGCTATCCACGCCAAAATCGAGTTTGTAGGGGAATTTGCAGGTGAAATTATTTATTCCTTCCCCAAAAAATTTGCCAGCCACGTTATGCTCGCCATGACTGGTATGCAACTGCATGAAATGGATCATATCCTTCATTCCGCCATGGC
>CATJNB010000003.1 GCA_949741605.1 uncultured Eubacteriales bacterium | reverse complement strand
CATGGCAGGCTGGTTTGGCGGGTACCAGTGTGTTTCATGAGCAGCCGTTACGCAGCTAGGAGAAAACCGCTACGGCAGGCGGGACAGGTGTAGGGAAGTCATGCCCCCTGCAAACCACCCGTCATGCTATGGTGCTGTACGAGTGGAAGTTTGCATTTTAAAGGAATCAACAAATGAACAGTAAAGAAAGACATGAGGCGCGATACCAGCGTCGCAAAGTAAAGCGGGAACAAAAAGCACAACAGGCCGCAGGGAAAAGCTTTGAGGAAGTAATGTCCTTTGGGAATCTCTGCCGGGCTGGAAAAGCGTGCTGCAATGGGGCGCGGTGGAAAACCTCAACCATCCATTTTGAAACAAACCTTCTCTCAGAAAGCCTGAAAACCTACATAGACCTGAAAGAAGGTATGAGAAAATTCCACGGTTTCCAGAGTTTTTCCACAATCGAACACGGAAAGAAACGGGATATTGACGCGCTCCCGATTCAGGAGAGGGCGGCGCAAAAGTGCCTGTGTCAAAACCTCGTTTCCAATGCGTATTCCCGCAGTTTCATCTATGACAACGGCGCAAGTCTGAAAAACAAAGGGATGGACTTTCAGTTAAAAAGATTGAAAGAGCATCTTCGTCACCACTATCGCCGATATGGGACACAGGGCGGGATCTATCAATTTGACTTTAAAGGTTATTTTGCCAGCCTGCCGCATGATGGAATCAAGGCACGAGCCAGAGCAAAAATCAAGGATGACCGCCTGTATGAGCTGTTTTGTTCTTACGTTGACGATTTCCAAAAAAGGAAAACCGCTGACAAAACAGCAAGGCAAAAACACGGGGTAGGATTAGGAAGTGAGATTTCCCAAATGATCGCTTTGGACTATGCAAGCCCTATTGACCATTATGTCAAAGATGTCCGGGGGATTCACGGATATGGCAGATATATGGATGACGGGTACGTGATTAGCCATTCTTTGGAAGAACTCACAGACATTAAACATTGTCTGTACGCGATTGCCGAAGAACTTGGAATTTCCATGAGTGATAAGAAAAACATCATCACTCCGTTTCGGCACCATTCCTTTACATTTTTGAAAATGCGGGTCACGCTTTCAGAAAACGGAAAAGT
>CATJNB010000002.1 GCA_949741605.1 uncultured Eubacteriales bacterium | reverse complement strand
TGGATACCGGGATCAAAAAGAATTACCAGGGGTCCGCAGAGGAAATCGGCCAATCTTCTTTTGCCGGGAAATCAGCAACCTTGTCCGGCCTGAAAGCGGATGTATTTGAAACCTCTTACGGGGATGCTTATAACGATTCGCGCATGACAATGCTCGATCAGCAGATTGCATTTTATGAAGGGGAATACGGGCAAAAGATCACCAAACTTATGCAGTTAATGGGGCAGGAAGATGCAAGGCTTGATAACCGGAAAGATCAGATTGAAATGGATAACCTGAAATCTTGGGTTGACCAGATGGACGGTACTGTCTATAAACAAACGATGGAATCCGCAAAAACAGTGGCTTCGATGTTACCGCCAAGTATTGGCGGTCAGATTTCGGAAATGGCTGACGGTTTTTCAAAGGGTATGCGGGATATCAGCACAGCGGTCTTGGACACCCCGGTTTTAGAAATACAAAATAAAACGGCGGCCCTTGCGGATGTGTTAAATTCCTTTGTAGGAATTAAGACGGATTTGCAAAAACAGGTCGGGGAAATGACCGGGTATGCAAACCGCATAGACGGCGGCGACCTGTATGCGGCTAACCTTGCGGTTATGGGGAAATCAAAAATTGATTTCTTCAATTCCTCAGAAAACCAAAAACGCAATATGAAAAGCAAAGATGCTCTTTATACCTTTAATCAGGCGTTTGCCAGTACAGAAGCCCAAACCAATTTAAGAAATTCTCTGGAACGTGTGATGGAAAGCGGTCTGGAAGGTGCAGATGCAGCAATCAAACGCTGGAACGCAGAGGAATTGATCCGGCAGAAACTTCCAGCAAGAATTGACATTGATGTGGTTCCGACCGTTCGCGCGGCTTCTACATCAACATATCTATCCGGGAACGCCGAAACCGAGAATACGAAAGTTTTCTCAAGTTGGAAAAATTTCTGGGGGTTTGGCCACGCCTCCGGTTTAACCCGCGTACCATACGACAACTACCCCGCCTTGCTGCATCAGGGCGAGCGTGTGCTGACAGCGCAGGAAACAAGGCAGGCGGACCGGGCAAGCGGCGGGATACAAGTCACCATTACCGGAAATACATTTTCGGTACGTTC
>CATJNB010000001.1 GCA_949741605.1 uncultured Eubacteriales bacterium | reverse complement strand
TTTTGTATGCTGATATTCTCAATGGTTACATGTTCGGTTCTCGTGCGATTGTTTTAATGCTTGTTTGCCAGAAAAAAGAGAGAAAAATAAATCAGGATGCCTACAGAGGTATCCTGATTTTCTGTTTTATACAAAAATAAGATCGAAAATAAAGTGTCTCTATTGCAAAATACAATACAAAATGTCCAAAAAAGTAGGGGTTTTTGGACACGCCCTGACGAATGTTTTTCATCGTCTATTCATGTTATCGCCCTAGATTTTGAAAATCTCAATTGTATATTATTCTAAATAGATTGTATTTTTAAAATTAAAAAATATTTAAAATAACGAATATATATCTTCTGAATTAGAATTATCATTTTAGAAAAAATAAAATATTAAATAATTCCCAATATGTGATATGTCCAAAAACCCCTACTTTTTTGGACATTTTGTATTGCTTTTTGCAATAGATATCTGTCAATTTCTATCTTATTTTTGTATAAAACAGAAAAGCAGGATGTCTACAGAGGCATCCTGCTTTTTCTTAATTTTGATACTTTATTAAGGCATTCGATTTATGTTAAACTATCGCTCGTAAAGAGGTAGGGGTAGAGGGAAACCAATCCAAATAAAAAACCATCCTAATGTACTTTAGGATGGTTTTTCTTTTCTGTTTGCTCAACTGGGCGATTACAGCAGACCAACTAAGTCAAGGCTTGGCTGCAATGTTTCCTTGCCGGGTTTCCATCTTGCGGGGCAAACTTCATTTCCGTGCTCTGCAACAAACTGGCTGGCCTGCAAACGGCGCAATAGTTCCTCGGCGTTGCGTCCGACATTTCCGGCATTCACCTCATACACAACAATTTTTCCTTCTGGGTTTACAATAAAGCTGCCCCGTTCGGCGAGACCATTCTCCTCGATCAGCACTTCAAAATCCCGGCACAATGCATGGGTTGGGTCGGCGAGCATGGGATACGTAATGGTTTTGATCCTCGGGGACGAGTCGTGCCATGCCTTATGCACAAAATGGGTATCCGTGGATACC